>CAZFMS010000008.1:0-38356 GCA_964520125.1 uncultured Planctomycetaceae bacterium
GGTCAGCCCGGCCAGCGACGTGGGAGTGCGTCAAAACCAAAAAGTTCTCAAACTCTCGGCAGGCCCGGGCAGGAAGGAGTTTCACCCCCCCCCAAGAAAAAAAGTGGAATTTGCCGGTATTTGCCGGAATTTGTAGGAGCTCTCAGCGGTCAGCTTTCAGCTTTCTGCTTTCTGCTTTCTGCCAGGGGGCATTTTTTTCTCCTGCGGGGCGGTATTTTTTTCACCCCGGGGGGGGAGGGGTGCGGCGGGCAATAAAAAAGTGCAAACGCCCGCAAACGGCCGCAAAGTCTTGGGCTGTGGCGGTGTGGCGCGCATGGCTCCTGTCCAGCCGAGGGGCCCGGGAACGTCGGCCCGAGGCTCCGGTCGGCAAAGCACTGGCGGGCAAGCCGCCGGTGGCACCCGGTGGTGGTCCTTTGGTCAAGACAACATAGAGTCTTGATCAGCGTTCTCTCTGGGAGGAGGGGGGGGAAAACGTCGAAACGTCGAAACGTCAAGAGGTCGAAACGTCGAAACGTCGAGAGGTCGAAACGTTGAAACGTCAAGAGGTCGAAACGTCGAAACTGGCGGGGTAGGGCGGTTTTGGCGGTGGTGGTGTGGGGTCTGGCTGGGCGGAGGGTGATCCAGTGGATGGGGAGTCCGAAAAATTACTGGCCAGGACACCTGGTGTGGTGTATAATGAATGGAGACCAGCGGCTATCGGACTTGCTCGGGAAGCAGAGGAGCAGGGCACGATTATACTCGGTGTTATCATATTCTGACGTTCATACCCGCACGGCCTGCCTGTAGGCCGTGGCGCCCGCCATTGCCTTCTCACCGCTTGCCTGACCCAGTCCAGTAGTCCTGCGCCGACCATCTGGCCGTTGTGGGGTCGGTCCGCGCCTGTCGCCCGCGGGATCGCCGGTGGGGAGTCTTCGCGCAGCCTGCCGAGGCGAGCCCGCGGTGCGTCTCCCCTGTGGCTCGGGCCGGCCCCCACGCCGGAGCTGCGCCGGGCAATCCCCCTGCGGGGATGCCGGCGCCGACCTGCGGCCCCGAGCGGGCCGTGATTAGCAGTCTGCCTGCTAGGCAACGAGGATTAGCGTGCTTCATCATTCATTTTCTTTTTCAAGGAGCGAGCGATGATTGGAAACAAGTGTGGTTGGGTGGCAATGCTGGTTTTTGCCGGGTTAGGGCTGACGATGTTGGAGGCCCGGGATGATTCGGCGTCTGGGTCTGAGGCGGTCGTCGCGAGGCGGGATCGAATGAGCCGGGAGCACATGGGGGACCTCGTTGAGGGGATCGAGGCCCGCGGCGGCGGGGCGGAACTCGTGGTGCAGTGCAACGGGGCCTACGGATACGCGACGATCCAGGCGGCGATCGAGGCGGCGGAAGATGGGGACGTGGTTGTGGTGCTGCCGAACGACTGCAACGCGGAGGGGCGGTACTACGAGAACATCGACTTCCTCGGCAAGGCGATCACGGTGCGGAGTTCTGACGGCCCGGCGGTTACCACCATCGACGCGAATGGTAGCGGTACGGTGGTGACCTGCACGAGCGGTGAGGGGCCGAGCAGCGTCCTAGAGGGCTTCACAATTACCGGCGGGACAGGGGCTAGCGCCAGAGGGTCCACATGCGGTGGTGGAATGTACAGCAGCAACAGTAGCCCGACGGTAGTCAACTGCATATTCAGCTGGAACTCGGCTTTCCTCGGCGGCGGGCTCTACCTCAAGGACGGCAGCCCAACACTGGCCGAATGCAGATTCAGCTGGAACTCGGCTTTGCTCGGTGGCGGGCTGCACAGCGAGGATGGCAATCCGACACTGACTGACTGTGCGTTCGAGCATAACATAGCCAGCTTTGCTGGGGGAGGATTATACACGTTAGGATCTCCAATCTTGATTGGGTGTACCTTCGTAGAGAACGTCGCCGAGCATACCGGTGGTGGTATGTACGGCGAATGGAGCGCAACGCTGACGGAGTGCAGCTTCGTTCGCAACTCTGCGTGGAAGGGTGGTGGCATGAGCACCCGCAGTTTGCTTGGTAGCGCTATTCCGAAGCTCACGAAATGCAGGTTTGTTGGCAACATTGCTTCGAGCAGCGGCGGAGGATTGGTTACCTGGGGTCCGTTCACTGGCGACGGGGCGATCTTGACTGACTGCGTATTCGAGCGTAACTCGGCAGCCACGAATGGTGGAGGGATGCACGCCTATGGCAACACCAGACTGGTTCATTGCTCGTTCAAAGAAAACGCAGCTATCGACGGTGGTGGCATTAACAGCAGGCAGGGCGACCACGCCTTACACGATCACACTTTCGTTGAGAACTTGGCGCCAATCTCCCAAGGTCGGTTCTTGAACCAACATGGTGCTGCTGCACTCTGGGCATCCACGCTTGGCGGGAACCCTCGGTCACGCGGCGTTGAACTCTATTACTCGGATGTCGGTCTTTTGGCCCGCAGTGGCACATTCTCGGAGAATCCCGTACGCCGGATTGAAGGGATGATGCCAGACTCAGGGGACAGCCGGATTCAGCACGTGTGGTCGAAGTCTGGAGGAGGGTTCCGTGGCGAAATGGGGAGTTCGACGCTACTCAACTGTGAGTTCACGGCCAACGCGGCCGATAATCATGGCGGCGCAGTGTTCATCGAGTACTCGGGTACTGCGACGCTAACCGGTTGCACTTTGCTCGGGAACGTCATAAATGGAACCACAGGGGACGGTGGAGGGATACACGTCGCGCCGGGCGTCGACGCAACAGTGACCAACTGCATCATCTGGGGTAACCGGCGCGATGGAGAGATAGACGAGGCGGCCCAGATCGGGGGCTCCGACTCGTTGAACGTGGCCCACACGTGCATCCAGGGGCTGGATACGCTGAGTGGCAACGGCAACATCGGGGATGATCCGTTGTTGGTGGAGGCCGGACACTGGGATGACAACGGGACGCCGGAGGAGTCGGGGGACGACGTTTGGGTGGAGGGGGATTATCACTTGACCGAGGCCTCGCCGTGCATCGAGGCCGGGGATCCGGACTTGGTGGTCGAGCCGGGGGCGGCGGACATGGACGACGAGGGGCGGGTCGCGGATGGGGACGGAGATGGTGAGGCCGTCGTCGACATGGGGGCCGACGAGTATCACGACTGCAACGGCAACGAGGTCGCGGACTACCTGGATATAGCCCTGGGCACGGGCGTGGACTACAACGGGAATAACATTCTGGATGAATGCGAGCCGGGCTTGGATGTCAGGCCGGGGGGGTGTCCGAATCCGTTGAATCGGAGCAGCCACGGTTATCTGCCGGTGGCGGTCGTGGGCCAGGCTGTATTCGACGTGGCCCAGATCGACGTGTCGTCGGTGGTTCTGGAGCGGGCGGACGGAGTGGGGGGGGCGGTGGCTCCTAATGAGGGGCCGCCGGGGCCGCACTCGGTGATTGAGGACGTGGCCACGCCGTTCGAGGGTGGGGGGTGCGATTGTGACGATTGGTCGGGCGACGGGATCGACGATCTGGTCATGAAGTTCAGGGTGGAGGAGGTGGTTGCGGCACTCGAGTTGGATGACCTGAGTGGGGGTGAGGAGATCGAGTTGGTGGTTCGGGGCTTGCTGGTCAGCGGGGCCGCCTTTAGCACTACGGGTGATTGCGTGGTGATTGTGCCGTAGGGGGGAAAGGTCGAAACGTCGAAAAGTCAAAACGTCGAAACGTCGAAACGTCAAGACGCAAGAACATCGAAACGTCGAGAGTTGCGGGTTTGAGCGGTCTTGGCGGCGGTGGACGATCAGAGTGGGGTGGGGTGGTTGACTCGGCAGTGGGAGGCGTCGAACCGTGCATCCGGCGTGGTCAGTAGAGCAGGGGGAGCCCCCGGGGGGGGTCGGTTCCGCGGGCTCGCTGCCTCGCGTGGGGGTAGTCTGAGGGCCTTTATTGGGACTCCAGGGGGGGGTGGAACTGGCCAAGAGAAGCCAATCCTCGCGGCGGGGTCGGCGTCGGGCAGGCGGGTTGGCGGTGTTTATTTGATCTTGGCTCTGGTGGTGTCAAAGGGCGGAAAGGCCGCTGATCCTTGACAGGGAGGGTGGCATCCGAGTATAAGTATACGTGGTGGAGTGCCTATCAAGGAAGATTGTCCCGTCGTTTTTGGACGGGAGTGGGCGAGATAAGAGCGGGCTCTAGCGTTAGCTCTGGCCGGAGCGGGAAGAGCTTAGAATCATGCGACTCAAGTCCATGAGTTAGCTTGAGGACAGGGTCTGGGGCACCCAGACATCCGTCCACCCCACGTCCGGGCTGAGAGAAGCCTCGAGTACCTGACCAGGCGAGCAGCAGAGTCGTCGCGCCGGCGTCCGGCAAGGCCGAAGCGGTGCGGCGGCGGGTTGCGCGTGGTTGGTGCTGGGGTGTTGGCCAGCGCTGCAGTGCAGTCATGGTTTTAACGGTCAGCGGGCCGCGTGCGCGGACGGACCGGGTGGGAATTATTCATCACTGGCGGAAGGAGTAGCGGTATGAAACGCAAAGCGATGTTTGTGACCGGCGTCACGGTTGCCATTTGTATGTTCATGGCGATTGGCACGGCGGTGGCCGATGGGCCCGGCCGGGAGCTAGCGACATCTATTGTCCGGCCGGCGGTAGAGAAGTCCACCGAGACGACTGGTCGCGGGGGCGTTTGTGCTGAGGCGGTCTGGGACAACGGTCCTCCCGATGGTACCGTCGCCTATATAGCCACGCGCTTGACCACGGTGCATGACTCTTGGGTGGTCGATGACATTACCTTCACTGAGACGACGGACATTACGGGGATGAGCTGGTGGACGGCCGAGAGCATCATGTTCCACTTCACCGGAGCGATAGAGATCATGGTCCTGATGGACAACGGCGGCTCTCCGGGCACGGTCTGGACGGAGTTGAGCGAGGCCGAGGGAAACGCGGCCACCGCCACCCGGCAAGATTCGTGCGACCTGTGGGGAACGGGTGGGCTTCGTGTCTGGTTGTACGAGGTCACCCTGGACACCCCCATCTGCGTGCCGCCCGGGACGTGGTGGATCGGCATGCGTCCGGTTCAGAACGCCCCCGTTTTCGGTAGTTTCTGGGTCGGAAATGCCACCCAGGACATGGGTTCCGAGTCCTATGTCCTCAATGTGCCGGGAGGGGTTGGCACCTGGACTGCAGGATCGGTGGCCTACTCGCCGTTTACGCCCACGGACATGGCGTTCTGCATCCATGGGCAGACGGGAACTTGTCCGGTCGGGTCCTGTTGCTGGCTGGATGCGGGGTTCGCGTACCATTGCGAGGACAACATGTCGTATCTCGACTGCCTTGGCCAGGTCGGCACCCAGCAACGGTGGACTCAAGATACGCTGTGCGCTGATCTGGACCCGCTGTGCGGCGGCGGGTCCTGCTGCCAGGACGCCCTCTGTACGAAGGTCGGCTATCCCTCCCAAGACCCGGTAGGTGACTGCGCGCTTCTGCAGGGCACTTACTCTGAAGACCGTCCCTGTGATCCGACCCCCTGTGCTGGTGCCTGCTGCAGGCTCACCTTCGACTGCAAGGGGGACGTGATCGAGAATGCCGAGGTCGACGGCGACGACGTGACCGGGTTCGTGAATTGCTATCTGGGGACCGGCGGTCCCGGGAACTGCGCGCTCGCCGACATGGACGACAGCGGGGGTGCCCTGGACGAGAAAGACATGAGCATGTTTGTCGACGCCTTGCTTCATGGATGGTGCGGCGGGCGGTGCGTGCCCGACCTGACGGAATCCGAATGCGACGCCTATACTTTCCCGAACTGGAATTCCGGCGAAGATTGTACGGCTCCGTGCGTCGGGGCCTGCTGCTTCGAGGCCCAGGACACCTGCGAGACGATGTATGCGACGGACTGTTCTGACGCGGGCGGGTTTTTCGAGGGGGAGGGCACGGCCTGCGCGGAGTGTATCTGTTCTTACGAGGAACCTTCGGGCAACGGATGCGTAGGGATCCCGACTCCGGCAGTCGTGGCGGGGACGCCGCTGACCTTCTCGGGAGACAACACCTGTGCCACCGACGAGAGTTGTACGACTATTGCCCCGTCGGTTTGGATCGGGTTCCAGGTGACCGAGTGCTCGGACATCACCGTCGATTACTGTGATTCGGAGACGCCTCCGGGAGCGGTCATATACGACCTCTTCACCTCCTGTGTCTGCGATGATTCCTATGGATTCACCACCTGGGATGAGTGTGTTGAGGGCGCGGGCGACGGGCGGATATCCGTTACCTGGGGGAATATCCCGATAGGCACCTACTACTACGCGATCTCCAGTGATCCGGCGGATGGGGGCATCGGCCCCTGGACCATCAACGTCAACGCCACCGCTGGTTCGCCGCCGGCGGGCAATGACCTCTGCGCCAACGCGACGGCGATCTCCGGCCTGGGTAGTTGGGCCTTCGATTCCACCTGCGCCACCACGGAGCATGAGAATGCCACGTGCGTCGACGCCCCGGACACGGGACCGAGTGCGGATCTGTGGTGGCTCTGGACGGCACCGACGGACTGCGCCGGCGATACGTTCTGTCTCTCCATGTGCGACGGCACGGAATACGACAGCGTACTGGCGGTGTACGACACGACTGTTTGCGGCGCAATCGGCCTCGATACGGATCTTCTCTGTAGCGACGACGATTGCGGCCTCGGAGCCGGGCCGAGCAGGGTGGAGCTGACGGTTCCGTCGTACCCCCATGAGTACCTGATCCGCATCGGCGGTTGGAATAATGGCGGCGGCCCGGGAGTGCTGACCATCTCCTGCGAGGCATGTCCCATTCTGGGCGTTGGCCCTGATGCCTGTGCGGAGGCTGAAGTGATCACGTGCGGGGATAGCAGGGTCATCGACCTCGCCCAGATGACCGGCGATACGCAAAACGACCCGCTGATTCCTTGCTACTACACCGGACCGAACCAGGCGAGCAATTCGGCCTGGTACACCTTCGTGGCGCCGGCCACCTCGGTGCAGATGAAGACCTGCAACAGCCCGGATACGCCCGGCGACACGCCCCTGGATACCCAGATCACGCTGTGGTCGGGAACCTGCACGAACTTCGGCCGGGCCACGGCCTGTTCGGAAGATGCCTGCGGCGTACCCCCCGATAACCCCGGCTGGCTGTCGGCCTTCTGTGTCGACGGCCTGATCGTCGACCATACCTACCTCGTCGAGGTGAGTTCGTTTGAGAGCGGTGGCAACGCGTTCGTGACCACGTTGGAGATCACCTGTCCGTGTCCGGCGACGGGGGCCTGTTGCGACGGTGGAGTTTGCGTCGCTGATGTCATTCCCGAGGAGTGTGAGATGATCGGCGGCGTCTGGTTCGACGGCGAGTCGTGTTGTTCAGGGTTTAGCTGTCCGTAGCCGTCAGCTGCCACCCGGCGGGGTGCGCGGTTGCGTCGCCCTAGGGTAGTTGGTTGGCAGAGCAAGAGTTTCCAGCGGCCCCCGGGGTTATTGCCCCGGGGGCCGCTTTCTTGGTGGGCGGATGGGGGTGACGAGCGTTGAGAGAGGGGCGGCCTTTCCGCGCCTACCGGTGCTGAGGGGACTGCTTGCCGGGGGTTTTGTATGGGGAGCCGAATTGGTACACTGGGAGAGTAAGCGGGCGTGCTGTCGACAAGGAGGCTGAGTATGAGAAGCACCGGTTCGGGCCGTCTCTGGGGTTGCATAGTCGCTGCCACGGCGGCGGCAGGGGCGTTGTCGTTGCCGGCGGTCGCCCAGGAGTCCCGTGAGCCCGAGGGAGGGGAGTTGCCTGCTTATGCTCGGGTCCTCCGCGGCGAGCAGCGCCGCGGGGCGAACGCCGTCGTCAACCTGTCTCGAAACAACCTGCCGAACATAATGATCACGGGGTATTGGCCGCCGACCAACGAGATGCTCCGTCAATTCAGCACCAATCCGGAGCAGAACCCCGGCGGCTGGGTAGGGGAGAACTGGGAGGGCCGCGGCTACAACATCTATGCCTTCTTCCCGGAGTTTCCCAACGGGGTCGGCAAGGGGGAAGGGGACTTCGAGGTGGACTACCAGGACACGTCTTACGACTGGTGGCTCATCACCGATCAGGTCCAGCCTTTCGCGATCATCACTTTCAGCCGGGCGGACTACGACCTGGACTGGGAGATGGAGGGAGGCAACAAGACCTATGTCTCGGCGATGTGGACGCCGGACTATCTGGAACCATTCCAGCCTACCCCGGAGCTGCCGATCTACGACGAGCCCGATGGCACGGAGCGCTACTCGTCGCTGCCGATGCAGGCCATCGTGGACGCGGTGGCGGCTTCCGGGGCGAACGTCAATCCGTATATCGAGCCGCTGGACTACAGTCGCTACCTGTCGAACTTCATCGGCTACCACGGCAACTGGTACCACGACCTGCACGCCGATCCCGACGACGCCGTCTGGAACGTGGCCGGGGGACATATTCACGTGGGGTCCGCCATGACCCTGGCGGATGCGGTTCTGGCCAGCGAGGTCACATTGCGGGTGCTCATTGGGCACGCCGACGCCCAGTTAGGGGTCTTCGGGGACCTGAATTGCGACGGTTTGGTTGACCTGGGAGACGTCGATCCGTTTATCCAGGCGTTGAGCGATCCCGACGGGTACGTGCTGGTTTATCCCGACTGCCGCATCGTCTTGGCCGACCTGAACCGCAACGGCAACACCGACGGGGCGGACCTGCAAGGGTTCGTCGATCTGCTCCTGTACGTGCCCCCCGACGAGTTGCCGCCGGAGCCCAATCCCATGACTTGGGCGGTTCTCCCGGCGCCGGTCAGCACCTCGGAGCTATCCATGACCGCGACGGAGGGGATCGATGATTCTCCGCCGGTGGAGTATTTCTTCTTCTATTGGGGCGATGGCGGACCGGGCGGCAGTAGCAGCGGGTGGCAGGAGTCTCGCACTTTCAATGACGACGGCCTGCTTCCCAACACGGTGCACACCTATTCCGTGCGGGCCCGGGACAGCTCCGATCCGCGGCACTATGGGGGTTACTCGGCGGGCGCATCCGCGGCCACGGCCATCGAGACGCCGACCGGCCTGGCTGCGGGGACCATCACCGTTGATTCCATCGAGGTCACCGCCGGCGGGACGTTCACTAATCTCACCCTGGGCCTGTCGGGCCTTTACTTCGAGTGGGAGGAGACCGCCGGCGGAACACCGGTGGGCAACAGCGGCTGGGTACAGACCACCACGGTGACGGCCGGTGCTCTCTCGCCCGGGACTGAATACACCTTCAGGGTAAGGGCCCGGAATTCCGACGGGGTGGAGACTGGCACGGTGGAGGATAACTTCACCACGCTGCCGGGCCCGTAGGGGTAGTGTCTCGGTGTGGTTTGGGTGAGAATCGGGTGGCGCGGTGGTTATCCAGTGTTACCTCGGGTATCTTTGCCCGACTACTGATGACCCTTCAACCAATGCAACGGCGATTCGCGGTGACGGCAGTGTTGGCGCTGCATGGGTTGGTGCTGGCCGGGGCGGTGAGTGTTCCCGGCTACGCGCTGGCCAAGACGGTGGGGGGACTGTCGGCAGCTGCAGACCGCGAACCGCTGGGCGAGGTCGTGGACGTGGGCCGCTGGTCGGAGCTGCTGGCCAACACGGCGGTGGTGTGCGGCGTGGCGGTGGTCACCGCCGTGTTGCTGGGGGGGCTCGGCGGGATCATTGCCGGGCGGACCGACGCACCCGGTCGTAGCCTGTTGGCCGGGGCGGCGATTCTGGGAGCGTGCCTGCCGATCTACGTCAGCATGGTCTTCGTCTTCTCGTTGATTCCGATTGGAGCACTGGCCGGCTCGGCGGCGGCCAGCGGAGTGCTGTACGGGCTGCTCTACGCGCCTCTGGCGATGGTTGTTTTGGGGGTGGCGTTTCGCGCCACGGACCGGGAGTTGGAGGAACAAGCCCTGCTCGAGGCCGGCGAGGGCTCTATCTTGCTGCGGGTGACCTTGCCCCAAGCCGGCTGGGGCATCGCCACGCTGGCCATGCTGATCGTCCTGCTGGTGGCGACTGATTACACGATTGCGGACATTCTGATGGTACGCACCTTCGCCGAAGAGGTGTACACCCAATTCGCGTTGGACCAGACGCGGAGCGGCCCGTTGCTTACCGCGGCTCCTTTGTTCATCGTCTTGGCGGTGATGCTGGCCGGCTTCCAGGCGCGGTATAGGATGCTCGGCGAGGGAAGGCCCTGGCGGCTTGACCACCGACCACGGATCATCCGGTTGGGTCGCTGGCGGGTCGGCGTCGGGGTGGCGGGGGTCCTGCTGGCGGGGCTGCTGGTCGGCGTGCTAGTGGTGCCGCTCGGTCAGCGAATCGGTACGCTACGGGGATTCCTGGCGGCGGCGGCCGTACTGCGGGATGAATGGCTCGTTTCGGCGCTGCTGGCCACCAGCGCGGGGCTGGTTATTGCCTCTCTGGCCGTAGGATTGGCTTGGTGCGCGGTGCGCGGGAGGCGGTGGCGCTGGCCGGTCTGCACGGCGGTGATCGTGTTGCTGGCCCTGCCGGCTCCGGTGGTGGGGATCAGCCTGATCGGCATGCTGAACCGCCCGGGGTGGCCGGGGGCGATCTATGATTCACCGGCGATCGTGGTGGTGGGCTACGTGGTCCGTTTTCTGCCGATCGCGATCCTCCTGCTGCTGCCGGCCATCCGGCGGGTCCCGGTCGAACTGGAGTGGGCGGCGAGGCTGGACGGGTGTGATTGGCTGGCCACCCAACGACATGTATACTGGCCGGCGGTCGCCAGATCCGCGGTGGCGGTCGGTCTGCTGAGCCTGATTCTGTGCTTTGCAGAAGTCGGGGCGACCATGCTGTTGGCCCCGCCGGGCTGGGCGACGGTGGCGGTGCGGGCCTTTACCTTGATCCACTACGGCGTGTACCGGGACCTGGCGGTGCTTGCGGTTCTGTCGGTGGTGAGTATCGCTCTGCCGTGTTTGGTGATGGTGTTGCTGTTGAGGAGATCAAGTTGGGCGAGGTGAGCATGTTATCGACCGGTCAAAGACGGGTTGGCGGCGGTTCTCTCCGATTGGCGGCGGCCGGGCTCGCAGTGGTTCTAATCGCCGGCTGCGGGGATAAATCCGAACCGGGAACCCAGGAGTCCCCGGTAGCGACCCGCGGAGAGGTGGTGGTCTATACGGCGCTGGACCGCCAGTTCTCGGAGCCCATTCTCGATGAGTTCACGGCCCGGACGGGTATCGAAGTGCGGGCGGCTTATGACACGGAGTCCACCAAGACGGTCGGCCTGGCCAACCGCATCCGGGCCGAGGCGGGTCGGCCGCGGTGCGACGTCTTTTGGAACAACGAGATACTGAACACCCTCCGGCTGCAATCCGAGGGCTTGCTCCAGCCGTGCGCGCCGCCGCAGGCCGAGTTCTACCCGGCTCAATACCGCGATCCCCAGGGATACTGGTACGGCTTTGCCGCCCGGGCGCGGGTGATCATCGTCAACACGGAGCAGGTGCGGCCGGAAGAGATGCCCCGTTCGGTGCGTGACCTGGCCAAACCAAGATGGCGCGGCAGAGTCGGCATGGCCAAGCCGCTGTTTGGAACGACCGCCTCCCACGTGGCCTGCCTGTTCGGGCGTCTCGGGGCGGCGAAGGCCAAGCGGCTTCTCGCATCCTTGAAGGCCAACGATATTCAGGTGGTCGCCGGGAACAAGACCTGCGCCGAGATGGTTGCCTCCGGCAGATTGGCCCTCGGCCTGACGGATACGGACGATGCGTTGATCGAGTTGGAGGCCGGCAGGCCGGTGCAAATCATCTTCCCCGACACGGCGACGGGGGGCGTGGGAACGCTGGTGCTACCCAACACCCTGGCGGTGGTGAAAGGGGCGCCGCATGCGGAGGCCGCCCAGGAGTTGATCGACTTCCTTCTTTCGCCCGAGGTCGAGGAACGTCTGGCCCAAGGACCTTCGGCCCAGATTCCGCTCCACCGTAAAACGCCGGTAGAGTCGCGGGTCTGCAAGTTGTCCGAGTTGCGAACGATGAAGGTGAATTTCTCGCTTGCCGCCAAGCACTTTGCCGCAGCCGCCGAGTATATCCAGGCCGAGTTCCTCGACTGAAGAGCGGGTGCTCGGTCACGCATGCATTGGTGGATTGATTCTCCAGACGACGGGCGTCTGACGTGTTCGGCAGAGACCGGGCCGAGGACGGCCCGGCTCGCTTGGACCCGCAAACGAGCATTGACAGAGTACCTGTTCGGAATCAACTGTGGCAGCGGCGTCCGGTGGCACCGGCGTCTCGCCGGTGTATGGTCCGGCTCACCTGAGGCCTCGGCGTATCGCCGGGGTGTTCCCGAGAAGCAGGGCTTGCGACGCACCCTGAGTTTGGGCCGTCTTCTCGGGACCGTTTGCTATTCGGGATTCATCGCCCCGACGAACTGACTCTGCCGGTCAGCGGCGCCAGCGGCTACATCCTCGAAGGTCGGGCGGTTGGCAGCGTAGAACTCGGCGGCGATCTCCACCGCCCGGTCCGGCCGGCTCCTGAGTCTCTCTTTGAATCCCTGGTAGCGCAGGCCGTTGACGTTCTCGATCCGGGCTACGATGTCGCGCTCATCGAACCCCGGGGCGACGTTGAGTTTGGCAAGTTGGTGATGGAATTCGGCCCGTAACCCGGCGGGCAGGGCGATGGCTCCGGCTGCGGCACTACTCGCCGGAGTGTGTGCTGAGGTGCCGAGATCGGGGTCGGCGATCGTTCCCCCACAGGCGGCGGCGATGGCCAGGATGATCGATGGTGCTGGGCCGGCGCCGGCGGCGGCGAATGTCCGGTCACGTTCCTGGTACTTGTCGGCCCACGCCCTCAGGATGTGATCGCAGAGTATATCGGCCCCCGCGCTTTCCAGGGAGGGCACCAAGAGCACCACATCGTCGTAGAGGATGCCCGATTCGTACCACCGATCGTAGTAGGCCTGGGCCCAGGTGCTGATCACGGTAGGGGGGGCGCCGCCTTGAATGGCGTCGCGCAGCCGGCGCGAAAAACGCGGCAAGTCCTCGTCCCACTGGGTGGTGATGAAGGCGGTGGCTTCGTCGAGTCGGGAGGCCTGCATGGCTCGGGCATCGAGGGCGGCGATCTCCCGGCGGAGCCAGTTGCCAAGCTCCTGGTTGAGGGTGCGGAACGCCGGCAGCATGGCTCCTTCGCGCCCGGGCCAGTAGGTCGGCGCGGAGAATCGGGTGCGAAATCGGCGTACGTAGCCGAGATCACGCGGAGCCGACAGGATGAGCACGATGTCGAGCTGCTGGGTCTGGCCCTGGTCCATGATGATCACGTCCATTCGACCGGTGATCTTCAGGTCGTAGAAGCCGATCTTTGTCGGGTCAGGCCCGAAGTCGACCCGGGAGATCCACGGCCGATGATCGGACTCGCCCTGCATGGCCTTGATGTCGAGGTACAGGCAATGGCTCAGCAGGTCACGGGGGTGCATGAAGGGCGGCACGTCGTGCGGCCGGCCCGCACCGACGGTGGCGCTGCGGCGGTATAGTTTTTCGACGTTGGACTTCAGGTTGGCCTGGGCTTTGGCGAAGGAGACCAGTCCCTCGTCCGGGAAGGGGTAATCCAGGGGATAGACCGCCAAGGATGCGACCGGTGCGGGTGGTAGCGGCTGGTAGCGGTTGACTTCGTAGCGGTAGTCGCCGCCCAGGGCGGGATGGACGGCAAGCAACACGCCGGGCAACACGCCCGTTACCAGCACGGCCCATCGGTTGCCGGGTCGCCGCCGGCGGGATGGGTCAGGCGGACGATGACGCCGAGATAGGGAGCGGACCGATCGGCTCCCGGCCTCCTGCGGCGCGGCGTGGTCAGTCGATCGAGCTGCCCTCATTGTTCCTTCTCCTTAAGGTGCCGATCGATAATCGCCTGCAACCTGCGGATGTTGTCGTGCTCCAAGGGCAGGTCGGCATCCTGCATTTGACGGAGCATGCGACCGGCCTCGGCGTGGCGGCCTTCCAGGGCCAGGTCCTTGACCCGGGCCAGGTCGCCGTAGAAGGCCACCATTTGTTTAAGCGAAGGTTCTCTCCGGGCCCCTTGCGTAGCGAAGCCCGGTCGGTAGTTGCGCTCGGGTTGCCAGTTCATGAGATAGGCGACGACCGGGTCTTCATGCTCGTAGTGGACCAGGACGATCTCTTGCTCTTTCCCGCAGCCGGCAACAACGAGGGCGGCGAGCATCGCGACGTGTCCGAGTAGGCCAGGGTACTGCAACATCTCTCTCGATTCCGTTATCCGTGCCCGGGTGGGCGGGGCAAGTCACCTCTCCATCAGTTCCAGTCTCCGAACAGCACGAACGGGGCCCAGAAGAAGGGGTGGTCGCCGGGAACCACCTTCTCCGGCGTTGATTCTCCATTCTGGTCATCGATCCGCAATCGAACATGCCGGGCCATCATGGCCAGTTGGGCGGCGCGCAGGGCCTGGGCCTTGTTCTTGCCGGCCCGCAGGTGCTGGTAGAACGAGTGCATGGTCTGTCCGGTTGATTCGTCCGCGGCCTGCCAAAGACTGCACACTACCGAGGGGGCCCCGGCGGCGATGAATGCCCGGCAGAGGCCGACGACATCGTCACCGGGCCAGACCAGGCGTCCGGGCCGGGGGGCATCAGTGCTCGTCTGGCAGGCGCTGAGCACCACGAGGTTCGCCCGGAAGCGGAGTTCTCGGATCTCCCGGACGGTCAGTCGTCCATCGAAGCCGTCGCCGGTGGCAAACCGCAAGGCGCTATTGCTCGGTGATTGGGGATCCAGTTTGCCGTGGGTGGCGAAGTGGAGGATGTCGAAGTCCGGTAGCAGGCCGACGATGGCGGACTCGGTTGCCTGATCACCGGTCAGCATCCTGGCGTGTTGGCCATAGAGTTTGGTCAGGGCCTGTACTTCCGATTCCGCGTGCGGTAGTGGCGGAAACAGGCCCAAACCCGACACCGGGTTGCCCATGGCCAGCATCGTGTCGAGCCTCTTGCGGTTGTTCTCTCGGCACTTCTCGAGGAGTCCGAGGTCGGGCAACACGACGATGGCGTGCTCCTCGATGAGGTACTTGTCGTTGGGGAGTTTCAATGCCCCCAGTGGCAGATAGTGCATCGGGCCGTGGGGGACCATGACCAGCAGCGATCCGCCGGGAATGCGGTCGGCGATCGGGTGAAGGAGACGGGCACTGAGCCATTCGAGTGCCGGGGCGTGATCAATCTCCTGGGTGCCTATCGTCTCGAGCGCCTCGCGAAACTGTGCGACCCGGGCGTGGAGGTCCTCCGCGTTAATCGGCAATTCGAACACTTGCAGGCGGCCCGCGAAGACCAGGGTGACGTAAGAGTGCTCCTCTCCGATGAAGTAGATCAAGGCGACGGCGCCTTCGTCGATGGTGTCAATCAGCTCATAGGCGTCTATTCTGGGCATCGCCTTGTATGAATCAGGAGGGCCCTGGCCGGAGCCTGGGACGGCCCGTAGTTGGCTGCACTCGAAGCGCAGGCCCTGATTTCGCGCCTCGATCTGCTCGCGGATCTGCGGCACGTTGAGTTCCACGGTCTCCGGGGCCAGGGCGCTGATCAGGACGGCCACGTCCTGATGAAAGCGATTCCGGCCGGCAAGTTCGGCGTCGATCTGGGCTGCTCGATCGTGATTCCCGCTTGTTCGTTGTTCGATGCCGGAGCAAAGAAGTTGCCTGCCAAGAGCCCGCGCTCGAGAGCGCTCCATCAACTGGAGAACCAACTCGGACTGCTCGCTGGAGAACGCCTGGCGGATGGCGGTCTCGTAAACACCGGCACGCCGGTCGGCCCACAGGCCCCGAATCGAACTCACGTCGTCCGGCAAAGGCGAACTCTCGAAGAGGATTAGCGCCTCGGTCAGTGGCTCGATGGCGTAGTCGATGGCGCCCGAGATCAGCCTGGTCTTGCCCAATCCCAGCAGGGCCCGGCATTTGGTGCCGGCCGGGTAATCACCTTGGGCGACTACCCTGTACAGCTCGGCCCCTTTCTGCGGCTCACCCAACTGGAGCCATCTATCGGCCAGGGTGACCAGCAGGTCGGCCCGATCAACGCCTTCGGCCAATTCGGCGCGCTGGGCGGCCAGCAAGAGGGCGCGACGGACTTCCCTGTCGTTGCCTCGTTGGCCGGCGAGATGGGAGCGGTAGAGAGCGTTCTCCGCTTCCGCCGGGTAGGCGTTCATGGCTTCGGCGCATAGGTCATCGACTCGACTGCAAGTCTGCTCGAATTCAGCCCGGCGGCCTAGCAGCTTTTCGGTGCGGGCCACAATCAGCAGATGGTCCAGTTGGCTCAGCAAATCACCGCGGGCCCGGGCGGATTCGGCAACCTCCGCCGCCAGGGCACCCGCCGTGCCGTGGTCTCCCAGGTTCACGGCCAGGTCCAGTTGAATCTCCTGGAGATCCTCAAGGAGGTCGGGCAGGCGGCCACCCTTGGCGAACCGGAGGGCACCTCCGGCGGCGTCGAGGCCCTGCCGGTGTTGCCCGAGTTCTACCAGGGCCCGGGCCTGCAGCAGGCCGGCCAGGATGATCCTCTGAGGCAGGCGGGGCCCTCCCTGGAACTGATTCGTAGCGTGGCTGACCCGGCGGGATCGATCGTAGGATGCCGCCGGTTGACCGGTGTACAGTTCGGCGGCGGCCAGCAGAAGCTCCAGCTCCAGGCGGCGCAGACGCTTCTCGCGGATCTCCAATGGTGCGGGGTCGGTCAGTTCGGCGCCGACCGGGTAATTCCTATCTTCTGTTTCCCGACGGGCCCGCTCGTCGACCCACGCCTGGTAGATGCCCGGGAGGTGATTCCAGGTAACCAGGGCTTCGGTGGGAAAGGCCTCTTGGTAGTTCTCCAGTGCCCGCCGCGCTTGGCGCAGGCTTTCGGGGAAATCACCTGAAACCAGGGCCCGAAGAGCCTGCTTCTCCAAGGCCGGGTCGTATTTCTGGGGGGCTTTGTTCTTCTGATAGCGATCCCACAACGCCCGCATCCTCTCCGAGGCAAAATCCTTGGCCTGACGTTCACTCGTCCGCCGGCGGCGCTCGATCTGTATGCGTTGCCCCTCGGTGCGCATGCCCTCCGGCCGAACGTCGTCCGGCTTCTCAGCCTCGCTGCAACCGGCCACCAACAGACCAGACCCACACCAGAAGAGCACCAAGGCCAGCGTGCGACGGTTCGGGCCTTTCCGGCGTCCCGTTCCGGGGGACGGCGCTGAGGAGTAAGTGCGATCGGCCGGGGGATTGCCCGACCATTGATGCTCCGATCCTCCAGGATGATGAAATGGCCGCAAGGTCATCATGCTTTCCGCATCCCTCACCTTCACGGCTTGGCTTTCTTCGGTTGGATCGCGTGGGACACGGTTTGCTCGAAGCCCAGGCGATCCCAGGACTCGTCCCATTCGCCAAGGAGTTTGGGCAGAAGCATCTGGTCCGGGAATCCGGCCTCGGCCGCAGAGCGAAATTTGCGGAGGACGCCGATGGCCGTACGGTTGTGACCGGTGCGCGAGAGGGCCTCGCTGAGCGCCGAGGCGATGTGCAGGCGGCGGCGCCACCGGCGGTATTCCGCCTGGCGGTCGGTGTGGTAGGCGCCCAGCAGCTCCAGCATCTCGACGTCTCGGGTGATCTCCTGGACGGCACGGAGTATCCGGGCATTGAAGGCTTCAGCGGCCTGGTATCTCCGGCCACAGGTCAGGATCGCACCGCGCTCTTTGATGAAATCACCCTGTTGTCTCCAGGCCTGGACGGGAATCTCTCCCGACCGGGCCGCGGCGTCGAGGAGGACCTTGCACTCCTTGACCGAGCCTCGAAACTCACCGGGGTGGGGGATGAGCTTCCAGAGTTGCTCGGCATGCTGGGCCGCAGCTTCGTAACGGAGACTGGACAGGGCGAATTCGGCCGCACGCAACTTGTGCTGGACGGTTTCCAGCAACGATGCCCGAGGGATGGTTTCGGGCTTTCCCTCTGCTGGCTGCGGGGCCTGACAGCCGGAGAGCCACCCCACGGCCGCGGCCATGATGATCCGTGGCAAAACCCCTCCATGCCGGTTTGCGGTCGATCTCTCAGAGTTGGCGTTCATGGTTTGTAGACCGCGACGGCCGGTTCACTCCATTGCCCTCCGTAGCGCGTGGAATTCTGGAAATAGACCCGATAGCTGGAGAGGTGGAGCGCCCCAGGGGGGGAGCGGAATAACAAAACGCCCGGTCGTCTCGAAGCTGGAGGCGTCTTTGGAGAAGGCCAGCTCCGGTCCGTGGGGCACGATGGGCACGACGCGAATCTTCAGGGGCCAGCGCAGCTCTCGGGCCTCGATCTGGAGGGAACCCTCGCCGGCGGGCGTTACTGCGGCCGAGACCTGGGACGCAGCGGGCCTGGGCGGAGGGTCTCGAGCCGTGAGTTCGAGCTGCCGGCGTTCGGTCTTTCCACCGATGGCGATGGTTGCCTGGTAGGCCCCGGGCGAAAGCGGCCAGCCGTTAAGGTCGTGGCTGGGCATGCGAAAGGAGAACCTGCCTATGTTGTCCTCCCCATCGAGGGTTTCAACCTCGGAGACGGGAATGGGTCCGCCGGCGATGGAGACGGCGATTCTGTCGCGGATGCCTCGGCCTTCGACGACAACGACGCCGTCGGACCTGACCCGAATCGGGGAGATGTTGGTGATCTCCGGTCCGCATCCCGCCGCGAGTACCAGGAGCGCCGCAAGTGTTGTCGGAGCCATTTGACGACGAGCCATCCAAGAACCCTCCGACGCCTCGGCCTTCATTCGAACATTCGAAGCCCCGACGTGCGGTAGGTACCGTTGTTCCATCCGGAAAGTCCCCGAGAATATAATGTCCGCTCAAACGCGTCGCAAGTAAATGAGTAGAGCTGAAGTTTGGGCCACCTGGGTGTAGTCGGGGCCAGTTCTCACGATCGGTGTCCCCAGAGCCCCCAAGCTTGCTCGGGGGGGGCCATGAAACGCGTCAGAGTGTATACCCCCCGACCAAGGTCGGAGGCTCTTGGGCACACTCGACGCCGATGTAGCGCTATCATGCTAGGCAGGGCCGGTGACGGACGCTCGTTCGAATACCGACCAGGCGGCTCGGGCCATGGCCTCATCGGAGAAGGAGCTGCGGACAGCCTCTCGGCCGCTGTGCCCCAGCCGATGTCGCAGTTGCGGGTCGTCCATCAATCGACCCAGGGCTTCGGCCAGGGATCGGGCATCCCGGGGCGGGAACAGGAGTCCGCCACCGGTGGCCTCGATCAGTTCGGGAAAGGAGCCGTGTCGCGGCTGGACGACCGGCACGGCTCCTTTCCCGAACTGATCGAGGCCACCGGTGGCCTCGATCAGTTCGGGAAAGGAGCCGTGCCGGTCGTCCAGCCGCGACACGGCTCCTTTCCCGAACTGATCGAGGCCACCGGTGGCGGACTCCTGTTCCCGCCCCGGGATGCCCGATCCCTGGCCGAAGCCCTGGGTCGATTGATGGACGACCCGCAACTGCGACATCGGCTGGGGCACAGCGGCCGAGAGGCTGTCCGCAGCTCCTTCTCCGATGAGGCCATGGCCCGAGCCGCCTGGTCGGTATTCGAACGAGCGTCCGTCACCGGCCCTGCCTAGCATGATAGCGCTACATCGGCGTCGAGTGTGCCCAAGAGCCTCCGACCTTGGTCGGGGGGTATACACTCTGACGCGTTTCATGGCCCCCCCCGAGCAAGCTTGGGGGCTCTGGGGACACCGATCGTGAGAACTGGCCCCGACTACACCCAGGTGGCCCAAACTTCAGCTCTACTCATTTACTTGCGACGCGTTTGAGCGGACATTATATTCTCGGGGACTTTCCGGATGGAACAACGGTACCTACCGCACGTCGGGGCTTCGAATGTTCGAATGAAGGCCGAGGCGTCGGAGGGTTCTTGGATGGCTCGTCGTCAAATGGCTCCGACAACACTTGCGGCGCTCCTGGTACTCGCGGCGGGATGCGGACCGGAGATCACCAACATCTCCCCGATTCGGGTCAGGTCCGACGGCGTCGTTGTCGTCGAAGGCCGAGGCATCCGCGACAGAATCGCCGTCTCCATCGCCGGCGGACCCATTCCCGTCTCCGAGGTTGAAACCCTCGATGGGGAGGACAACATAGGCAGGTTCTCCTTTCGCATGCCCAGCCACGACCTTAACGGCTGGCCGCTTTCGCCCGGGGCCTACCAGGCAACCATCGCCATCGGTGGAAAGACCGAACGCCGGCAGCTCGAACTCACGGCTCGAGACCCTCCGCCCAGGCCCGCTGCGTCCCAGGTCTCGGCCGCAGTAACGCCCGCCGGCGAGGGTTCCCTCCAGATCGAGGCCCGAGAGCTGCGCTGGCCCCTGAAGATTCGCGTCGTGCCCATCGTGCCCCACGGACCGGAGCTGGCCTTCTCCAAAGACGCCTCCAGCTTCGAGACGACCGGGCGTTTTGTTATTCCGCTCCCCCCCTGGGGCGCTCCACCTCTCCAGCTATCGGGTCTATTTCCAGAATTCCACGCGCTACGGAGGGCAATGGAGTGAACCGGCCGTCGCGGTCTACAAACCATGAACGCCAACTCTGAGAGATCGACCGCAAACCGGCATGGAGGGGTTTTGCCACGGATCATCATGGCCGCGGCCGTGGGGTGGCTCTCCGGCTGTCAGGCCCCGCAGCCAGCAGAGGGAAAGCCCGAAACCATCCCTCGGGCATCGTTGCTGGAAACCGTCCAGCACAAGTTGCGTGCGGCCGAATTCGCCCTGTCCAGTCTCCGTTACGAAGCTGCGGCCCAGCATGCCGAGCAACTCTGGAAGCTCATCCCCCACCCCGGTGAGTTTCGAGGCTCGGTCAAGGAGTGCAAGGTCCTCCTCGACGCCGCGGCCCGGTCGGGAGAGATTCCCGTCCAGGCCTGGAGACAACAGGGTGATTTCATCAAAGAGCGCGGTGCGATCCTGACCTGTGGCCGGAGATACCAGGCCGCTGAAGCCTTCAATGCCCGGATACTCCGTGCCGTCCAGGAGATCACCCGAGACGTCGAGATGCTGGAGCTGCTGGGCGCCTACCACACCGACCGCCAGGCGGAATACCGCCGGTGGCGCCGCCGCCTGCACATCGCCTCGGCGCTCAGCGAGGCCCTCTCGCGCACCGGTCACAACCGTACGGCCATCGGCGTCCTCCGCAAATTTCGCTCTGCGGCCGAGGCCGGATTCCCGGACCAGATGCTTCTGCCCAAACTCCTTGGCGAATGGGACGAGTCCTGGGATCGCCTGGGCTTCGAGCAAACCGTGTCCCACGCGATCCAACCGAAGAAAGCCAAGCCGTGAAGGTGAGGGATGCGGAAAGCATGATGACCTTGCGGCCATTTCATCATCCTGGAGGATCGGAGCATCAATGGTCGGGCAATCCCCCGGCCGATCGCACTTACTCCTCAGCGCCGTCCCCCGGAACGGGACGCCGGAAAGGCCCGAACCGTCGCACGCTGGCCTTGGTGCTCTTCTGGTGTGGGTCTGGTCTGTTGGTGGCCGGTTGCAGCGAGGCTGAGAAGCCGGACGACGTTCGGCCGGAGGGCATGCGCACCGAGGGGCAACGCATACAGATCGAGCGCCGCCGGCGGACGAGTGAACGTCAGGCCAAGGATTTTGCCTCGGAGAGGATGCGGGCGTTGTGGGATCGCTATCAGAAGAACAAAGCCCCCCAGAAATACGACCCGGCCTTGGAGAAGCAGGCTCTTCGGGCCCTGGTTTCAGGTGATTTCCCCGAAAGCCTGCGCCAAGCGCGGCGGGCACTGGAGAACTACCAAGAGGCCTTTCCCACCGAAGCCCTGGTTACCTGGAATCACCTCCCGGGCATCTACCAGGCGTGGGTCGACGAGCGGGCCCGTCGGGAAACAGAAGATAGGAATTACCCGGTCGGCGCCGAACTGACCGACCCCGCACCATTGGAGATCCGCGAGAAGCGTCTGCGCCGCCTGGAGCTGGAGCTTCTGCTGGCCGCCGCCGAACTGTACACCGGTCAACCGGCGGCATCCTACGATCGATCCCGCCGGGTCAGCCACGCTACGAATCAGTTCCAGGGAGGGCCCCGCCTGCCTCAGAGGATCATCCTGGCCGGCCTGCTGCAGGCCCGGGCCCTGGTAGAACTCGGGCAACACCGGCAGGGCCTCGACGCCGCCGGAGGTGCCCTCCGGTTCGCCAAGGGTGGCCGCCTGCCCGACCTCCTTGAGGATCTCCAGGAGATTCAACTGGACCTGGCCGTGAACCTGGGAGACCACGGCACGGCGGGTGCCCTGGCGGCGGAGGTTGCCGAATCCGCCCGGGCCCGCGGTGATTTGCTGAGCCAACTGGACCATCTGCTGATTGTGGCCCGCACCGAAAAGCTGCTAGGCCGCCGGGCTGAATTCGAGCAGACTTGCAGTCGAGTCGATGACCTATGCGCCGAAGCCATGAACGCCTACCCGGCGGAAGCGGAGAACGCTCTCTACCGCTCCCATCTCGCCGGCCAACGAGGCAACGACAGGGAAGTCCGTCGCGCCCTCTTGCTGGCCGCCCAGCGCGCCGAATTGGCCGAAGGCGTTGATCGGGCCGACCTGCTGGTCACCCTGGCCGATAGATGGCTCCAGTTGGGTGAGCCGCAGAAAGGGGCCGAGCTGTACAGGGTAGTCGCCCAAGGTGATTACCCGGCCGGCACCAAATGCCGGGCCCTGCTGGGATTGGGCAAGACCAGGCTGATCTCGGGCGCCATCGACTACGCCATCGAGCCACTGACCGAGGCGCTAATCCTCTTCGAGAGTTCGCCTTTGCCGGACGACGTGAGTTCGATTCGGGGCCTGTGGGCCGACCGGCGTGCCGGTGTTTACGAGACCGCCATCCGCCAGGCGTTCTCCAGCGAGCAGTCCGAGTTGGTTCTCCAGTTGATGGAGCGCTCTCGAGCGCGGGCTCTTGGCAGGCAACTTCTTTGCTCCGGCATCGAACAACGAACAAGCGGGAATCACGATCGAGCAGCCCAGATCGACGCCGAACTTGCCGGCCGGAATCGCTTTCATCAGGACGTGGCCGTCCTGATCAGCGCCCTGGCCCCGGAGACCGTGGAACTCAACGTGCCGCAGATCCGCGAGCAGATCGAGGCGCGAAATCAGGGCCTGCGCTTCGAGTGCAGCCAACTACGGGCCGTCCCAGGCTCCGGCCAGGGCCCTCCTGATTCATACAAGGCGATGCCCAGAATAGACGCCTATGAGCTGATTGACACCATCGACGAAGGCGCCGTCGCCTTGATCTACTTCATCGGAGAGGAGCACTCTTACGTCACCCTGGTCTTCGCGGGCCGCCTGCAAGTGTTCGAATTGCCGATTAACGCGGAGGACCTCCACGCCCGGGTCGCACAGTTTCGCGAGGCGCTCGAGACGATAGGCACCCAGGAGATTGATCACGCCCCGGCACTCGAATGGCTCAGTGCCCGTCTCCTTCACCCGATCGCCGACCGCATTCCCGGCGGATCGCTGCTGGTCATGGTCCCCCACGGCCCGATGCACTATCTGCCACTGGGGGCATTGAAACTCCCCAACGACAAGTACCTCATCGAGGAGCACGCCATCGTCGTGTTGCCCGACCTCGGACTCCTCGAGAAGTGCCGAGAGAACAACCGCAAGAGGCTCGACACGATGCTGGCCATGGGCAACCCGGTGTCGGGTTTGGGCCTGTTTCCGCCACTACCGCACGCGGAATCGGAAGTACAGGCCCTGACCAAACTCTATGGCCAACACGCCAGGATGCTGACCGGTGATCAGGCAACCGAGTCCGCCATCGTCGGCCTGCTACCGGACTTCGACATCCTCCACTTCGCCACCCACGGCAAACTGGATCCCCAATCACCGAGCAATAGCGCCTTGCGGTTTGCCACCGGCGACGGCTTCGATGGACGACTGACCGTCCGGGAGATCCGAGAACTCCGCTTCCGGGCGAACCTCGTGGTGCTCAGCGCCTGCCAGACGAGCACTGATGCCCCCCGGCCCGGACGCCTGGTCTGGCCCGGTGACGATGTCGTCGGCCTCTGCCGGGCATTCATCGCCGCCGGGGCCCCCTCGGTAGTGTGCAGTCTTTGGCAGGCCGCGGACGAATCAACCGGACAGACCATGCACTCGTTCTACCAGCACCTGCGGGCCGGCAAGAACAAGGCCCAGGCCCTGCGCGCCGCCCAACTGGCCATGATGGCCCGGCATGTTCGATTGCGGATCGATGACCAGAATGGAGAATCAACGCCGGAGAAGGTGGTTCCCGGCGACCACCCCTTCTTCTGGGCCCCGTTCGTGCTGTTCGGAGACTGGAACTGATGGAGAGGTGACTTGCCCCGCCCACCCGGGCACGGATAACGGAATCGAGAGAGATGTTGCAGTACCCTGGCCTACTCGGACACGTCGCGATGCTCGCCGCCCTCGTTGTTGCCGGCTGCGGGAAAGAGCAAGAGATCGTCCTGGTCCACTACGAGCATGAAGACCCGGTCGTCGCCTATCTCATGAACTGGCAACCCGAGCGCAACTACCGACCGGGCTTCGCTACGCAAGGGGCCCGGAGAGAACCTTCGCTTAAACAAATGGTGGCCTTCTACGGCGACCTGGCCCGGGTCAAGGACCTGGCCCTGGAAGGCCGCCACGCCGAGGCCGGTCGCATGCTCCGTCAAATGCAGGATGCCGACCTGCCCTTGGAGCACGACAACATCCGCAGGTTGCAGGCGATTATCGATCGGCACCTTAAGGAGAAGGAACAATGAGGGCAGCTCGATCGACTGACCACGCCGCGCCGCAGGAGGCCGGGAGCCGATCGGTCCGCTCCCTATCTCGGCGTCATCGTCCGCCTGACCCATCCCGCCGGCGGCGACCCGGCAACCGATGGGCCGTGCTGGTAACGGGCGTGTTGCCCGGCGTGTTGCTTGCCGTCCATCCCGCCCTGGGCGGCGACTACCGCTACGAAGTCAACCGCTACCAGCCGCTACCACCCGCACCGGTCGCATCCTTGGCGGTCTATCCCCTGGATTACCCCTTCCCGGACGAGGGACTGGTCTCCTTCGCCAAAGCCCAGGCCAACCTGAAGTCCAACGTCGAAAAACTATACCGCCGCAGCGCCACCGTCGGTGCGGGCCGGCCGCACGACGTGCCGCCCTTCATGCACCCCCGTGACCTGCTGAGCCATTGCCTGTACCTCGACATCAAGGCCATGCAGGGCGAGTCCGATCATCGGCCGTGGATCTCCCGGGTCGACTTCGGGCCTGACCCGACAAAGATCGGCTTCTACGACCTGAAGATCACCGGTCGAATGGACGTGATCATCATGGACCAGGGCCAGACCCAGCAGCTCGACATCGTGCTCATCCTGTCGGCTCCGCGTGATCTCGGCTACGTACGCCGATTTCGCACCCGATTCTCCGCGCCGACCTACTGGCCCGGGCGCGAAGGAGCCATGCTGCCGGCGTTCCGCACCCTCAACCAGGAGCTTGGCAACTGGCTCCGCCGGGAGATCGCCGCCCTCGATGCCCGAGCCATGCAGGCCTCCCGACTCGACGAAGCCACCGCCTTCATCACCACCCAGTGGGACGAGGACTTGCCGCGTTTTTCGCGCCGGCTGCGCGACGCCATTCAAGGCGGCGCCCCCCCTACCGTGATCAGCACCTGGGCCCAGGCCTACTACGATCGGTGGTACGAATCGGGCATCCTCTACGACGATGTGGTGCTCTTGGTGCCCTCCCTGGAAAGCGCGGGGGCCGATATACTCTGCGATCACATCCTGAGGGCGTGGGCCGACAAGTACCAGGAACGTGACCGGACATTCGCCGCCGCCGGCGCCGGCCCAGCACCATCGATCATCCTGGCCATCGCCGCCGCCTGTGGGGGAACGATCGCCGACCCCGATCTCGGCACCTCAGCACACACTCCGGCGAGTAGTGCCGCAGCCGGAGCCATCGCCCTGCCCGCCGGGTTACGGGCCGAATTCCATCACCAACTTGCCAAACTCAACGTCGCCCCGGGGTTCGATGAGCGCGACATCGTAGCCCGGATCGAGAACGTCAACGGCCTGCGCTACCAGGGATTCAAAGAGAGACTCAGGAGCCGGCCGGACCGGGCGGTGGAGATCGCCGCCGAGTTCTACGCTGCCAACCGCCCGACCTTCGAGGATGTAGCCGCTGGCGCCGCTGACCGGCAGAGTCAGTTCGTCGGGGCGATGAATCCCGAATAGCAAACGGTCCCGAGAAGACGGCCCAAACTCAGGGTGCGTCGCAAGCCCTGCTTCTCGGGAACACCCCGGCGATACGCCGAGGCCTCAGGTGAGCCGGACCATACACCGGCGAGACGCCGGTGCCACCGGACGCCGCTGCCACAGTTGATTCCGAACAGGTACTCTGTCAATGCTCGTTTGCGGGTCCAAGCGAGCCGGGCCGTCCTCGGCCCGGTCTCTGCCGAACACGTCAGACGCCCGTCGTCTGGAGAATCAATCCACCAATGCATGCGTGACCGAGCACCCGCTCTTCAGTCGAGGAACTCGGCCTGGATATACTCGGCGGCTGCGGCAAAGTGCTTGGCGGCAAGCGAGAAATTCACCTTCATCGTTCGCAACTCGGACAACTTGCAGACCCGCGACTCTACCGGCGTTTTACGGTGGAGCGGAATCTGGGCCGAAGGTCCTTGGGCCAGACGTTCCTCGACCTCGGGCGAAAGAAGGAAGTCGATCAACTCCTGGGCGGCCTCCGCATGCGGCGCCCCTTTCACCACCGCCAGGGTGTTGGGTAGCACCAGCGTTCCCACGCCCCCCGTCGCCGTGTCGGGGAAGATGATTTGCACCGGCCTGCCGGCCTCCAACTCGATCAACGCATCGTCCGTATCCGTCAGGCCGAGGGCCAATCTGCCGGAGGCAACCATCTCGGCGCAGGTCTTGTTCCCGGCGACCACCTGAATATCGTTGGCCTTCAAGGATGCGAGAAGCCGCTTGGCCTTCGCCGCCCCGAGACGCCCGAACAGGCAGGCCACGTGGGAGGCGGTCGTTCCAAACAGCGGCTTGGCCATGCCGACTCTGCCGCGCCATCTTGGTTTGGCCAGGTCACGCACCGAACGGGGCATCTCTTCCGGCCGCACCTGCTCCGTGTTGACGATGATCACCCGCGCCCGGGCGGCAAAGCCGTACCAGTATCCCTGGGGATCGCGGTATTGAGCCGGGTAGAACTCGGCCTGCGGCGGCGCGCACGGCTGGAGCAAGCCCTCGGATTGCAGCCGGAGGGTGTTCAGTATCTCGTTGTTCCAAAAGACGTCGCACCGCGGCCGACCCGCCTCGGCCCGGATGCGGTTGGCCAGGCCGACCGTCTTGGTGGACTCCGTGTCATAAGCCGCCCGCACTTCGATACCCGTCCGGGCCGTGAACTCATCGAGAATGGGCTCCGAGAACTGGCGGTCCAGCGCCGTATAGACCACCACCTCTCCGCGGGTCGCTACCGGGGACTCCTGGGTTCCCGGTTCGGATTTATCCCCGCAGCCGGCGATTAGAACCACTGCGAGCCCGGCCGCCGCCAATCGGAGAGAACCGCCGCCAACCCGTCTTTGACCGGTCGATAACATGCTCACCTCGCCCAACTTGATCTCCTCAACAGCAACACCATCACCAAACACGGCAGAGCGATACTCACCACCGACAGAACCGCAAGCACCGCCAGGTCCCGGTACACGCCGTAGTGGATCAAGGTAAAGGCCCGCACCGCCACCGTCGCCCAGCCCGGCGGGGCCAACAGCATGGTCGCCCCGACTTCTGCAAAGCACAGAATCAGGCTCAGCAGACCGACCGCCACCGCGGATCTGGCGACCGCCGGCCAGTATACATGTCGTTGGGTGGCCAGCCAATCACACCCGTCCAGCCTCGCCGCCCACTCCAGTTCGACCGGGACCCGCCGGATGGCCGGCAGCAGCAGGAGGATCGCGATCGGCAGAAAACGGACCACGTAGCCCACCACCACGATCGCCGGTGAATCATAGATCGCCCCCGGCCACCCCGGGCGGTTCAGCATGCCGATCAGGCTGATCCCCACCACCGGAGCCGGCAGGGCCAGCAACACGATCACCGCCGTGCAGACCGGCCAGCGCCACCGCCTCCCGCGCACCGCGCACCAAGCCAATCCTACGGCCAGAGAGGCAATAACCAGCCCCGCGCTGGTGGCCAGCAGCGCCGAAACGAGCCATTCATCCCGCAGTACGGCCGCCGCCGCCAGGAATCCCCGTAGCGTACCGATTCGCTGACCGAGCGGCACCACTAGCACGCCGACCAGCAGCCCCGCCAGCAGGACCCCCGCCACCCCGACGCCGACCCGCCAGCGACCCAACCGGATGATCCGTGGTCGGTGGTCAAGCCGCCAGGGCCTTCCCTCGCCGAGCATCCTATACCGCGCCTGGAAGCCGGCCAGCATCACCGCCAAGACGATGAACAAAGGAGCCGCGGTAAGCAACGGGCCGCTCCGCGTCTGGTCCAACGCGAATTGGGTGTACACCTCTTCGGCGAAGGTGCGTACCATCAGAATGTCCGCAATCGTGTAATCAGTCGCCACCAGCAGGACGATCAGCATGGCCAGCGTGGCGATGCCCCAGCCGGCTTGGGGCAAGGTCACCCGCAGCAAGATAGAGCCCTCGCCGGCCTCGAGCAGGGCTTGTTCCTCCAACTCCCGGTCCGTGGCGCGAAACGCCACCCCCAAAACAACCATCGCCAGAGGCGCGTAGAGCAGCCCGTACAGCACTCCGCTGGCCGCCGCCGAGCCGGCCAGTGCTCCAATCGGAATCAACGAGAAGACGAAGACCATGCTGACGTAGATCGGCAGGCACGCTCCCAGAATCGCCGCCCCGGCCAACAGGCTACGACCGGGTGCGTCGGTCCGCCCGGCAATGATCCCGCCGAGCCCCCCCAGCAACACGGCGGTGACCACCGCCACGCCGCACACCACCGCCGTGTTGGCCAGCAGCTCCGACCAGCGGCCCACGTCCACGACCTCGCCCAGCGGTTCGCGGTCTGCAGCTGCCGACAGTCCCCCCACCGTCTTGGCCAGCGCGTAGCCGGGAACACTCACCGCCCCGGCCAGCACCAACCCATGCAGCGCCAACACTGCCGTCACCGCGAATCGCCGTTGCATTGGTTGAAGGGTCATCAGTAGTCGGGCAAAGATACCCGAGGTAACACTGGATAACCACCGCGCCACCCGATTCTCACCCAAACCACACCGAGACACTACCCCTACGGGCCCGGCAGCGTGGTGAAGTTATCCTCCACCGTGCCAGTCTCCACCCCGTCGGAATTCCGGGCCCTTACCCTGAAGGTGTATTCAGTCCCGGGCGAGAGAGCACCGGCCGTCACCGTGGTGGTCTGTACCCAGCCGCTGTTGCCCACCGGTGTTCCGCCGGCGGTCTCCTCCCACTCGAAGTAAAGGCCCGACAGGCCCAGGGTGAGATTAGTGAACGTCCCGCCGGCGGTGACCTCGATGGAATCAACGGTGATGGTCCCCGCAGCCAGGCCGGTCGGCGTCTCGATGGCCGTGGCCGCGGATGCGCCCGCCGAGTAACCCCCATAGTGCCGCGGATCGGAGCTGTCCCGGGCCCGCACGGAATAGGTGTGCACCGTGTTGGGAAGCAGGCCGTCGTCATTGAAAGTGCGAGACTCCTGCCACCCGCTGCTACTGCCGCCCGGTCCGCCATCGCCCCAATAGAAGAAGAAATACTCCACCGGCGGAGAATCATCGATCCCCTCCGTCGCGGTCATGGATAGCTCCGAGGTGCTGACCGGCGCCGGGAGAACCGCCCAAGTCATGGGATTGGGCTCCGGCGGCAACTCGTCGGGGGGCACGTACAGGAGCAGATCGACGAACCCTTGCAGGTCCGCCCCGTCGGTGTTGCCGTTGCGGTTCAGGTCGGCCAAGACGATGCGGCAGTCGGGATAAACCAGCACGTACCCGTCGGGATCGCTCAACGCCTGGATAAACGGATCGACGTCTCCCAGGTCAACCAAACCGTCGCAATTCAGGTCCCCGAAGACCCCTAACTGGGCGTCGGCGTGCCCAATGAGCACCCGCAATGTGACCTCGCTGGCCAGAACCGCATCCGCCAGGGTCATGGCGGACCCCACGTGAATATGTCCCCCGGCCACGTTCCAGACGGCGTCGTCGGGATCGGCGTGCAGGTCGTGGTACCAGTTGCCGTGGTAGCCGATGAAGTTCGACAGGTAGCGACTGTAGTCCAGCGGCTCGATATACGGATTGACGTTCGCCCCGGAAGCCGCCACCGCGTCCACGATGGCCTGCATCGGCAGCGACGAGTAGCGCTCCGTGCCATCGGGCTCGTCGTAGATCGGCAGCTCCGGGGTAGGCTGGAATGGTTCCAGATAGTCCGGCGTCCACATCGCCGAGACATAGGTCTTGTTGCCTCCCTCCATCTCCCAGTCCAGGTCGTAGTCCGCCCGGCTGAAAGTGATGATCGCGAAAGGCTGGACCTGATCGGTGATGAGCCACCAGTCGTAAGACGTGTCCTGGTAGTCCACCTCGAAGTCCCCTTCCCCCTTGCCGACCCCGTTGGGAAACTCCGGGAAGAAGGCATAGATGTTGTAGCCGCGGCCCTCCCAGTTCTCCCCTACCCAGCCGCCGGGGTTCTGCTCCGGATTGGTGCTGAATTGACGGAGCATCTCGTTGGTCGGCGGCCAATACCCCGTGATCATTATGTTCGGCAGGTTGTTTCGAGACAGGTTGACGACGGCGTTCGCCCCGCGGCGCTGCTCGCCGCGGAGGACCCGAGCATAAGCAGGCAACTCCCCTCCCTCGGGCTCACGGGACTCCTGGGCGACCGCCGGCAACGACAACGCCCCTGCCGCCGCCGTGGCAGCGACTATGCAACCCCAGAGACGGCCCGAACCGGTGCTTCTCATACTCAGCCTCCTTGTCGACAGCACGCCCGCTTACTCTCCCAGTGTACCAATTCGGCTCCCCATACAAAACCCCCGGCAAGCAGTCCCCTCAGCACCGGTAGGCGCGGAAAGGCCGCCCCTCTCTCAACGCTCGTCACCCCCATCCGCCCACCAAGAAAGCGGCCCCCGGGGCAATAACCCCGGGGGCCGCTGGAAACTCTTGCTCTGCCAACCAACTACCCTAGGGCGACGCAACCGCGCACCCCGCCGGGTGGCAGCTGACGGCTACGGACAGCTAAACCCTGAACAACACGACTCGCCGTCGAACCAGACGCCGCCGATCATCTCACACTCCTCGGGAATGACATCAGCGACGCAAACTCCACCGTCGCAACAGGCCCCCGTCGCCGGACACGGACAGGTGATCTCCAACGTGGTCACGAACGCGTTGCCACCGCTCTCAAACGAACTCACCTCGACGAGGTAGGTATGGTCGACGATCAGGCCGTCGACACAGAAGGCCGACAGCCAGCCGGGGTTATCGGGGGGTACGCCGCAGGCATCTTCCGAACAGGCCGTGGCCCGGCCGAAGTTCGTGCAGGTTCCCGACCACAGCGTGATCTGGGTATCCAGGGGCGTGTCGCCGGGCGTATCCGGGCTGTTGCAGGTCTTCATCTGCACCGAGGTGGCCGGCGCCACGAAGGTGTACCAGGCCGAATTGCTCGCCTGGTTCGGTCCGGTGTAGTAGCAAGGAATCAGCGGGTCGTTTTGCGTATCGCCGGTCATCTGGGCGAGGTCGATGACCCTGCTATCCCCGCACGTGATCACTTCAGCCTCCGCACAGGCATCAGGGCCAACGCCCAGAATGGGACATGCCTCGCAGGAGATGGTCAGCACTCCCGGGCCGCCGCCATTATTCCAACCGCCGATGCGGATCAGGTACTCATGGGGGTACGACGGAACCGTCAGCTCCACCCTGCTCGGCCCGGCTCCGAGGCCGCAATCGTCGTCGCTACAGAGAAGATCCGTATCGAGGCCGATTGCGCCGCAAACAGTCGTGTCGTACACCGCCAGTACGCTGTCGTATTCCGTGCCGTCGCACATGGAGAGACAGAACGTATCGCCGGCGCAGTCCGTCGGTGCCGTCCAGAGCCACCACAGATCCGCACTCGGTCCCGTGTCCGGGGCGTCGACGCACGTGGCATTCTCATGCTCCGTGGTGGCGCAGGTGGAATCGAAGGCCCAACTACCCAGGCCGGAGATCGCCGTCGCGTTGGCGCAGAGGTCATTGCCCGCCGGCGGCGAACCAGCGGTGGCGTTGACGTTGATGGTCCAGGGGCCGATGCCCCCATCCGCCGGATCACTGGAGATCGCGTAGTAGTAGGTGCCTATCGGGATATTCCCCCAGGTAACGGATATCCGCCCGTCGCCCGCGCCCTCAACACACTCATCCCAGGTGGTGAATCCATAGGAATCATCGCAGACACAGGAGGTGAAGAGGTCGTATATGACCGCTCCCGGAGGCGTCTCCGAATCACAGTAATCGACGGTGATGTCCGAGCACTCGGTCACCTGGAACCCGATCCAAACCGACGGGGCAATAGTCGTACAACTCTCGTCGGTGGCACAGGTGTTGTCTCCCGAGAAGGTCAGCGGCGTCCCCGCCACGACTGCCGGAGTCGGGATCCCTACGCATCCGTTGCCCGAAGGTTCCTCGTAAGAACAGATACACTCCGCGCAGGCCGTGCCCTCCCCCTCGAAAAACCCGCCCGCGTCAGAACAGTCCGTCGCATACATCGTCTCGCAGGTGTCCTGGGCCTCGAAGCAGCAGGCCCCGACGCACGGAGCCGTACAATCTTCGCCGGAATTCCAGTTCGGGAAAGTATAGGCGTCGCATTCGGATTCCGTCAGGTCGGGCACGCACCGCCCGCCGCACCATCCATGAAGCAAGGCGTCGACAAACATGCTCATGTCTTTCTCGTCCAGGGCACCCCCGCTGTCGTCCATGTCGGCGAGCGCGCAGTTCCCGGGACCGCCGGTCCCCAGATAGCAATTCACGAACCCGGTCACGTCGTCGCCGTCGACCTCGGCATTCTCGATCACGTCCCCCTTGCAGTCGAAGGTGAGCCTGCAGCAGGCACCAGCACAGGGGGTCGGATCACAGGGACGGTCTTCAGAGTAAGTGCCCTGCAGAAGCGCGCAGTCACCTACCGGGTCTTGGGAGGGATAGCCGACCTTCGTACAGAGGGCGTCCTGGCAGCAGGACCCGCCGCCGCACAGCGGGTCCAGATCAGCGCACAGCGTATCTTGAGTCCACCGTTGCTGGGTGCCGACCTGGCCAAGGCAGTCGAGATACGACATGTTGTCCTCGCAATGGTACGCGAACCCCGCATCCAGCCAGCAACAGGACCCGACCGGACAAGTTCCCGTCTGCCCATGGATGCAGAACGCCATGTCCGTGGGCGTAAACGGCGAGTAGGCCACCGATCCTGCAGTCCAGGTGCCAACCCCTCCCGGCACATTGAGGACATAGGACTCGGAACCCATGTCCTGGGTGGCATTTCCGACCCAGAAACTACCGAAAACGGGGGCGTTCTGAACCGGACGCATGCCGATCCACCACGTCCCGGGCGGCACGCAGATGGGGGTGTCCAGGGTGACCTCGTACAACCAGACACGAAGCCCACCCGTTCCCCACAGGTCGCACGAATCTTGCCGGGTGGCGGTGGCCGCGTTTCCCTCGGCCTCGCTCAACTCCGTCCAGACCGTGCCCGGAGAGCCGCCGTTGTCCATCAGGACCATGATCTCTATCGCTCCGGTGAAGTGGAACATGATGCTCTCGGCCGTCCACCAGCTCATCCCCGTAATGTCCGTCGTCTCAGTGAAGGTAATGTCATCGACCACCCAAGAGTCATGCACCGTGGTCAAGCGCGTGGCTATATAGGCGACGGTACCATCGGGAGGACCGTTGTCCCAGACCGCCTCAGCACAAACGCCCCCGCGACCAGTCGTCTCGGTGGACTTCTCTACCGCCGGCCGGACAATAGATGTCGCTAGCTCCCGGCCGGGCCCATCGGCCACCGCCGTGCCAATCGCCATGAACATACAAATGGCAACCGTGACGCCGGTCACAAACATCGCTTTGCGTTTCATACCGCTACTCCTTCCGCCAGTGATGAATAATTCCCACCCGGTCCGTCCGCGCACGCGGCCCGCTGACCGTTAAAACCATGACTGCACTGCAGCGCTGGCCAACACCCCAGCACCAACCACGCGCAACCCGCCGCCGCACCGCTTCGGCCTTGCCGGACGCCGGCGCGACGACTCTGCTGCTCGCCTGGTCAGGTACTCGAGGCTTCTCTCAGCCCGGACGTGGGGTGGACGGATGTCTGGGTGCCCCAGACCCTGTCCTCAAGCTAACTCATGGACTTGAGTCGCATGATTCTAAGCTCTTCCCGCTCCGGCCAGAGCTAACGCTAGAGCCCGCTCTTATCTCGCCCACTCCCGTCCAAAAACGACGGGACAATCTTCCTTGATAGGCACTCCACCACGTATACTTATACTCGGATGCCACCCTCCCTGTCAAGGATCAGCGGCCTTTCCGCCCTTTGACACCACCAGAGCCAAGATCAAATAAACACCGCCAACCCGCCTGCCCGACGCCGACCCCGCCGCGAGGATTGGCTTCTCTTGGCCAGTTCCACCCCCCCCTGGAGTCCCAATAAAGGCCCTCAGACTACCCCCACGCGAGGCAGCGAGCCCGCGGAACCGACCCCCCCCGGGGGCTCCCCCTGCTCTACTGACCACGCCGGATGCACGGTTCGACGCCTCCCACTGCCGAGTCAACCACCCCACCCCACTCTGATCGTCCACCGCCGCCAAGACCGCTCAAACCCGCAACTCTCGACGTTTCGATGTTCTTGCGTCTTGACGTTTCGACGTTTCGACGTTTTGACTTTTCGACGTTTCGACCTTTCCCCCCTACGGCACAATCACCACGCAATCACCCGTAGTGCTAAAGGCGGCCCCGCTGACCAGCAAGCCCCGAACCACCAACTCGATCTCCTCACCCCCACTCAGGTCATCCAACTCGAGTGCCGCAACCACCTCCTCCACCCTGAACTTCATGACCAGATCGTCGATCCCGTCGCCCGACCAATCGTCACAATCGCACCCCCCACCCTCGAACGGCGTGGCCACGTCCTCAATCACCGAGTGCGGCCCCGGCGGCCCCTCATTAGGAGCCACCGCCCCCCCCACTCCGTCCGCCCGCTCCAGAACCACCGACGACACGTCGATCTGGGCCACGTCGAATACAGCCTGGCCCACGACCGCCACCGGCAGATAACCGTGGCTGCTCCGATTCAACGGATTCGGACACCCCCCCGGCCTGACATCCAAGCCCGGCTCGCATTCATCCAGAATGTTATTCCCGTTGTAGTCCACGCCCGTGCCCAGGGCTATATCCAGGTAGTCCGCGACCTCGTTGCCGTTGCAGTCGTGATACTCGTCGGCCCCCATGTCGACGACGGCCTCACCATCTCCGTCCCCATCCGCGACCCGCCCCTCGTCGTCCATGTCCGCCGCCCCCGGCTCGACCACCAAGTCCGGATCCCCGGCCTCGATGCACGGCGAGGCCTCGGTCAAGTGATAATCCCCCTCCACCCAAACGTCGTCCCCCGACTCCTCCGGCGTCCCGTTGTCATCCCAGTGTCCGGCCTCCACCAACAACGGATCATCCCCGATGTTGCCGTTGCCACTCAGCGTATCCAGCCCCTGGATGCACGTGTGGGCCACGTTCAACGAGTCGGAGCCCCCGATCTGGGCCGCCTCGTCTATCTCTCCATCGCGCCGGTTACCCCAGATGATGCAGTTGGTCACTGTTGCGTCGACGCCCGGCGCGACGTGTATCCCTCCACCGTCCCCTGTGGTTCCATTTATGACGTTCCCGAGCAAAGTGCAACCGGTTAGCGTCGCAGTACCCGAGTACTCGATGAACACTGCGCCGCCATGATTATCGGCCGCGTTGGCCGTGAACTCACAGTTGAGTAGCGTCGAACTCCCCATTTCGCCACGGAACCCTCCTCCAGACTTCGACCACACGTGCTGAATCCGGCTGTCCCCTGAGTCTGGCATCATCCCTTCAATCCGGCGTACGGGATTCTCCGAGAATGTGCCACTGCGGGCCAAAAGACCGACATCCGAGTAATAGAGTTCAACGCCGCGTGACCGAGGGTTCCCGCCAAGCGTGGATGCCCAGAGTGCAGCAGCACCATGTTGGTTCAAGAACCGACCTTGGGAGATTGGCGCCAAGTTCTCAACGAAAGTGTGATCGTGTAAGGCGTGGTCGCCCTGCCTGCTGTTAATGCCACCACCGTCGATAGCTGCGTTTTCTTTGAACGAGCAATGAACCAGTCTGGTGTTGCCATAGGCGTGCATCCCTCCACCATTCGTGGCTGCCGAGTTACGCTCGAATACGCAGTCAGTCAAGATCGCCCCGTCGCCAGTGAACGGACCCCAGGTAACCAATCCTCCGCCGCTGCTCGAAGCAATGTTGCCAACAAACCTGCATTTCGTGAGCTTCGGAATAGCGCTACCAAGCAAACTGCGGGTGCTCATGCCACCACCCTTCCACGCAGAGTTGCGAACGAAGCTGCACTCCGTCAGCGTTGCGCTCCATTCGCCGTACATACCACCACCGGTATGCTCGGCGACGTTCTCTACGAAGGTACACCCAATCAAGATTGGAGATCCTAACGTGTATAATCCTCCCCCAGCAAAGCTGGCTATGTTATGCTCGAACGCACAGTCAGTCAGTGTCGGATTGCCATCCTCGCTGTGCAGCCCGCCACCGAGCAAAGCCGAGTTCCAGCTGAATCTGCATTCGGCCAGTGTTGGGCTGCCGTCCTTGAGGTAGAGCCCGCCGCCGAGGAAAGCCGAGTTCCAGCTGAATATGCAGTTGACTACCGTCGGGCTACTGTTGCTGCTGTACATTCCACCACCGCATGTGGACCCTCTGGCGCTAGCCCCTGTCCCGCCGGTAATTGTGAAGCCCTCTAGGACGCTGCTCGGCCCCTCACCGCTCGTGCAGGTCACCACCGTACCGCTACCATTCGCGTCGATGGTGGTAACCGCCGGGCCGTCAGAACTCCGCACCGTGATCGCCTTGCCGAGGAAGTCGATGTTCTCGTAGTACCGCCCCTCCGCGTTGCAGTCGTTCGGCAGCACCACAACCACGTCCCCATCTTCCGCCGCCTCGATCGCCGCCTGGATCGTCGCGTATCCGTAGGCCCCGTTGCACTGCACCACGAGTTCCGCCCCGCCGCCGCGGGCCTCGATCCCCTCAACGAGGTCCCCCATGTGCTCCCGGCTCATTCGATCCCGCCTCGCGACGACCGCCTCAGACCCAGACGCCGAATCATCCCGGGCCTCCAACATCGTCAGCCCTAACCCGGCAAAAACCAGCATTGCCACCCAACCACACTTGTTTCCAATCATCGCTCGCTCCTTGAAAAAGAAAATGAATGATGAAGCACGCTAATCCTCGTTGCCTAGCAGGCAGACTGCTAATCACGGCCCGCTCGGGGCCGCAGGTCGGCGCCGGCATCCCCGCAGGGGGATTGCCCGGCGCAGCTCCGGCGTGGGGGCCGGCCCGAGCCACAGGGGAGACGCACCGCGGGCTCGCCTCGGCAGGCTGCGCGAAGACTCCCCACCGGCGATCCCGCGGGCGACAGGCGCGGACCGACCCCACAACGGCCAGATGGTCGGCGCAGGACTACTGGACTGGGTCAGGCAAGCGGTGAGAAGGCAATGGCGGGCGCCACGGCCTACAGGCAGGCCGTGCGGGTATGAACGTCAGAATATGATAACACCGAGTATAATCGTGCCCTGCTCCTCTGCTTCCCGAGCAAGTCCGATAGCCGCTGGTCTCCATTCATTATACACCACACCAGGTGTCCTGGCCAGTAATTTTTCGGACTCCCCATCCACTGGATCACCCTCCGCCCAGCCAGACCCCACACCACCACCGCCAAAACCGCCCTACCCCGCCAGTTTCGACGTTTCGACCTCTTGACGTTTCAACGTTTCGACCTCTCGACGTTTCGACGTTTCGACCTCTTGACGTTTCGACGTTTCGACGTTTTCCCCCCCCTCCTCCCAGAGAGAACGCTGATCAAGACTCTATGTTGTCTTGACCAAAGGACCACCACCGGGTGCCACCGGCGGCTTGCCCGCCAGTGCTTTGCCGACCGGAGCCTCGGGCCGACGTTCCCGGGCCCCTCGGCTGGACAGGAGCCATGCGCGCCACACCGCCACAGCCCAAGACTTTGCGGCCGTTTGCGGGCGTTTGCACTTTTTTATTGCCCGCCGCACCCCTCCCCCCCCGGGGTGAAAAAAATACCGCCCCGCAGGAGAAAAAAATGCCCCCTGGCAGAAAGCAGAAAGCAGAAAGCTGAAAGCTGACCGCTGAGAGCTCCTACAAATTCCGGCAAATACCGGCAAATTCCACTTTTTTTCTTGGGGGGGGGTGAAACTCCTTCCTGCCCGGGCCTGCCGAGAGTTTGAGAACTTTTTGGTTTTGACGCACTCCCACGTCGCTGGCCGGGCTGACC
>CAZFMS010000009.1:0-33336 GCA_964520125.1 uncultured Planctomycetaceae bacterium
CATACCGTTGTAGATGGCGATGAGGGCCATGATGATGACCAGCAAAACGGCGCCGACGCCGAGGGCGATGCCGGCCCCGAGACCCAAAGCCAAGACAGGTGTACCGTGAATCATAATCAAGCCTCCGTAGCGACGCAGGTCAGCCCGGTATGCGGCCGGGCATGAGCCATGCAGTCCAACCGCGATCCGTCTATCACGCCCGCAAAGGGCCGGCGTGCCGCGCCGAACCACATAATCAGCATACCGCCGGCGACCGGGCAAGGCCATTGGAAAACCGGGCAGGCTTTATAATGAGATCGTCGATCGCCAGGAGCATTTGGGGGCCACCCGGCCGCGAGACTCAATAGCCGGTGGCGGGAGCCGCCGGTTCCAAGGTCGACGACCTCCCGCACCCCCCCTGGCGAAAGATGCGCCGGAAGAACGACCCCCAGACAATCCCGAGCTTACGCCCACCAATGCGTTACAACCACAACCGACAGACCATCATGCCAAACCCAGTGCCGGCGGGTGATATCCTAATAGACGCCTCCGGCGGCAAACCGTATAGTTGGCGGGTCGACCATGAGCCGAAGATCAAAACACCTGCCGGTAATCGGGGTTCTGGGAATCATCCGCCGGGAAGACCGGCTGCTGGTGATCCAGCGCTCCGGGAGTGTCAAGTCCCCGCTGGCCTGGTGTTTCCCCGGCGGCCACATCGAACCCGGCGAGACCCAGGCCCAGGCCCTGGTCCGCGAGATGCGTGAGGAACTGTACATCGACGTCCTGCCCGGCGAGCACCTGATGACCCAGACCAAGCACCAGGGTCGCCTGGTGCTGCACTGCTGGTCGGCAACCATTGTCGACGGCGAGCCGATCGCCAATCCCCGGGAGATCGCCGCCGTGGTCTGGATGACCCCTCAGGAAATCCGCCAGATGGAAAACGCCCTGATCGGCACCACGGATATCCTGGACGGCATCGGATTGTGAGCCGGCCGCGCGACCCGCCAACCACCCTCCGCGATGGCCCGAGCCATCCACCGCCAGGCCTCATGTTCATCCGAAACACGCATCATGTGCACTCGAAGCGAGCACCTGTGGCCCCGGCGTCCCGCCGGTGTGGTCACAGCCTTGGGGTGCTGCGCTGTTCGCTTCGAGCCAGCGACGAGAAAGTGGCCAGGCCGCCCAGGGCCAGGGCCAGGGCGACCGCGAAGGCGATCGGACCGTAGCGGATGTATAGAAAGGTGCCCAGGAACGGGGCAGTCAGGCCGCGGAGGCCGGTGAGGAATGAGTGGGTGCCCATATAGATGTCGGCCTTGGCGCTCTTGGCAAAGTGGAGGTGCCCCAGGTTCCAGGCGATGGCCCCGCCGCCCTTGCTGATGCCCTCACACAGCCGGGACAGGGCCACGAAGGTCACCGCGACGGCGAAAGTCGCCGGGGTGTCGACGCCCACATAGGCGATGGTCGCCGCCCCCAGGCCGCCGAAGAAGGAAACCCCGATCCAGGTCCAGGTGGACACCACTCGAAAACGCACCGCCCCGACGCGGTCGAACAGTCCGGCCCAAGGCATCAGCGAGCCCATCATCAGGATTCGCGGCAAGACCTCCATCAAGTTGCAACTGTGGAAATACGACAGGTAGAGCTGCTTGGTGATGATGATGGTCATGACCGGCATGATCATCATGTTGGCCGAGCCCAGCATCATCAGGGCCAGGCAGTATTGGGCAAATGCCCGGTCTCCGCTCAGCACCTCGTACACGCTCCGCAGCGGAGCCAGCGGTGAGAGACGCGGGCCTCGATCCCCAGCGGCGGCCTCCTGGGCGATGGCCTTCAACTCGGCCTTCTCCCCCCGAACGTGCATCCGGACCACCGGCAGCAGGGCCACCACCCCGAGGATCGCGGCGATGAGATAGACGTACACGTAGGTCGCCGGATTCACGTCGAAAAGCAGCGACACCCCGGTCACCGTGACGATACCCAGGGAGAACCGAACGGTCTGCAGGCGGGCGGCGATCCGGCCCCGCTGCACCGTGGGATAATTGTGCTTCCACAGGCTGGCCCGGACGGTCATGCAGCCGGAGAGCATCATCCGGGCCACCGCGATCTGCCCGGCGAAGATCCAGCCCCCGATATCGATCGCCGGGGTCAGGGCCACCGAGCCGATCATCACCGCGCAACCGGCGGAGAAGAATATGAACAGCGGCAGCTTCCGCCGCCCGGTGGCCAACGGGCCCCAGATCAGGCCCAGCAGGTTGGCGAACATGGGGGTGGCCATCACGACGGTGATCAGCCACGGCCCGGCGTCGAAGGTCTTGGCCACCACGATCGAGGAGACCGTGCCCTCGAACATCCCCGCGAAGGCCCCCCACGGCAGAAGGTGCTGCAGCTCGATGATGTAATTCCGGCGGGCCATGTAGGGCACCCGCCGCACGCCGAACAAGTCCACGATTCGTCTTTCTTGCTGGTCGAGGGTGTCAAACGCAGGAATGGCATTATAGCCGCACCGGTGGGTTACGGGACCCGGAGCCCACCCGGAATAACACCCCGCCGCCGGCCCGACCGTAGCGGATCAGGCCGCTCTACTCCATCACGATGGCGAAGCGCTTCTTGAAGTGCAGGTAGTACAGCCCCACGATCCGCATGGAAACGAGCATCAGGTAAATCTCGATGACCTGCAGCACGATGCTGCCGACCACGCCGAGTTCTGCCAGATTGGGGATGATCTGGCCCAGCCCGACCTTGAGCAAGAAGGCCGAAGAGGTGGCCGCCAAGCGGGCCGTCAAGACCAGGCAGAGCATCAGCCAGACCGAAAGATAGGGCAGGATTGTTCTGATGATGGTGAGGAATACCAGGTCCGGCCGAAGCAACATGCTCTGAGCGCTGAAGGAGAAGAGAATCAACGACATGGGGATAAGGAAGGCCCCCACCACGAGCCATACGGGCACCAGGAAACTTAGCGAGCTGGGCACTACGCCGAACCCCAGGAACATACTCAACAGGATGCCCGGCAAGAAGACGATGAGTAGCGCCCCGATGAACTTGAAGGCCGGCACCAAGACGTCGTCAATAATGCCGTTGTCCATCCTGAAAGTCGGCAGGACGTCTGACCCCGCTGCCGTATCGAGCACCACCGAGAGATACAGGGCCAGGATCCAAAGGGAGACCAGAATGTTGACCAGGAAGGCGAGCACTGCGAGTGGAAACCCGAGGAACCCGAAAGGTGTTATGAGTGCTGTCAGCAGCGTCGGCAACAACACGACCAAGGCAATGACTCCGAACGTAACCGCGTTTTCCTTGTTCATCGCCGGGTAGACGAAGGCCCCGAAAGCATCCGCCCAGAAGCTCCGCTGGGGACCCTGGATGGCGTCACCGGCCACGTTCTGGCTGTAGGATTCTCGCTTCGAGGGCTCCCCGGCGTAGCCTACGGCGGCGGGTTCGGGCGTGCCCACCGGCACGGCCACCGGCGGACCGGCAGACCCGTTGGGGTGCAGCAGGTCGGTGGTCTGGTCATCGAGCACGCCGCTGTGGGCGAATTGAAACTCCGCCGCCGGGTCCCGGCCAGCCGGCTGCCAATCCGCGCCCGGATTGGCCGGCTGCACATACGCATCGAGGCTGGTCGGCTGAATGTCCAGCCTGGCGGGTTCCGGAGAGGTTGCCGCCGGCGGCCGAGGTCGATCGGGTGCCCCGCGCTTGGCCGCCGCCTTGCGCTTGGCCGCCGCCTCGGCAGCCTTGAACTTCTCGGCAGTTATGCGGAACGGGTTCTTGCAGTGCGGGCAGAGCAGCTTCCTTCCCGCCAGACTGGACGAGATCTTCAGCGCCTTGCCGCACTTGCATCTGATCCGCAGAGCCATCGGTCCACCCGGTAAGTTGCGAGACTTGTCATCAACGGTGGCCTGGCGAAGATTCACCGACTTATCTGGTATTATACCGGATGATGCGGATTGTTGCCATTCCAAAACGCCTCGGAAAATGTAACCGCCGACAAATCCGAGCTGAATGACCCTCCGCAAGCGCGGGCCTCGACGAACCGCCGGCTCTTAGCCCACAGCAGCCCGTAGCAAAACTGTGGCACCGGTGTCTCGCCGGTGGTTCTCACGGTCAGGAACGGCGCTCCCGGGCAGCAGAAGGTCATCCAGCCAGGAGCCTACGCAGGTATCGCCCCGTATAGCTGCCCTGGTCGGCGGCGACATCCTCCGGCGTGCCCTGGGCGACGATCCTGCCGCCCGCCTCGCCGCCCTCGGGGCCCAGGTCGATGATCCAGTCCGCCTGTTTGATCACGTCCAGGTTGTGCTCGATCACGATGATGCTGTGGCCCAGATCACACAGCCGGTTCAGCACCTCGAGCAGCTTGTGGATGTCGGCGAAGTGCAGGCCGGTGGTCGGCTCATCCAGCACGTACAACGTATGGCCGGCGGCCGGACGGCCCAGCTCCGCGGCCAGCTTGATCCGTTGGGCCTCACCGCCGGACAGGGTGGTCGACGACTGCCCCAGGGCCATGTAGCCCAGCCCCACGTCGCCCAGGGCCTGGAGGAGTTGCCTGATGTTGTTGAAGCTGTCGAAAAACGATAGGGCCTCCTCGACCCGCATGGCCAGCACGTCGGCGATCGACTTGCCCCGGTAACGGATCTCCAGCGTCTCGCGCCCATACCGTGTGCCCCGACACTCGGCGCACTCCACGAAGATGTCCGGCAGGAAGTGCATCTCGATCCGCCGGGTGCCCTGGCCCTGACACGCCTCGCAACGCCCGCCCTTGACGTTGAAGCTGAATCGCCCGGCGCCGTACCCGCGGATCTTCGCCTCCCGCGTCTTGGCATAGAGCTGCCGAATCAGGTCGAAGACGCCGGCATACGTCGCCGGATTGCTTCGCGGCGTTCGGCCGATCGGCGACTGATCGATCTCGATGACCTTGTCGATCCGGCCGACCCCGACCAGACGCCGGTGAGCCCCCGGACGCTGGCGGGAGTTGTGCAGGCTGCGCCTCAAAGCCGGCAGCAGGATCTGATTGACCAACGACGATTTTCCCGAACCCGACACCCCGGTAACACAGCAGAACACCCCCAGCGGGAAGCGCACGTCGATGGACTTGAGGTTGTTCTCCGCCGCGCCCCGGACTTCGATAGCCCCCTGCGCCGAGACCGGCCGGCGCTTGGCCGGCAATGCGATGGTCAGTTCCGCCCGCAGATACTTGGCGGTGATCGATTCGCTCGACTTCATCAACTCTTCGCGCGGACCGTTTACCAGAACGCGACCGCCGTGGGCCCCGGCCTCGGGCCCGATGTCCACGATCCAGTCGGCCGCGGCGATCGTGTCGGCGTCGTGCTCCACCACCAGAACGGTGTTGCCCAGGGCCGTGAGCCGCCGCAGGCTATCGATCAGCTTGGCGTTGTCCCGCGGATGCAGGCCGACGGTCGGCTCGTCCAGCACGTAGCATATGCCCACCAGCCCACTGCCGACCTGGGTGGCCAGGCGGATGCGCTGCGACTCCCCCCCGGAGAGCGTCGCCGACCGGCGGTCCAAGGTCAGGTAGCCGATGCCCACGTCGATCATGAACTGCAGCCGCTGGCGGATCTCCTCCAGGATGGGCCGGGCGATCAAGGCTTGTTCTCCCTCCACCTTCAGCGAGGAGAAGACGCCGGCCGCCGCGTCGATGCTCAGGCTGACCACGTCGTCGATGTTGTGCTCGCCGATCTTGACCGCCAAACTTTCCGGCCGCAGCCGAGCCCCGCGACACGCCTGGCAGGGACGCTCGGCCAGATAGGCGTGCAGCTTGCTCTTGACCGACTCGCTATCCGTGGATTTCCAGCGGCGGTCGAGATTGGGGATGGCCCCTTCAAAGTGGCAGCCGAATTCGCCCTCGTCGTCCGGCGTCGTGCCCCACATCAGGATGTCGCGCCAGCGCTGCGGCACCGATTGGTAGGGCGTCGCCGGCGAGACCTTGAACCGCACGCAGAACTCCCGCAGCATCCGGGAATATACCGCGGTCGTCTTTCTTCCGGCCGACCGCCAGGCGTCGATGGCTCCGTCTTCCAACGACACGCTCGGGTCCGGCACGATCAGCTCCGGATCGAACTGCAGCACCGTCCCCAGCCCGTCGCACGCCGGGCAGGCCCCGTGCGGCGAGTTGAACGAGAACATCCGCGGCTCCAACTCCGGCAGACTGACCGCGCACCTCGGACACGCGTACCGCTCGCTGTAGACCGCGTCGCACCACCTGTCATCCGAGCCACCTCGCCCAGCAGATTCATCCGTGTGAACAGACTCATCCACGTGAGCCGGGTCGTCCTCGACCCGGTCACCCTGCGCGGGTGCCCCGCCCCTTCCAGAGGTGGGGGACGGACCCGCTCCCGAGTTGGTGCCCGCAACCTCTCTCGCCCCGTCGCCCCCCCCAGACTCCTGATGCGAAACCACCACCAGTCCGTCGGACATCTTCAAGGCCGTCTCGATCGACTCGGTCACTCGCGTCCGTAGCTCCGGCTTCATCACGATCCGATCGACCACCGCCTCGATGGTGTGTTTCTTGTTCTTCTCCAGTCTGGGGTGATGCTTGACCTCGCAGACCTCCCCGTCCACCCGCAGACGAATGAATCCCTCCCGCAAGACCCGCTTGAAGACCTCCTGGTGCTCGCCCTTCTGCCCGCGGACCAACGGAGCCAGGATCATGGTCCGGGTCTGCTCGGGCAACTCCAGGACGCGGTCGACCATCTGGGTGACCGTCTGCTGGTGGATCCTCCGCCCGCACTTGGGGCAGTGCGGTGTCCCCGCCCGGGCAAACAGCAGCCGCAGATAGTCGTAGATCTCCGTGGTGGTGGCCACCGTCGATCGGGGGTTGCTCCGCCCGGTCCGCTGGGCGATGGCGATGGTCGGCGGCAGCCCGCTGATCTGATCCACGTCCGGCTTGGCCATCTGCCCCAGAAACTGCCGGGCATAGGCCGACAGCGACTCGACGTACTTCCGCTGGCCCTCGGCATAGATGGTGTCAAAGGCCAGGCTGCTCTTGCCCGACCCGCTCAGCCCGGTGATGACGATCAGCTTATCCCGCGGCAGGTCCAGGGAGATGTCGCGCAGATTGTGCGTCCGGGCCCCACGGATGCGAATGAACTTCTGCTCGTCGTCGGCCATCTAGCGGGGGTCCATAATGCACCGCCGGGGATGCCGCCTGAAAAGGAGATTCCGTCGATTACTACAAGCCGCTGATTCTATAACACCCCGCCCCACTCAGCGAATCAAACTGCCGCGACAAATCAGAGCCACGACAGATCAGAGCCGCGACCGTAAGGAGCGGTCCACGCTCAAAGCGGCACCCGTCAGGGAGTGGTCCACCATCAGAGCCACGACCGTCAGGGAGTGGTGCATGATCAGGGCCGCGATCGCAAGGGAGCGGCCAGGCCGTCAGACGCGCCTCCGCTCCTTCCACCGCTCCCTCCTGGTCGCGGCTCTGAGCGAGATCGTGAGACATGAGAAGCCACCTCGTTTTACTGACTCGGCGGACAACATGGAGGTGCATCCGCCCGCCGCGTCGGATAGCATGGTCGTCCTGGCATCCAGGCGACGCGTCGCTCCGCCAAGGGAAACCACATGCCCGCAGTAGAGATATCAGAGATCTCCAAGACCTTCGGCTCGACAGTGGCGGTTGACGGGCTGTCGCTGGCGGTGCCTCAGGGCTCGGTGTACGGGTTCATCGGGCCCAACGGGTCGGGCAAGACCACCACCCTGCGAATGATCATGCGCATCCTGCATCCCGATTCCGGCACCGTTCACGTCTTCGGCGAAGACGTGACCACCGCCGGGGCGGCGTCCGACCGGGTCGGATACCTGCCGGAGGAGCGCGGGCTGTACCGCAAGATGGTGGTGGACGATCTGCTGCGTTTCTATGCCGAGCTGAAAGGCCTGCGGAATTCTCGGGCCGAGATCGACCGATGGCTGAAACGCCTGGACCTGGCGGACTACGCCAAGAAGAAAGTCGAAACCCTCTCCAAGGGGATGTCCCAGAAGCTCCAGTTCATCGCCACCGTGCTGCACCGGCCGGAGCTGATCGTCCTCGATGAGCCGTTCTCCGGCCTGGACCCGGTCAACCAGGACCTGCTCAAGGACGCCGTGCTGGAGCTGAAGCGGGCCGGGGCCACGGTCATCTTCTCCACCCACGACATGGACGTGGCCGAGAAGATGTGCGACTTCGTCTTCATGATCTTCAAGGGCCGCATGGTCCTCGACGGAACCCTGGAATCGATCAAGGATCGCTACGGAACCGACACGATTCGCGTGCGGGTGACCGACGGCGATGCCGACTTCGCGCGGCTGGACGGCGTCGACAAGGTAAACGACTACGGCCAACTGCAGGAACTGCGTATGACCGACGGCGCCGATCCCCAGAAGATCCTGGAGCAGTTGGCCGGCCGGACCCGAGTGGAGTTGTTCGAGATCGCCCGGCCGTCGTTGCACGACATCTTCGTGCGGATCGCCCGGCCGGATGCCGAGGAGGTGGGCCGTGCATAAGATGTGGGTCATTGCCCTGCGCGAGTATCGAGCCACCGTCAAGACCAAGACGTTCCTCATCATGATGGGCATGATGCCGGTGTTCATGCTCGGCTCCGTCATCGTCCAATCCTTCATGAAGGGTCGGGTCGAGGTGAGCGACAAGAAGATCGGGGTCGTGGATCATTCGGGCAAGATGCTGGAGACCTTGCGGGAGGCCGTGCGGAAGCGCAATGAGACGGGAATCTTCGACGAAGAGAGCGGCAAGCAGACCGAGCCCCGCTACCAGCTCCTGGAGGTGCCGCCGGCCTCCGGCAACGCCGACGAGCAGTTGTTGGAGCTGTCCGAGCGGGTCCGCAACAAGGAGTTGTTCGCCTTCATCTGGATCGACCGGGATATCCTGGCCGACGGGGACGCCTCGTCGGGGTCCGGCCTCCGCTATTACTCCAATCGCCCGACCTACCGGAACATTCACCGCTGGCTGGCCGGTATCGTCACCATGCGCGTGACCGGGGTCCGGCTCGCCGAGGCCCACATCGACCGGGAAGTCGTCGCCCGGGCCATGAAGCCGGTGACCATCGAAAAGCTCGGCTTGTTCAGCCGGAGCGAATCGGGAGAGATTCAACCAGCCCAGGAGGTCGACGAGACCCGGGTGTTCCTCACCGCCATCGGCCTGATCATGCTGCTCTGGATGAGCCTGGTGGTCACCGTGACGCCCCTGCTCAACAGCGTGCTGGAGGAGAAGATGCAGCGCATCGCCGAGGTGCTGCTGGGCTCGGTGTCACCGTTCGATTTGATGCTCGGCAAGCTGACCGGCTACGTGATGGTGGCCATCACCCTGGTCGCCGTGTACCTGGTCGGCGGATACTTCGTGGCCGATCACTTCGGGTATGGCGACGCCGTCCCCTTTCATCTGCTGGGCTGGTTCCTGGTCTTCCAAAGCCTGGCCATCGTGATGTTCGGCTCGATGTTCCTGGCGGCCGGCTCGTGCTGCAATGACTTCAAGGAAGCCCAGAACCTGGTCCTGCCGATCTGGCTGCCGATGATCGTTCCGTTCTTCTTCCTGAGCACCATCCTGAAACATCCCGACAGCCTGTTCTCCACCCTACTATCACTGTTTCCTCCGGCAACGCCGATGCTGATGCTCCTGCGGATGTCCATTCCCCCGGGCGTAGCCCTGTGGCAGCCGATCGTGGGGGTGGTGGGGACCTTGCTGACCACCCTGCTGTGCGTCTGGGCCGCCGGCCGGGTCTTCCGCGTCGGCCTCCTGCTGCAGGGCAAGTCCCCCAAGATCAGCGACCTCCTCCGCTGGGCAGTGCGCGGATAAGGGTGGATTGGGGATTGCCGATTGGGGATTGGGGATTGACCACCTGGCGGGGGCTCTCAGGCCGTGACGGAATGCCGCGGCGGTTCTCGCGGCGGTGGGCGACCGGTTTCTCGACGTGGGTAACCAGATAAAAAAAACGCCCCGGCCCTTTCCAAGGACCGAGGCGCTTCTCAAATGGAGGCGCTGTGCAGGTTCGCCCGCACTTTGTCGCCGGCATCACGCGGCCAGGAAGTCGTCCTGCAACTTGACCCGCAGCTTGTCCAGGGCGCGATTCTGAATCTGTCGTACGCGCTCCTTGGTGACGCCGATCAACAAGCCGACCTGCTCCAAGGTCTTGGGGCCGTCGGCGGCCAGTCCGTCGGACTTGCCCAGGGCGAACCTCGCCTGAATGACCTTGCATTCCACGTCGTTAAGCTCCGCGGAGTTCTGCTTGATGATGCCGCAGAGTTCATCGACACAATCTGCCTTGTGCTCCTCGCGGAGCTGCTCAGTGTAGTTGCTCTTCTCCAGCGTGGGATCGAACTCGGTGGGGAAGCGTCCCCGATAGCGCGAGGTCCGCATGGCCACCCGGCTGAAGCTCTTGAGGATCGCCCGGCAGGCATAGGTGCTGAACTTGAATCCCCGCGAGCAGTCGAATTTGTTGACGCTGCGCAGCAGGGCCATGTTGCCTTCGCTGATCAACTCGGCATAGTCGATGTTCCCGAGTCGGGTCCTCTTGGCCATGGCCAGAACCAGGGGCATGTTGATCTCGATGATCTCCGACCGCATAGCCGATGCCAAAGAGTGCCACCACAAAAGTTCCGAGGTCGCCTTGGCGGTCATCCCCTTGCCCGCGAATCTGGCGAGCAACTTGCCCATCCGATATCGAGCGTAGTTCAAGCAGAGGAAGAGCCGTACCTCCTGCTCCCGCGTCAGGGTCGTGTTCCGCCGAACGGCTCCGTCGCTGAGGCTCTTCTTGGTCGGGGTTCCGTTGAGCCAGGGCCGGGTGGACCACTGCCCTTCGACTCGGTCGGCGAACAGCGTATGTGCGGTAGAAGTCTTGGCGAAGGACTCGTGGTGGATGAAGTCGATCGGCTCGGCGAAGATGTAATCGAGCCGCTCGCGGTCCTCGGCGCTGAACTTGCTCAAAACTGCAGCCTGCAGTTTGGGGGAGGTGATCGAGTCGACCTCCGTCCGAGCCACACTGGCCTTGTCCGTCGTAGCTGCCATGTCTCCTGACTCCCGGGACCTCCTGGGGCCCCTTCCCTACTGCAGTGACCGACCAGAGAACGGTTGGAGCACAACCGCTTGAGGCCGCACGTTGCGCGCGACATCAACTGACGATCTGCCTGCCCGTAGGCGTCTAGTCCTGATAATGCCGGCTCTGTGATGGTCGCTCTCAGCCCATCCGTCCGGCAGGGCAACTCTCAAAGAGAGTCGTGCGGGGGGAGTCTCTCGTTCTCTACTGCCAAGAAGAATATATCACGGAAAAACAGAAGGGCAAATAGACGCTAACGATAACAGTGCGAGAATGTTACGAAACGTCGCGTTGACACTGCGTAACTCCTTGTATGAAAATAAGATAGGGCTATAGGCGAAATGGTAGTTTTTGTTACTTTTTCTGTTTAGAGTCCGTATAAGCAGACTTGTAACACTCCGATACACCCTGGCGCACCTTATCGGGGGACCGCCTCTACCCGCCCCCCTCCGTATTCGCCACCCCACTCCCACGCCTGGTCCTCTGGACAGGTCCTCGATCGCCAATGCCGATTACCGTAAGCCTGGGCTAAGGTGGGTTCTGGGACGTATCCACCGTCCGACATCACCTCGTTGTCTGCAGTCCTCGGTGCCGACCGGCGACACCTGTATGGCACTGGCTCGGCCTGTGGTCAGTGAGAAATCTAGCGAGAAACGGCATACTCCACCGTGGGAGAAGGAAACGACCCCGTCGACCGGCTTTTTATGGCGAACTGCACTCTAATAACCACCGGATGAGTCGGCTGCGCCCGCTTTACGGTCCTTGGCCCAGCCGCTGAAGAAACATCTGCTCCTCACTCTGCCGAACAGTCCGCTATGCAGCATCACTTGGTCATCTTGCACGAGCACTACCTGAACTTGCTGCTGGTCGGCAAGAAGAGGATCGAGTGCCGACTCTCTTCCGTACGACGTCCGCCCTTCGGGGCCGTAGCCAGGGGTGACCTGCTCTGGCTCAAGCCGCCCTCCAGACCCGTTCTGGGGGTCGCTTCGGCCGGGGATTGTTGCTTCCAGCGGCTGGCTCACCGTGGCGAGCTGGCCGGGGTGGTCCAAGAACACGGGGATTCGATCTGTGCGGTGGCAGGTTTCTTCGACGACGCCGCTCGATGGGCCCGGTTTTGCAGCCTGATTTGGATCGACACGGTGGTGGCCATCCGTCCCATGTCCGTGCACAAATCGGACCAGCGGGCTTGGGTCGTGCTGGATCGCATGCCCTGGCCGGGCATGCGCGTCGCTGGTGGACCAGGACGTCCTAAAGCCCGACCTTGACGGCCAGGCCGCAGGCCAGAACGGCAAAGCCCGCCAGGGCGTGCCCATATCGCTGATACCTGGCAAATGGCATAGTCTTGACCCCCAGATAGACGGTAGTCACCACAGCGATCATGGTCACCAGCGTCGCTACCCCAAAGAGGATGGCGACCAAGGCGACGTCCCAGAGGCTCCCCTCCGCGGCGGGATACATCAACAGCGGAATAAGCGGTTCGCATGGTCCGAAGAGGAAGATGCTGAACAGGATCCAAGGCGTCATCTTGGCCCGATCTGCGTCTTCGGCAACGCGCGACGCACGAGCGCCGTCCGCGGCTGAAGGGCGGCCTCCGCTGTCGACGCTGAGTCGATCGGCATGGGGGTGAAGATGCTCGGTCTGATGAACGTGCCGGTGAATGTGGACGGTGCCGTCGGTGTGGGCGTGCGGGTGAGTGTGGGGCCGGTTGCGGATTGCCCGTCGAATGCCCCAGAGGAAATAGACCAATCCGAAAGCCGTCAGCAGCCAGCCGGCCACATCTCCGCGAAAGGCCTCGAAGTCCTCGAGCTTGAGCACTGCGATGCCGAAGGCAATGCCGATGGACCCCAGGGCGATCGAACTGAGCACGTGACCCAGGCCGCACAGCAGGGTCACGACCACGGTCTTGTTCAGCGACCAGCGGCCGATTCGCGCCATCGCGATGAACGGTATGTAATGGTCAGGCCCCAGCAAGGTATGGAGGAAACCGACTGACAGTGCAGTCACGCTCAGCAGCCCAATGCCCTCTGTCATTCAGAGGCCCTCCCGCCCCTCACTCACGGCCAGATATCCTCCGACCAAGCCGCGCGAGGCACTTGGCACGCTCAACTCGCATTCCCCACCTTCCAGACTCCAGTCGCATAGGAGGGACATCCGCGTCGCCCTCTTGGTGAGGCGTCCCGAGCAATGGTGTGGAATGGCCGGTGTGTGGTTGCTCGGCAACGCCCGGTCCAGGCCTCGACCCGCCAGCTCTTCCCCCGGCGGAAACGGTTGGCCCATTCCCGGGGCCCACTCCCCATTCTAGCAGTTTGGCGCGGTTTCGTTAAGGCCCGGGCGGCTGGAATCAGAGGCGAATCGGCGGTCAAGCGCTATTCGGAGAAGATCGACTCGGCTAAGGCGACCTGCTCCGGGAGCTGTTCGGAGATGCTCTCGATGTCCTCGGAGGTCAGCTTGGCGATCTCGAGCATCTCGTCGTCATACTCGTCCTTCGCGGTGCTGGCGCAAAAACCGATCCCCGACCTGCCGGCGATAATGTCGGCGATGTGCACCAACACCGGCAGCCCCTGGTTGACCGGGGCCAGATCCATGGGCTTGTGATGATAGCCGATGGTAGTGCAGAGGGTCGTGGGGAACCGCCACTTGGCACCCAGGGCCATTCCGAAGGCCTGGTGATCGGCCCCGATGATCTCTTGCTCGAGGTCGCAAAACGTGGCGTTCTCGGCCTGCTGCCGGGCAATAACCTCGGCGATCTGCTGCGGAAAGGCCTGCCGCTCTACCAGCAGACCGAGGTCGTGGATCAAGCCGGCCAGGAAGCTCTCCTCGACCGCGGGTTTTCCGTGAACGGCGGTGATCAGCCTGGAGGCCACGGCCACGGCGATCGAGTGTCGCCAGACCTCTACCCCCTTGAACCCTTCGATGGCCGCGCCGGCGTTGAAAAGATGGGTCATCGATGCGGCGATGGCGATGTTCTTGACCGCCGAGAGGCCCAGCAAGACGATGGCCCGGTCCACGCTGCCAATCTGGCCTGGCAGACCGTAGAAAGCTGAGTTGACCACCTTGAGCAGTCGAGAGGAGAGGGCCGGATCGTTCTTGATCACTTCGTGCAGATCCCGAGCGGTGGACTTGGGGTTTTCCACGATCTGAATGATCTTGACGGTAACCTCGGGCAGAGTGGCGATCTCACCGACCCGGGCGATCGCTGACTCGACGATCGTGTCCGCCTCGCTCTTGGGCTTGATTCCAAGCATATTAGGACCTCGCCTTCTACTCGGCAGTCTGTAGCCAGACCCTGGCTACTCTTCCAATCCGAAGTGATATCGGTGCAGCAAGCACGACGATTCAGAAGTAAATGGAAGCCGTACCGCAGGAGCGCCGATCCCCACCGGCGGCTAACGCAGCATCGACCATGAGAGACGCGTGTTTGTCTGGATATCGGTCTTGGTCACCCGGCCGATGACCTCGTTCCACCGGGCCGGCTCGATGCCACCCCCCGGACGCTGAACGGCCAGATCGCCGGCCGTCAGCGTCTGGCCGACGGCCACCGCCACGGTCGTGACGATACTCCCGCGGGCCAGCCTGCGGACCTCCTCCTCTTCGGGAGCCACACCGACCTCCCCATCGCCCAGGGCGGCCTGGGCCTGCCGAGCAGCGATGACGTATTGGCCAAACTGCTCCGGCATGAGGGAGAAGAAGTGGTCCGGCCCTGCGGATTGCCGCTCCAGGGTCAGGTGCTTCTCGAGGATGACCGCCCCCGCCGCAACCGCCAGAGCGCTGAAGCCGGCCTCGGGCGTGTGGTCGCTGAAGCCGACCGGAACCTCGAAACGCTCGGCCAAGGTCCGGATGCAGGCCAGGCGGGCCTGGCCGGGATCCGTGGGGTAGGCCGAGACGCAGTGCAGCAGGATGAGGCGCTGCCCGGCCGAGGATTGGACATCAGCCCTCGCCGACCGGAGTTCAGGGGACCTGGCCCGACGAACGTGGCCGACCGCCTCGTCGATTTCCGAAAGGTTGCTGGCCCCGGTGGACATGATCAGGGGCAGGCCGCTCGCCGCAGCCGCGCTGAGCAGGGGTACGTTGACCAAATCGGAGGAGGCGATCTTGATCGCGGGCACCCGCAGGTCCCGGATCAATAAGTCCAACTCCGCCGGGCCAAACGGCGTGGCCAGAAAGTCAATGTCCAGCCGACCGGCGTGGGCCTCGAGTTCGCCAAAGGCGGCCGGCTCCAGTTCCAGGCGGCGGAGCATCTCCCGCTGGGTGGTAGCTTGCCGGTCTTGCCCCTTCTGATAAGCGCAGCTCGGCGCGGACGCAGCCACCAGCCGATCGGCGGAGAAGACCTGAAACTTGACCGCGTCGGCCCCGGCCTGATGAGCGGCGTCGATCAGCTCGTGGGCCACCGCGAGGTCACCACCATGGTTGACGCCCGCCTCGGCGATTATGTAGACCGGGTGAGCCGGACCGATCCGTTTGCCGCCGACGGCCACGGAGGGAGTGGGGAGTGGCGATTGACGATTGGCGATTGGGGTTTGACGATTGGGGGATGGGGATTGCGCGGTGATAATTGAAGCCTCGGGATTGGGCTCTATCGACTGGGGGTCGGGGATTCCGGTCCTGGCCAAGGTCATGGTCGCACCTGGGCGGTCTACACCTCCAGCAGACCCGCCGGGGTCAGCAATTCGGTAAACCTCCGTTGCTCTTGGATGGTCAGCAAGGCCTCGGCCAGTCGGAGATCGTCGACCGAGTCGATGTCCACGGTCGCCCCGGCGTCCTGAACGATGCCCCGACGATCGGCCCCGAGAAAGGCATGGTGATCCTCCGGACTGACGGTGAAGAGCGCACCCCGCGTGACCGCCACCACGGCACCGTCGTGATAATACAACGGCTCCAGATCCTGCCGGCGGTAAATCGAATTCTCCCGGAAGGCGGTCATCCGATCGCCGGACAGGCGATGGATCCAGTCCGGATGCTGCTTGCTCACCGGGGCCAGGGTCCGCACGGAATCGGCCCCGGTCTCGATCAAATGGCCCACCGCCCGGTCGATGATCCCCATCGCCCGGACGGGTACATTGGCGTATAGAATAGCAACATGGGTAACGCCCCGGCGCTCTTGCTCGTAGGTCTCCACTGCGTGGCGCGCCGCAGAGTCCACCGTGGCGGTATCGGTGGCCAGATGAGCCGGGCGGTCGACGACCAAGACGCCCGCCGCCCGAGCGGCATCAGCGACCTTGCGGGAATCGGTGGTAACACAAACCGCATCGACCAGCCTGGACTGCCGGGCCGGCTCGATGCTGTATGCGATCATCGGCCGACCGGCCAGGGAGAGGGCGTTCTTGTCAGGCAGACCCTTGCTGCCCGCCCGAGCCATGATCACGGCTAGAACATGAGTATCCATCCCTGACTCATCGGCCGCCGGGGGCCACGCGCTTGACGCGGTGGCTGGATGGCCTACGGATTGGCCGTCGGCACATCGCAAGCCGGGACTTAAGGCATCGTGCCGGGGCTTGAAAGTGAGACATAGGCCATACCTCGAGGTGAACTGCGATGATCTACCTGGACTATAACGCGACCACTCCTATCGACCCGGCGGTGGCCGAGGCCATGCGGCCATTCATCTACGAGCAGTTCGGCAACCCGTCGAGCAGCCACCCCCTGGGCCGTGCAGCGCGGCAGGCCCTGGAGTCCGCCCGGGCGGCGCTGGCCTCCTTGATCGGGGCCTCCCCGGAGGAGATTGTCTTCACCAGCGGCGGCACGGAGAGCAGCAATTGGGCGATCATGAGCGCCGCCCGCCTGCCCGAGTCCACCGGGCGGCACCTGGTGACCACCACGGTCGAGCACCCCGCTACCAGGGAACCGATACAGGACCTGCAGCGGTCAGGCTTCGAGAGCACCGAGGTCAAAGTCGACGGCAACGCCCTGGTCGACCCCGACGACATGCGGCGGGCGATCCGGCCGGACACCATCCTGATCAGCGTCATGCACGCCCAAAACGAGGTGGGCACCATTGAGCCGATCGCCGAGATCGGCCGAATCGCCCGCGACGCCGGCGTGCTCTTCCACGTCGACGCGGCCCAGTCGGTGGGCAAGATACCCGTCGACGTGGGACGGATGGGGGCAGACCTGGTCTCCATCGCTGGACACAAGATGTACGCCCCCAAGGGCATCGGGGCCTTGTACATCCGCCGCGGCGTTGACCTCCAGCCCCTGATCCGAGGGGCCTCCCAGGAGGCCGGTCGGCGCGCCGGGACGGAAAACGTGGTCATGGCCGTCGGCCTGGGCCGGGCCGCGGAACTGGCCGCGGCACATATTGGAGATGGCTCGCTCCAAGGAATGAGGGATTACTTCTGGGACCAGTTGTCCGCGGCATTCGGCGAACGCGTGGTGCTCAACGGCCACCCCACCAAGCGCTTGCCCAGCACCCTTAACGTGAGCTTCCCCGGCCGGGTGGGGGGAGAGATTCTCGCCGGGTTGGAAGGGGTCTGCGCCTCCACCGGGGCCGCCTGCCATTCCGGCGATGCCCAGCCGTCGGCAGTGCTGACCGCCATGGGCCTGGATGTCGAGCGTGCCGTCGGAACCATCCGGTTCAGCGTCGGGCGACCGACCCGGCGAGAAGACATCGACCGCGTAATGAGCATGTTGACCAGCGTTCTTGCCAACTAGAGCATTTCACGCTTGCGTGTGTCCTAGAATAGCCGCGGGCTTCAGCCCGCGCCGCCTTGCCTTGGAGAAACCTCGCGATTGGCTGCGCCACAGACAATCGTGAATCGCTCTGGAGAGCTGTTGCAGAACTGCGGCCCAGGCCGCTTGCCAGTGTTGGCAGGCAAGATGAAGCCGAGTGATCCTGCCGCGGAGTGGGCCTTCCCGGCTTCGTTCGTGGGTCCGACAGGGTTCGGAGCACCAATTCTCCCGCCGTCGGAGAGCGGAGGAGTTTCTCCAAGGTGACCAGCCGGAGCTGCGGGCCAGGTGGGCGCAAACAATGAGCGGCTGGCACGTCCGCATAGTCACGAAGTGTTCGGGCCGGAGAGAGGAATGGATCGTGACTAAGCGTTGGCGACGTACCCGCCGCTCAAAGGTTTCGTTGGATTAGAGGGCAATTACCATGCCAGAACCGCCCGAGCCCACAGCCTCAGCTAGGCCACGTCACCGGCAAGAACCCGCAGCGGCTATAAAGCATTATGAAGCAAACAGTTACAAGTTATTGGGAAGCTAGACCGTTCTCTTCGTCCCAAATCCGATCGGCATATCACCGGCTTCTTGCCTGTCAGAAGCGGCCGAGCGTGGGTGCCCCGCGCGAATACTCGCAGGCCTGTGTGAAAACCCTTCTGGTCAATAATAGCCATTCTCGGAATTATCGGACGCTACCTGACTCCACCTTGGCTGTCTACGGCATTTCGCGATTACCTGGGCAGCCGAGGAGCCGCGGGCCTCAGCCCGCGCGGTCTCGCCCCACAGGAGCCTCACGATTGGGTGCTTTGCAGACATTCGTGAACTGCTCCGGACGATTCCCGCCCCCCTCTCGTCGAAGAGAGTTGGCGACTACCAGGTCCTCTCGACCCACAAAAAAACCCCGCGGATCGACGCGGGGGTGTGGTGGGAAACGAGGCTGACGGGACTCGAACCCGCAACCTCCGGCGTGACAGGCCGGCGCTCTGAACCAATTGAGCTACAGCCCCAGCTTCTGGGGATCTCGACCACACGGCTCACGGAGCCGCGAATTCCTCAGCGTAGGTCAATCCGCCGCTGCTGTCAACCTCCACAGCGGCCCACCGATCTGACTAGCCCCACAGGATCAGGCCCGTGTAGTGGCGGTGGGGCAGGTCCTCATGCCGAGGGAGGACGCGTACCGCATAGCCGTGACGGCCGCTTCGGCGGCAGGGGATTTGTCCGTGGAACCAATATGAGCCGTTGTCCAGCTTCTGCTTGCACTCCAGGGCCTCGGCGTGACCCTCGACCAGCTCCCCACGGGCATCGACCCTTCCGTGATATAGCTCCACGGCGACGTCCTCGGGCTTGACCTCGCCCAGATGAACCTTGGCCCGGACGTTGACCTGCGACCCGACGGGCAACTCCGCCGCGTCGTTGGCCTCGACCTCCTCGACCCTGACTTGGCCCCATAACCTGTCCAGGTCCCGCTTCCATTGCGACAGGCCCTTGGCTGCGGCGAACCCGTCGCGGGAAAGGTGCTTCCACCGTCGAGCGGCCGGCACGTACAAGTGATCGGTGTATTCCTGAACCATCCGGTTGGTGTTGAACGTCGGGCAGATGCTCCGCATGGAGGCCTTCATCCGGGCGATCCACCGGCGCGGCAGGCCGTCCACCCCGCGTTCGTAGAAAAGCGGAATGATCTCCTTCTGCAGGAGTTCGTAGATGGCTTCACTTTCGATGTGCTCGCGGTACCCGGCATCTTCGTGGATGCGACCCTCCCCGACAGCCCAGCCGTTGTCCCCGTCGTAAGCCTCGGGCCACCAGCCGTCGAGGACCGAGAGGTTCAGGCCCCCGTTGGGCGGGACCTTCATGCCACTGGTGCCGGAGGCTTCGCGCGGCTTGATGGGATTGTTCAGCCAGACGTCCACGCCCTGGACCAGCATCCGTCCGACGGTGATGTCGTAGTTCTCGATGAACACCATGCGGCGGCGGAATTCCGGCTTGTTGATGTGGGAGATGATCTGCTTGATGACTTCCTTGCCGCTATCGTCCCGCGGATGGGCCTTGCCGGCGAAGACGATCTGCACCGGACGCTTCTGGTCGGTGAGGATATCCAACAAACGCTCCAGGTCCCGGAAGATCAAGCCCCCCCGCTTGTAGGGGGCGAAGCGGCGGGCAAACCCGATAGTCAGGGCTTCGGGATCAAGGACCTCGTCCGCGGCCTTGACCTCCGTCGGTGGGGCCCCGCGCCGCCGAAGTTGCTCCTTCAAACGCTGTCGGGCAAACGACACCAGGGCCACCCGGCGCCGCTCGTGGGTCCGCCACAACTCCAGATCCGGGATCTCATCCACCCGCCGCCAGATGTCGTGGTCGGCGGCGTTTTCCGCCCAGTGGGGGCCGAAGTAGCGGTCGAAGAGATCCGACATCTCCGACGAGATCCAGGTACGGATGTGAATCCCGTTGGTGATCGAAGTGATGGGGACCTCCTGGCGGGGCGCCCCCGGCCAGACCCGATGCCACATCTCACGGGAGATGTGACCGTGCAGGGCGCTGACCCCGTTGGCCGCCCCGGACAGTCTCAGAGCCAGCACGGCCATGCAGAACGACTCCTCGGGATCGGCGGCGTCCGCCTTACCCAGGGCGCTGAACTGCTCGAGGTCCAATCCGATGGCCGGCAGATAGGGCCCCAGATACTTCTCCAGAAGTTCGTTGTCGAACCGGTCGATTCCCGCGGGCACCGGCGTGTGAGTGGTGAAGACGTGGCTCGGGGTGACGGCCTCCCGGGCTTCGCCGAAGTCCAGGCCGTCCTGCTCCATTCGACGTCGTATCCGCTCCACGGTCAGAAAAGCGGAATGACCCTCGTTCATGTGGCACACGTCCGGGGCCAGCCCCATGCGGGCCAGGGCCCGGATCCCGCCGATGCCCAGCAGGATCTCCTGCCGCATCCGCGTCTCGCCGTCGCCTCCGTAAAGCCGCTGGGTGATGTCTCGATCGCCGGGGTCGTTGCCCGGCAGGTTGGTGTCCAGGAGGTAGACGGGAATCCGGCCGACCTGCACCTTCCAAACCTGGACGGCCACATCACGGTGGCCGATCGGTAACTCGATGGTCAAGGGGTGATTGGCGTCGTCCTTCACCAGGGTGGCGGGAGTCTGGTGGAAATCGGTGGAGGGATACTCTTCCATTTGCCAGCCGTCGATGGTCAGTCGCTGACGGAAGTAGCCCTGTTGGTACATCAATCCAACGCAGATAAGAGGTAGGCCCAGGTCGCTGGCACTCTTGACGTGATCCCCGGATAGGATGCCCAGCCCGCCGGCATGGAGCGGCACACATTGGTGGATGCCGAACTCCATGGAGAAATAGGCGATCTTGGCGTCAACGAATTCCGGATGGGTCTTGGCGAACCAGGTCTCCCGAGTCATGTAGCCGTCGAAGGCCTCCAGAACCCGATCCATGTGGGCCAGGTAGGCCTTGTCGGCGGACACCTGATCCAACCGTTTTTGGGGAACATGGGCCAGGAAGCGGACCGGGTTTTGGGCTACGTCGCTCCACAAATCCGGGTCCAGGCGGCGGAACAACTCCACCGCGTCGCCGTTCCAGCTCCACCAGAAGTTGTAGGCCAGCTCGTGCATCCTGGCCAGCGGTTCCGGCAGCGCCGGCACGACGGTAAACGTTCGCAGTCTATACACCTTGGTTGCTCTCTGCCCGGTCGGCTCGTTCATGTGCTCTTCGCTCATCTGACCGTGGGGTCTTTGCTCGATCATGGTCGTTCTCATGCGTTTGCCCAGTCCGCATCACGGTGTCGCAGCCCCGGCGCCGGCTCACCTTCCCGGGTTCTCGACATACCAGTCGATGGCCCGCCGGAGGCCTTCGGCGAACGACACCACCGGCTTGAAGCCGATGACCTTCCCGGCCGCGGTGATATCGGCCCAGGAGTGCTTGATGTCCCCCGGCCGCAGGGCCACGTGCTCCGGCCGGATGTTCTTGCCCAGCAGGCCGTTGATCTCCTTGATCACTTCATTGATCGTCAGGCTCCGGCCGCAGGCGACGTTGATCACTTCTCCACTGGTCGCCGGTGCCTCCAAGGCCAGCAAATTGGCCTGCACCACATTCTCAATATAGGTGAAGTCGCGGGTTTGCTCCCCGTCTCCGTAGACCTTCGGAGACTGGTCCCGCAGGATCGCCGTGACGAACGCGGGGATGGCGGCGGCGTACTGGCTGGCCGGATCCTGTCGTGGGCCGAAGACGTTGAAGTAACGGATCGACAACGTCTGCAGGCCGTAGCACCGGGCGAAGACGCTGCAGTAGAACTCGCCGGTCAGCTTGTGTACCGCGTAGGGGCTCAAGGGCTGCGGAGGCATGGATTCGATCTTGGGCAGCTCTGCCGATTCTCCGTACGCCGAACTGCTGGCCGCATAGATGAAGCGCTGCACCTTCGCGTCGCGGGCCGCGATCAGCATGTTGAAGGTGCCCTCGACGTTGGTCCGATGGCTGGCTATCGGATCGGCAATCGAGCCGGGCACCGACGGCCGGGCAGCATTGTGCAACACGAAATCGACGCCCCGGCATGCCCGGGCACAGACTCGAGGTTCGGCGATGTCGCCTTCCAGGAGTTCGATCCGATCTCCGAAAGGAGCAATGTTCTCACGCTTGCCGGAGGAGAAGTTGTCCAGGACGCGCACGCCGGCGCCCCGATCCACCAGCCGCTCCACGAGATGCGAACCGATGAACCCGGCTCCTCCGGTGACAAGATACTGCGTGGTCAAGTTGCTCCCTCACACCAGCTACGCCGAGCCCGATAACGTCTCAGCAAGGACGATCCCCGTACTAGGTCGGCACATCCGTGGGATCGGATGGCGAATTTCTGCCCGCCCGGCGACCGAGCCCGCCCGGCGCCGTCCGTCCGCCGCACACCTGGCCCAGTGATACCCCCCCCCACGACTGGGCGGCCCGCGTCAACAGGCCCTACCGGTCACCGCCGGCCGTATCGTCAGCGCCGGCAGGAGAAGTCGCCCTGGCCACCAGTGCTATCCCGCACTTGTCCGCCAAGTCGATGGTCCGTTGGCGCTGCAATACCAGGGTCCCACCGGCCTCGATGACCAGGGCCCCGGCGCGGGCCTCGGCCAATCGCTCGATGGTCTGGGGGCCCACCGTCGGGACGTCGAAACGCATGTCCTGATCCGGCTTGGCCACCTTGACCAATGTCCAGCCCCCGCTCGGACATAGGGCCCCGGCCCGGGCGATCATCGCATCGGTACCCTCGATGGCCTCGACGGCGATGACGTCCTTGTCCTTCACGGCGATGGACTGCCCGATATCCAGCCGGCCCATCTCCCGGGCAATCTGCCAGCCGAGGTCGGCGTCGATGGCTTGCGACGCGGAGAGGCCTCGCCGGGTCAAGACACCTTCGGCGGCTAGGTCCTCGCGGCAGTACTTCGTCGAGTCAACCAATTCGACGCCTCGGCGGCACATTTCGTCGGCGACCGCCCGGAGCAGGGTATCGTTGCGCCGGTCCGCCGTTGACAAATACCAGACCTTGATGCTAGTCCAGTCCGGGCGGTAGGCCAACCACTGCCGCCAGCGTGGCAGGGCCAGCATGCGAGACTTCTTCACCTGCCCGGCCATGATCGCCTGGGCGGCATGCTCCCGGCGGAAGACCCTGATCCAGCGCCCGAGCCTGGCGATTCCGGCCTCGTAGAAGACATCGGCGTGCTGGCGGAGTGATTCATCGTAGCAGCCGCGCAGACCCACGACGACCACCCGCATCCCCGCCCGCCGGGCCCCCTCCAGGACCAGACGCGGGAAGTCGCCCGACCCGGCGATCAGGCCCAGGGTTTCCCGGCCGCGGGATTCGCCGTCTCGACCCATCACACGCACCTGTCTCTTGAGGTCCCAAAACCCGCCACCGGCCGGCCCCTGGTTGCGGGTCCACCCAATCACCATCCCGCTGGTCTAGCCCACCGCTGGACCCGACCGGGCGAGATTCACCATGAACCGGCGGCTATAGTACAGCCAGACCCGGAGTGCTTGGAAGGCCGGCGCCTCACCAGCCCCTCTGGCACCTCGGGGACCCCCGATTCGACTCGCCAAGCGGGAGATATCAACGCCCCTTGCGTTTAGAATGATTGCCTCAAACCTCGCCCTCGTGGGGGCCAACCCCCGCAAGATCGGCGTTGTGGACCGAATGCGGGGCGGCCCAGCAGCAAAGCGCCGACACGTTATGGCGGGCGCGCAGGACCGCCCCACTGCTTGCGAGATCACCATCCAGTGTAAGGCTGAGCCATGAAAGCGGAGTCCACCCCCAGCGCGACCGGGGAATCTACTCTGAAGCATGCCGGTGACCGACACGAAGGCGGGCCCCACGGCAGGCCGCGCCCCGGGCGGCGTTTCCACCGACTCCTGATCTCGGCGGCGTTGATTGTAGCCGTGCTGGCCGTCGGGATCGGCGGGGCGGCTTGGCTGGCCGGCACCAGAACCCAGCCACCGCGCCGCGAGAACACCGTCTTGCCACCACTCGTAGAGGTGCAGACCCTGGCGCGTCGCGACCTGCGGGAAGTGTTCGACGGCTACGGTAGTGCCCGGGCTGATCGGGAGGTCGAACTCTCGGCGGAGGTCAGCGGGCGGATCGTCGAAATCCCCGAAGACCTCAAGGACGGCTCGCCCGTCGCCCAAGGCCAGACCCTGGTGGTCATCGACGACCGGGAGTACCGGCGCCTGCTCGCCCAGGCCGACGGCCTCCTGGCCGATGTCCAGGCGGACCTCGAAAAGCTCCAGGTCGAGAAGGACAACGCCGAACGATTAGCCGCCATTGCCGCCGAGGAGGTGGCCGTCACCCGCGACGAATACCAGCGCCTGACCGACCTCTACGAAAAGCAGTCGGCCTCCAAGAAGGAGTGGGACTTCAGCCGGCTGGCCCACCAGCGGACCCGGCGAGACTTGCAGGCCCTGGAGAATGAGGTGGCCCTGATCGAGCCGCGCCGGGCCAAGTTCCAGGCTCTGCGCGACAGTCGCCTGGCCTCCCGCCAGCTGGCCGAGTTGAGCGTCGAGAGATGCACCATCAAGTCCCCCTGGGCCGGCCGGGTCGAGGAAATCCGGCTGGAAGTGGGTGACCGCGCCGAGGTGGGTAGTCCGGTGATGCGACTGATCGACCCGGACTACATCGAAGTGCCCATCGAGCTGCCGGCTTCGGTCTACTCGCGGACCCAGGTCGGCGCCTCCTGCCTATTGAGCATGGACAGCCTGCCGGGCGTGCAGTGGGAGGCAGCGATTCGCCGAATATCCCCCGTGGCCGATCGGCAAAGCCGAACCTTTACCGCCTACGTCGAGGTGGACAATGCCACCCAGGAGATCCCTCTGGTGCCCGGCTACTTCCTCACCGCCAAAGTGCCCGGCCCCCTCCGCCGGCAGGTCCTGGCCGTCCCCCGCGGGGCGATCGTCGACCATCAGGTCTTCATCATCAACGACGACACCGCCCATGTTCGAGCGGTAAGCGTCGAATGCCTGATCGGAGACCAGGCGGTCGTCTCCGGAGACCTGGCCGCCGGGGATCGCGTCATCCTGACCAACCTGGACATGCTCCACGATGGGACCCCGGTGCGCTGGCATGACCGGGCCTCAACCGCCGCCCGGCAGAGCACCGGGCCGACCGCGGAGGCCGAACGATGACCTCCCTGCCGCGCTTCAGCATCGATAATCCGGTCCTGGTCAACCTGGCCATGATAGCCATCGTGGTCGGCGGGGTGTTCAGCGCCTTTACCCTGGTGCGGGAGATGTTCCCCGAATCGACGCCCCATGAAGTCCGCATCACCACCGTCTATCCCGGAGCCACTCCGGCGGAGATCGAAAAGGGTATTTCCGTCAAGCTGGAGGAGGTCATCAAGGACCTCGAGGAGATCGAGGAGATCCGCACCGTCAACGGCGAGGGCTTCAGCAGCATCCGCGCCGTCCTCTACAGCAACGTGGACGACGTTGACCAGGTGGTCACCGACGTCAAGGCGGCCATCGATACCATCCCCCGAGACGAGTTCCCCGAAGAAGCCGAGGAGCCCCAGGTAGGCAAGTTCGAGCCCCGGCTGCCGGTCATCAACGTGGCCTTCTTCGGCGACCTGGACGACGAGACCACCAAGCGCATCGGCAAGCGGCTGCGCGACGATCTCCTGCTGCTTCCCGGCATCTCCGACGTGGTCCTCTCCGGCACCCGCCGGGACGAGATCAGCGTGGAAATCCGCCCGGAGAAGCTGGTCGAATACGGTCTCTCGTTCATGGAAGTGGGCCAGGCCATCCGCAGCGCCAACCTGGACCTGCCCGGCGGCCAGGTCAAGACCGGCGGGGCCAACGTCTCCGTCCGGACCCTCGGCGAGAAGGACCAGGCCGAACCCATCGGCGAGATCATCGTTCGTAGCGATCCATCGGGAAAGCTGATCAGATTGAACGAGATCGCCGAGGTGATTGACGGCTTCGAGGATGCTGACATCGTCTCCCGGTTCAACGCCCAGCCGGCGGCCATGGTGACGGTATACAAGACCGCCGACCAGGATGCCATCGACATCTCCAAAAAGGTCCGGGCCTTTGTCGCCGGCAAGAAACGGCAAGAACTGGAACGCGACTGGTTCGACAAGCTGAAGAGCAACCTGCCGATCCGCGACCAAATACAGGAAATCTACGAGGACGCCTACAACGATCCCTATCCCGCCATCGGGCAACTCAAGACCGCCACCAACCTGGCCCGCTTCATCGAGGGCCGACTCGACTTGCTCAAACGCAACGGCCTCTGGGGGCTGATGCTGGTCTTTTCTTCCCTGCTGCTCTTCCTGAACTGGCGAGTGGCCCTATGGGTGATGGTCGGGTTGGTGGTCGCCATCCTGGGTACCCTGGTGGCCTTGAACATCCTGGGCTACTCCCTCAATCTCATCAGCATGTTCGGGCTGATCGTCGTCCTGGGCCTGCTGGTGGATGACGCCATCATCGTCGGGGAACACGTCTTCACCCGCGTGGAGGGCGGCATGGAGCCCAGGCTGGCGGCCATTACCGGAACCGAGGCGGTCACCTGGCCGGTGGTCTGTGCCATCGCCACCACCATCGTGGCCTTTGCCCCACTGATGTTTATCGAGGGCCAGATCGGCGATTTCATGCGTGTGCTGCCGATCGTCGTGCTCTGCGCCCTGTCCGTCTCCGTCTTCGAAGCCTTGTCCATCCTGCCCTCTCACCTGGCCGAGGGGCTAAAACCCGTCTCGGCCCTGGAGCGCGGCGGGGCGGCTACCGGCCTGCGTCGATGGGTGGTTCGGTTCCGCAATTTTCAGACTCATGTGGTTAAAAACGTGCTGTTGCGCAGCTATGAGCGATTGCTCCGGGCCGCCGTGGAATACCGCTATGTCACCACCGCGGCACTCCTGGGCGTCTTGATCCTGTCCCTGGGGCTGGTGGCCGGCGGCCGCGTAAAGATAGAGTTCATCCAGAAAATGGACTCCGAGACCCTCACCGCGGGGCTCAGAATGCCCGTGGGCACCCCCATCGAGCAGACCGGCCAGGCCATCCAAAAGGTCGAGCAGGCGGTGGTCGCCCTACCCGAGCTGGACTCGATGTACACCCTGCTCGGGGCCCAGTACGGAAACCAGGGGGCGATGAGCGAACAGGCCACCCATCTCGGGCAATGCATCATCGAGTTGAAGCCCATCGACCAGCGCCAACGCAACAGCGAAGAGATCCTCCGCGAACTCCGCGAGAAGACCAGGGACATGCCCGGGGTCAACTCGTTGAAGTTCGCCGGCGCCGTGCACGGACCGGGCGGGGCCACCATCCAGATCGAAATCAGCGGCGACCGCCTCTCCGACCTCGTCGACGCCGCCGAGAGGATCAAGGCCGAGCTGCGGGCCTATGAGGGGGTCTTCGACATCGAGGACGACTTCGACGCCGGCCGCCGGGAGATCCAAATCGAGCTGCTCGATTCCGCCCGAGCTTTGGGACTAACCACCCATTCGCTGGCCACCCAGGTCCGGGCGGCGTTCTACGGGCTGGAGGCCCGGCAAATCCAGCGCGACCGGGAGGACGTGAAGGTCATGGTCCGCTACCCGGAGGAGTCCCGCCGGCGAATCTATGACGTGGAATCGATGTGGATCGCCGCCCCGGACGGGACCCTGGTTCCCTTCGCCGAGGTGGCCCGAATCAAGGAAGGACGCAGCTACGCGACCATCAAACGCAAGGACCAGAAGCGAACCGTCACCGTCACCGCCGACGTGGACGAAGCCGCCGGCAACGCCCGGGATATCAGCGCCGGGCTCGCCGACGGCTTCCCCGCCCTGCAGCGCGAATTCCCCGGCCTGCACTTGGAATTCGGCGGGCAGCAACGCGAGCGACTGAAGTCCTTCGGCTCCCTGCGGCAGAATTTCGCGACCGCCATCCTGCTGATCTACGTCATCCTGGCCGGTCTCTTCAGAAGCTACGCCCAGCCGATCATCGTGATGTGCGCCATCCCCTTCGGGGCGATCGGCGTCATCGCCGGGCACTACGCCCTGGGCTATCCGATCACCATCCTCTCCCTGATCGGCATGGTCGCCCTGTCGGGCATCGTGGTCAACGATTCGCTCATCCTGGTGGACTTCATCAACCGCCGGCGGCGAGAGGGTATCCCGGTCTTCGAAGCCATCATCGACGGCGGCCGGCAGCGGTTGCGGCCCATCCTGCTGACCTCGATCACCACCATCCTGGGCCTGGCCCCCCTGCTGCTGGAGACCTCCTTTCAGGCCCGGTTCCTGATCCCCATGGGCATCTCCATCGCCGCCGGCCTGCTCTTCGCCACCGTCCTGACCCTGATCGGCGTGCCCTCGTTGTACATGATCATGGAAGACGCCAAGCTCGCCGCCTCCCGAGCCCGGGCCTTCGTCCTCGGGCACGAACCGGCCCCCTCGGCCATGTAGTACTGTGTCAACGTTGACTTGCAGGTTCGAGTGAGCCGGGCCGTCCTCGGCCCGGTCTCTGCCGAACACCCCAGAGGCCCACCCGTCAAGGGATCCACCCGCCAAATCAAGCGATCTGCGGCACCGCCGTCTCGACGGCGTTCTCGCAGTCCAGACTCCCGGGCCACACCCCATCGTGAACCGCCCCAGTCACCACCCTGCTCAACGGCGGAGCAATCTCGTAGCACCGCCGCAGCCGATTGGCGGACAGCCGGTCTGCATAGTAACTGTACTGGCCCATGATCGAAGCCGCCGCCGGCCCCAACCCCTTAGAGCATTTCACGCTTGCGTGTGTCCCAGAAGAGCCGCGGGCTTCAGCCCGCGCGGCCTGGCCTTGGAGAAACCTCACCATTGGCTGCGTGACCGGCAATCGTGAATCGCTCCAGCCGACCAGCATGGCATTGTCGAGTCTGTCGCTCAATCCGCCTTGGTCTTGAAGTCCTTGCCAACCCAAGGTCTAGCCAGCCGCAGAAGCACTGTGGAGGTAATGGCGATGCAGCCAAAGATGAACCACATTGTCTCTGTATCTTTAGGACCCTCGGCGGGACAATAGTGGGCCATCATCTTGCCCGAGTACAGCAGGGGAACGAGGACTTTGGTGAGGAACCAGGGCAACTGCGCCACCCCCATGTAGATGCCTGTGCGCCCCTCGGGAGCGATCTGGGCAGCGTATTGAAGGAAGCGCGGCTGCCACATGGCTTCGCCTATAGTCATGAACAGGAGGTATCCCATCATGGTGTAGAATCCCGGCGTGATGGCCAACAGAAACGCGGGGGCCGCCATGACGAACGTCCCCACGATCATCATGTCGTACACCTTGCGTTTTAGAGTCAAGGCCGCCACGATGGGCGCGAGTATGAAGATCAGAAGAGGGTTCAGATTCGAAGGGATCTCGAACCAGTCGCCCATCCAACCCTCGTAGGTTCGCGAGATGTATTGCGGCAGCACAAACCAGGCATACGTGAACAACGTCTGAACCGGAATAAGCGCGAAGATGAAGAAAAAGAACTTACCGTTGGCCAGGGGGTGCCTGGCTGCCCAACGCGCCCCCGCTGGAATCAAGGCCACGACGGCTGTAACCAGGGCAAGCAGTCCGCCAGCAATGTACCACCAGGGAGCAGGAATGGAGAAGTAGAACGCAACTATGATCCCCCCTATCATGCCCCACAGATGCAGCGGAACGTGGGCCTTGTCCGCCGACTTCTGGCAACCGTCTGGCGTTTCCTCGAGACTCACCTCCTTAAGCTTTTCTTCCGCGTTTTTCCCCTTTTTTCCTCCAGCTTCATCGATCCGAGCCCTTTGTTTCTTGGCCGTGGCGATGGCCTGCCGCACGGTCTTTCGCGACAGGATGAGAACAGTCGACAGCAGCGCGACGACGGTGAATCCCGTGTACACCCAATACGTACCGGGGATGCCAAGGTTCAGGCATTCTTCGTCGCGCAGGAGAAAGGCGAAAGACGGCAACCAGCCGCCGAGGTTCATCAAAGCGTATAGCATGATGAATGCCATGTCCGCATTCTTTGGATTCGTGAACTGACGGACACCAGCGTAGGCGGCCGGTTGATACATGCCATAGCCGATCACGATGAAGAAGATGCCAGCCATCGTCACCAGGTGCAGGTGCGACCACAACCCCGCAGGTTGCAGCCCGAGGAGCGTCGGAGCGGCGGAGATCAGCACGCGTCCCACGATCATGAAAAGGAACGCCGCAATGAGGGCCTTCCGGACTCCCCATTTGTCGGGGACGGCACCCAAGAAGACCATTGATAGGGCAATGCCTGCGGTCAGAACCATCACCATCTTGTGCGAGTAAACGTCTGCGTTTTCGACGCCTTGGAAGATGGAGCTGGAGAAATGGATGGCGAGATAACCGAGGAAGCCGAAGTAGCACATCCCCTCGATCACATAGGCCACGTTGATGCCCCACAAGGCCCGCGGGGCGTGGATTAGATCGATGAATGGCTGGATGATTTCGCGAAAGGGGTTCTTCTTCTCGGTGGGAGTCGTCTCGTTTGCCATTGCTTCTTGATGCCTTTTGTTGCTCGTGATCGGAGCCGGTTTGCAAACCCGGACCGAATCTTAGGGGACAGGGTCCGGAGAACAGCCAACTCCGCTTCCAGTTGCCGGGATCATCCCAGGCTTCGGGGCCCGGCGCCGGCCGCGGGCGGCCGAGACCAGCCAGGATCAGGAGACACCCAGCCTACCAGTAGAACATCATGCGGGCAACCGATTCCGGCGCCCCGGCGGAACCAATAGAGCCGAGGTCACTTCCTGACCATCCGCCGCAGACTTCGCAGGTTGACTTTGTCCAGGTCGGTGCCCCGTCCGTCCCGGCCCTTGGGAGTTTCCAGGATCTTCGGCACCGCCGCCAGACGCCGGTCGTTGACCAGGTGGACAAACGCCTGCTTGCCCAGGCAGCCCTTGGTGATGTGTTGGTGTCGGTCCTTGCGGCTGCCGCAAGGATGCTTCGAGTCGTTCATGTGGATGCACTTGATGCGGTGCAGGCCGACGTGTCGGGCAAGCTCGGTGAGGGTGCGTTCATAGTCGCTCGGATCAGACAGATCGTAACCGGCGGCAAACAAGTGGCAGGTGTCCAGGCAGACCGTCAGCCGCTCGGGCGACTTGACTCCATCGATGATCCGTCCCAGTTGGGCGATGTCATGGCCCAGGACGGTGCCCTGTCCGGCCGTGGTCTCCAGGGCCACCCCGGCGGCGAACCCGGGTGTCCTGGCGTGAACTTCGTTCAGAGACGAGATGACCCGCCTGATGCCCGCGGCCACGCCGGCCCCGAGGTGGGCCCCCGGGTGCAGCACCAGATAGGGCACGCCCAGGGCCTCGCACCTTTGCAGCTCATCGACCAGGGCGCCGATGCTCTTCCTGCGCATGGCCCGATCGGGCGAGGCCAGGTTCAGCAGGTAACCGGCATGAGCCACGACGGGACGTACGTCTGTCTTGCCCCAAGCGGCCCGGAAGGCACGGATCTGCTCGTCGGCCAACGGCTGGGCCGCCCATTGTCTCTGGTTCTTGACGAAGATCTGCAGGCAGTCACAGCCCACCTGCACGGCCGCATCGAAGGCCATGTGCAGCCCGCCGGCCACCGAGAGGTGAGCCCCGAAGCGCTGCCGTTGCAAGCTCCTGGTCATGCTGATGACCCGATGGTGGCCGATCGAGCCGGGCCGCATCGGCGCGCCCGACCTTCCCAATCGGTGAATATGCTCGGATCAGGGACGCTCGCAGGGCGGGGGATATGCCGCGGCCTATCGATGGCACGCCAGGCAATCGACGCTGACTTCTCTCTCTTCGTGGCAGTCCAGGCAGTCGTCCATGGTCATGACCTCGGCCACGGTCGTCGGCGGGGCGGTCAAGGCGGGCTGGTGGGGGTGGCAATGGAGGCAGTCGATTCCCCCGGCGGTCACGTGCCGCCGGTGCGAGAAAAAGACGTCCGGCTTGGTGACCGCCACCCGCTCCCAGGGGATACGCTGCTCGCTGTCGAGGTAGGGCACCAACATGGCCTTCTCGGGATGCTGCAGTTCGTCTTCGTCATCCAGATCGTGACAGTCAAAGCAGATCTCCGCCCCCGGCAGGCCGGCGTGTACCGCGACCCCGGCGTCGGTATGACAGTTCAGGCACTCCAGGCCGGCGTCTTCCAGATGAACGGCGTGGTTGAAGGGCAGGGGCTGGGTGGCCTCCACCCGGGGGGTGATGACCTCAGGCAGGATGGACACCAAGCCCACCACCACAACCACCACCACGATCACCGGCACAATGAATCGCATATCCGCAATCCCTCGTCTAGCTACGGTCCCTTTCAGACGCACCCGGCAGCCGGCCCGGTGTTCGCCCGTCACGGCCCAGCCTATTCTCCCCCGGCACCCTCCGCCTTGGCCGAGGCCTTCAAGTAGGCCAGCAGGTCGACCATTTCCTCCTCGTCAAAAACGGGCCAGCCCAACCCGGCCTCGGACATCTGCTGCAACATCGTCTCCCCATGGTTCCACATCGCCGAAGCCATGCTGGCCGGCGAGGCCGAACCGCCGAGTGTCCGCAACGACGGGCCGACGCCGGCGGTGCCTTCCTCTCCGTCGTGGCACTGGACACATCCCTGGCGAACGAAGACGCGCCTCCCGCGGAGCGGGTCGCCCGTACCGTTCTGCCGGCGAAGCATTAGTACGTAGGTCAGGATGTCGGCCAATTCCTGAGCATTGACCGGTTGCCGCTCCACGACCTTCTCACGCATGATGCGGGTCATGGCCGGCGAATGATTCCACATCCGCGAGGCCAGCGCTCCTATCGAAGTCGGCAGATCAACCGCCGCCAGATCGGGACCGTCGCCCGGATGACAACTGTTACACTTCTTCTCCACGAACAGGTCTCGGCCCAGGGCGAAAGAACCCGGCCGGAGATAGGTCTTCTCCTTGCTGACCCCGGCACTGCGCACATAGGCCACGATGTGCACCAGATCGGCTCCCTCCAACTCCGGCCATTTCATCTCCGAGCGATTCATCGCCTCTTCCATCACCGGGGCGTGCTCCCACATCATCTGGGCCCAGATGACCGGGTTCGCATAGCTGCCCCACTTGGCCAGGTCCGGCCCCAGACTGCCCCCCGCAGTATCCACGGCGTGGCATTCCGAACATCCCTTGACCTGCAGGATGCGCTCGCCCTGCGCCGGATCGCCCTGCTCATCTAGTTGCCGGACAAAGTTGATCAAGGCGAAAATGTCCCCCATCTCCTCGACGCTGATT
>CAZFMS010000010.1:0-32309 GCA_964520125.1 uncultured Planctomycetaceae bacterium
TCGTGTAGATCCGCGTGCCCGTGTCGACGTACATGCCCTCGGTCGCGTTCTTGTGTACCACAATGCCGCCGATGGGCGCGTAGATGGTCATGTGGTCCGAGGGCGCCCCTCGCTCTTCAATCTCCCGAATCTGCTCCAGCGTGAGGCCCCACAGCCGCAGCTTCTCGCGGCCCGCCTCGACCAGCGCCTCCGCCGACAGACGAACGCCCTCGCTGGCCACCGCCTTGATCTCGTTGACCGTCTTGATCGACCGCAGAAGCTCGACCTGGGCCACTAGCAACTCAGGGCTATACATGTACACCAGGTGATCGCCCTTCTTGACCGGGACCCCCGTGTAGTCGACGTACAGCCGGTCCAGACGACCCGGCACCCAGGCGGTGATGGACTTCAGGCGGGTTTCGTCGTATTCGATCTTGCCCACCATCCGGATTTCCGCCTCCACGAACTTGCGCTCGACGGGCGCTACTTGGATCTCTGCCAGTTTCTGGGCCGAAGGCGAGAGCGTCAGCGTCCGCGGGCCGGCGTCCTGGTCTCCGCCCTCCTCCTCCACCTCCACCATCTCCATCCCGCAGATGGGGCACTTGCCTGGTAGGGACAGCGGCGGCACGCACATCATCGAACAAGCGTACTGTTTGGGCCGATCGTTCTTCGGCTTGTCGGGCTTGCTCTCCGCCAGGATCAGGGTCATGCCGCACTTGGGGCACTTTCCCGGATCCGGAAGCCTGATCTCGGGATGCATCGAGCAGGTCCAAACCTCCTCTGCAGCCTCCGTTCCCGCCCCAACCTGGCCCGCTGTCGCAGGTGCTGAGGTCGCCGACACCGCCCCCTTGAACATGTATCCCGAGACGAACGCCACCAGCACAATAACCACGACCGGTGCCTTGGAGGCCAGTGAAGCGATCTTCGCAAGGTTGACTTTCATAGCGTCCCAGTCCTTTCGCTTGTCAGGACGTTGACCCAGGTCAGACTGCGGCCCTCTCCACCTCGCCGGTCTCGTCCGCTACTGGCTAATCCCCGGATCGTCTGCTCCTTCTTCCGCTTCAACGATGCTGATGCCTACCGCCTGTTCCAGATCGGCCACGCTTCGCTCGACCTCGCCCAGAGCATGGTAGTAGCGAATGCGGAAAAAGAGCCATCTCTGCCAGTTGTCGATCACGTATTGGAAGTCTGACGTTCCGGCCATGTAATTCGTCCGTGAGACGATGTAAGCCTGCTCTGCTTGCGGAATGATGGCGGTGGCAAATAGGGTGGCGATGTCCCGGAACGACCGCACCCGGGCCAGGGCGTCCTCCACCCGGAAGGTCACGCTATTCTTCATCGATGCGTGTTGCCGACGAGAAGCGGCCAGTTTCTGCCGGGCCTCGCGGATACCCGCCTCGATCTTCTCGAACCACAAAGGAACATTGAACCCGAACGTGATCGCCCAGTTGTCGCTGCCGTCCTCGCTCATCTGCGGAACCCGGGGACGCATCCCGGTCTGAGGATTCACCGGAGGCCGAAACGCTCCCCGGGGATCCATCTGCATCCACTCCAGGCCGATGGTGAAGTCCGGCCAATACTCCAACTTCGACAGCTTGACGCTCTGTTCATCACGGGCGATCTGCCGCTCCAGCACCCTCAGCTCCGGATTCTCCCTCAACGCGAAGGCCAGCAGCTGATCCAGCCGCAACTCCAGGCGTCGCAGATCGTAGTCGGGCGGCGTCGCCACCGGCGTAGCCACCGGGCGATCCAGCAGGGCGTTCAGCAAAGAGACCGTCGTGACCCGCCGCTGTCGCAGCCCCACCAGTTCGCTTTCGAGATTGGAAAGCTCCACCTGGGTGCGCAACACGTCCTCCTGCTGCCCCCGGCCGGCCACCAGTTGGGCACGGGTGACTTCGATCATGTCCCGCAGGAGAATCATGTTCTCCTCGGTGATGGAGATGGCCCAATCAGTGGCGTACAGCTGGAAAAACGCCCGCTTCACGTCGCCTATGATCCGCAGCCTGGTCTGTTCATGCCGTTCAATCGCCATCCGCACTTCTTCCAAGGCGATCCGGCCGCGGCGGTCGAGCTTCTCGGGAACCGGCAGTTTCTGACGCAGGCCCAGGACGAAGTAGTTGTCCCCCTCCGCGGTCCGAACGGGCTCGGGCAGTGTCTTGGTCGACAGGAAGGGATCGGGCAGCGCCGTCGCTTGCGGGACTCGGCTGGCCATGCTGCGGGCCCGTTCTGCCGCCGCCTGGATGTCGGGGTTACGTTCGAGTGCGATCTCGATCAACCGCGCCAGCATCGTCTTCTTGCTCGACGGCCCCGGGGTTTCCCGCTCCCGCCCAGGCTCCGTGGTGCTGGCTCGTTGAGGGACGCTCCCATACTGCGCGCTATCACGTTCCAGCTCGCGCCCGTGCCGTTCAAGCAGTCGGCTGACCTCTCTGTCTCCCTCCTCGTTCAGAGCGCATCCCGAGAGCACCAAGGCCGTGCTGATGAGAAGACCCCATACCAAGAACCTACAGCGCGTCCCTCGAACGAAACCCTGTGACATCTCGTTGTGCTCCGGCAAATCGTCGCCCCTGCGAATTGTCCTATCTCCAGCTTTTTCATGCACTTATGTTAGCGGTCAATGAGGCAGAGGCCAACCCCTTTTTCCCCAAGACTCAATCGTTGGCTACCCAACCGCGGGCAGATCTTCCATCCGGACTGCAGGCCCACAATGAGCGGGCTTTCCTGGTCGCCGGACGTTCATGGCCCCGAACGCCTGGGCCCGGTTTGCGGTGATCACAGGTCCAGCCTCAGCCCCTGCTCCGCAAGCCCCCCTGCGTACTCCGTGACGGCTCTCGAGAACCTCTCCCGGCAGGATTCTCCCTTCAGCCACCTCTCCCGACACCGGACAGAGGTGTACACCAGGTGAACCTCACATTCCTGGTCTCATTTGGGGATGGGCACGATCTGCCAAACTGGGAATCCTCTAGTTTCTCCGGCGCAAGGACTCCCGATTCTGCGCATCATTCAAGTGCCGGTGGCGAAAGCACGCCCTCGAGCCGGAATCATGGTGGACAAACGAAGCCGATGTCAATGATCGTGGTCATGCGAATCATGGTCATCGTGCTTGGCTTGCTTTCCCTTCCGGTCGGATTTCATCTTGTCGAGATCGATCTTGAATCCCTGGGCCTCCAGTTTGGAAGCGTACCTGGCAGGATCCGCCAAGAACGGCTTGTCGCACCCCGGGCAGCAGTAGAACACCTTTCGGCCGCCGGGGAGCGTACTGAATGCCGTGGGGTCGATGTCCCCGCCCATCACCGGGCACTTCGTCTGGTAGGTGTAGCTGTCGGCCAGTTTGGAGGCGTACTCCTTGGGGTCCTTCTCGAACTTGGGGGCACAGCCTGCACAGCAAAAATAGACCGTCTCGCCGTTGTGTTTGATGGATACCTTCTTGTCGATCGGTTTGCCGCTGATCGGACAGGCCACCTGGACCTTCGGCAATGCCGCGACTGCCTTCCGCTGGGACGCCACATTCTTGGCGAATTTCTCGGGCTTGGCCTCGTACTTCTCGATGCAGCCCTTGCAGCAAAAGTAGACCGGCCCGTCTTTCGTATCGACCTTGACCGAGAAATCAACCGACTCATCCATCACCGGGCATTTTGGAAAACCGAGCGCCTGGTCCTTCGGGCCGTGCTTGGCTCCCCCGTGTTGATCCTGGGCCCGGCTGGCATTTGCGCCAACGCCGAGCACCAACAGGGTCACGATTGCGGTGATCACTCTCCATGACTTCATACTGCTGTTCTCCTGTTCTCGTCGTCTAGGGGATCAGGGCCGGCACACCGTGTGCGTTGCGATCCCTCTCCGGTTTCAGCCTGTTGGATGCCAAGCCGGCAGTGTTCCTTCCCGAGCCGGGTAGGATTCTGGCGGAAACTACCGCCGCTTACCTCTGCCGCTGCGGCGTTGACCTTGTCGGCCTCCCTACCAGCACCCGGCGGCAGTCGCCGGCATGGATCTCCGTCCATGTCGTAACGGCCGAAGGCAACCACCGCAAGACCACGGAAATGGCAAGGAAAACGCCCACCCGGATCGACCACCGGGTGGGCGGGGCCAGTGGATTAGCGAGCCAACTGAAAAATATCCACTGGCCTGAACACGCCTGCAGGAAGTCCGACTGTGCCCTGCTACAAGAGGGCATCAGTTTCTTGGATGCCGACGCAGTCAATGGCTATGTTTCGACCCTTCACCCCGGGGACCCTGTCGCTAGCCGCCTTCCACAACCAGGCGTGGATGATGAGGCGGAAGCTGGAGCACCGCCTGCGGAGATTCCCCCCTCCGGAGAAAGCGCCAATACGAGCCTGGCTAGACAACCTGGGGGTCTGTCGAGCGAATCAACATCCTCATCGCCGCATCTTGCGCCAATTGCGCTGGACCGGGGGCCTGGGCTTCTTCTTGCTAGCTTGAGCCAGCTCTGTATCAGTGATCCTGGTCGACACCACCGGCTCGGTACTCTTCGGAGACTGGCAGCCCGTCAGCCCAACCATCAGACCCACGAGAACCCACCAAAGACAATGCTGACGATCAATCTTTTCTTCATGTCAATTCCTCCCTGTAACCCCGGACTGTACATGGGCCCGTTTCGAACAAGGATGGATAGAAGGCACCTATCCGGGCCACGAACCTAGTGAGCGTGGCCACCGTGATCGTGCGGATCACGGTCTTCATGTTTGCCTCGCTCGCCCTTCTCGTCTGCCTTGGTCTGACCAAGTTCGGTCTTGATTCCCTGAGCTTCCAGTTTGGGAGCGTACTTGGCTGGATCTTTCAGGAATCTCTTGTCGCAGCCCGTACAGCAGAAGAACACCTTGCGGCCGTCGGACTGCCCCACAACAAAAACCGCGGGGTCGATGTCGCCACCCCTGATGGGGCACTTGGTTTGATAGGTGTAGCCGTTGGCTAAACGGGCTTCGTACTTCGCCGGCTTCTCCTCGTATTTGGCGATGCAGCTCTCGCGACAGAAGAAGACCTCCAGGTCACCTTGTTCGGTGGAGATCTCCTGATCGACGGGCTGGCCTGTGACGGGGCAGGTCACCTGCACCTTGGGCAGCAATGCCGCGGCTTCCCGCTGTGCGGCCACCCTCCTGGCGAACCTCTTCGGCTTCACCTGATACTTCTCGATGCACCCCTCGGAGCAGAAGTAAACCGGGCCGTCTTCTGCAACCATCTTGACCGAGAAATCGACCGCGTGGGTGGTCACCGGGCACTTTGGCCCAGCGGACTTCTTCTCTTTCTTGGCCTTCGCCGGCCCACCACATCTGCACTGCCCACTGGCGGTACTCGCTGCCACACCAAACGCAAAGACGGCCATCAATGCGATAACCATGCCCCGTTTATGCATATTTCTGTTCTCCCTGGCTCGATATCCGCGGGATAGCGGCCAGCCCGCCATGAGCCGGTAACCGCTCGTCCTTGTCCAACCGATTGGATGCCGGTGCAGCGTCAGGGCTTCCCCTCATGGAGGAATAAACCTGGCGCTGGTTGAGATTTCTGGACTTCGGCCGGTGACGTGCTCGCCTGATCATGGCCAAGCCTGACCAGCCAAGGCGGCTCCCTGACCATTCCCCAGCGGCTGAGGGTGACCAGCCTCGTTTTTTGGGACCTTGGCTATCGATCACCCACTGGCCAGTGTCAGATCGCCACGCCGACGGACGGATTCTGCAACTCGTGGGGGCGGACCATCAACGGCACGACATGTCCTACTAGAACGTGAACGCGTATTGCAGGTAGATCAAATCGGCGTCCTCACTGGGGCCGGTCGAGCGGATGAAATTGTTGCCCCAGAAGTGGGAATAACCGAACAGCACGCTTTGGTGTACATCGATGTCGTACGTCACCGTCAGATCAAGCTCGTTCCCGATGTCGTGGCCCGACCCGCCACCAAAGATGCCGCGGCGTGTCGCCTCCCCGTTGGCGTCGTAGAGGGCGTCCTGCTTGGAATCGTTCCAGAAGGTGTACCAGGCCAATCGCGTGCTGACCTTCTCGAGGGGCTTGCAGGTCACGTTCACGTTGGTGGCCAGGACGTTCTGCCGGCCCACGGCATCGATCAGGCCTAGGTAGGTGTGGCTGTCAGGATAGAGTTGGTTGAAGGTGTCGTGGGTCCCGTCACTCGGGTCGTCGTCGCCGCTCCCGTAGTCGAACCCGATGCCGAGTCGGGGTGTCCAGGGGCAGGTCTCGAAGGTGTAGCCCGCGTCGGCAGCGGCCATCCAGGCGTGGACCGTGTCGCCGGCGAACTTGCCCCACTGACCGGCCAGCTCGCCGTCGTAGTCCAGCGGGCCGGTGTTGCCGCCGATCCGGCCGCCGAAGGTGTAGAGCGAGATGTCGCCGACTCGGCCGTTGGCGTTGGTCATATCGCCGGTGTCCCGACAGACCAGGAAGTACAGGTCTATCGAGTGGTCGGGGATCGCCTTGCAGGTGGTGTAGATGCCGTAGATGTCAAACTCCTCCCGGTACTTGTCGGGCTTGCGATTCAGTCCCTCGGCGAGGTCGACCAGAACAGGCTTGGCATAGAACAGAACGGCGTCGAACTTCTCCTGGTTGTAGAACAGTGCCGCGGCATCGAACTTGCGGCGGGCATTGCCCCAGTCCAGCGGGCTGATCAGCCGCCCCTTGCCGAGCGAGAACTCCTGGCGGCCGACGCGGAGGGTCAACGGGGCATCCCCCCCCAAGGGCTTTACGTCGAAGAACAACTGCTGGATGTCCCACCTGTTCTCATGGTAATCGAGCAGGCCGAGATCACGATCTTCGATGTGGGCACTGATCCCCTGGTAGAATACCCTGGCCAGCTTCCGGTACCTCAAGTCGAAGTGCCAGAGGTAGCGGTGCAGGAAGAAGGTGTCCTGGGAGGGCTCGGCGCTGCCGAAGGCCTTGTTGGTCTCGGCTTCCAACCTGGCGCGGAACTCCCCCCCGATGCTCAGGGTGAGGTCGTCAGTCAGGTGGATCCACTTGATGGGGTCGAAGAGGTCCTCCTGGTAGCTGCCCTCTGGACCATCGAGGTAGCTGAAGTCTTCGAGAAACCGGATGTCGCGGTACTCCGGCCCTCGTAGTTCCTCGGGGGCTTCGACCGTTTCCCTCGTTCCAGTTTCGGTCACCTGCTCGGCGGTGTGGGAATCATGCTGATCCCGCAGCGCCATGACATTGTCATCCGAGGGCTCAGACCCCGTCTGCGCCGAGGCCCCTTGACTCATCCAGGCCAAGCAGCATGTGCTCGCCAGGAGCGAGAACACGCGCGTCTTTCGCGTGATAGACATGACCACCTCTCGATGTTGTCAAAACGAATCCCATGAACCTGTCCGCGGCCGTCCGCCGAACCGCGCGCACCCTCCCCGGACCCCCTTGTCACCGCCTCTGCACCATGGCTCGCTGAAGAACGCCGATGGACCGAACCAGCTAGCCGGTAAAGCCGAACCAGCTGGTCATCATCGTCCACATCGGCATGAATATGACGTCGAAGAGACCACCAAACATGCCTGTCATGAATGAGCCCATGCCCAGCATCATCGGCCACAAGAATCCCATCATCATTGGCTGTTCCTTTTCGAGAGTGTTGCTGTGCCCAGCAGGACGCGGCTGCATTGTGCGCCTTGCCGGCCGGCTATCAGTAGCCAGGATCGACGGTCTGGACCATTGGATGCTTGGTTGGCCTGAATTCTTCCCCAGTCCAGGAAGCTTCTCGGGGCCCAGCGTTCGCCTACAGTCAAGTCACCGACGACGACGCCACCACACTAGCGATGCCCTCGTCGTCCACCAGGCCACCCTCACCACTTGTAGCCGCCAGTTTGTACGCCTCCTCCGGAAGGCCGCCCGACCGCGTGGATGGTCGCGAAGCCATGATGCCTCTGGGGGAGACCTCAACCGCGCGAGCCACTGGAGATAAGATCGACCCGCCCGACTGAAGGCACTCCCCGGATACTAGTCGATACCCCGTCAGCCTCCACGGCCATGACCGTCACCGCCCAGGAAAGCACAGCTCAATCCAGATACGGTGTGACCGGCCATCTTCTTACAAACGGGACCTGGTTAAGCCGCGCAGATCACCGTGGTCCTCTGGTTCGCTCAACCGCTGAGGGGCAATCGAAGGGGGCCGAGGTGATTCAACAGGGCCTGCTCCCGTACGATGAGTTCGCCCAGGCTGCTCAATCGTCGTTCAAATGTCTATCAATGACCGTAGCAAGCTCCTCGGCGGTGTGGTAGCCGATGACCTTTTCGCTGTTCACCAAGAAAGTCGGAATGGTGTTCACACCCAAGGCGGCCGCGGACTCCACATCCCGTTGAACGCGGCCAGCGGTGGCCTGCCAGCTGAAACAGGTGTCGAAGGTCGTTCGATCCAGGCCGAGGGTTGACGCGTGCGCTCCCAGCACATCATCCGACAAATCGTCCGGATCGGCGAGGAGCAGGTCACGGTAATCGAAGAACGCATCCGGGTCCTGATTGGCCACGCATTCCGAGGCGCGCGCGGCCGGCTCCGCCCGGTCGTGGATTCCCCCCGACGGAAGGTGCCTGATGACCCAGCGGACCTTGTCGGTGTCGATGTACCGCTCCTTGATGGTCGGAAACTCCAACCCGGCAAACATGCCGACGGGCGGTCACTGGAAACACTCGTAGGACACGACCGTCACCTTGGCATCAGGTGAGCCCAGGATATGGTCGTCCTCCACGATGACCGGCTCGCCGGCACCCGGGTCCGGGGCGATCGTGACGCAGGTTCCGCCGGACATGCCGCTGGCGAAGAACAGAAGGACAATCATCCCCACGGACGCCCGGTACGGGCGCCCTTCTCGCGGCAATCGTCGCCTGCTAGAGTCGGAATTCAAACTGCGTTCCTGCATGGTGTTCCTTTCAGATTTCCTGGCTTATTGCCCCCCCTGGTCGTCTCTTACTGCGTGAATCGAGAGAATAATGTCCAGGTACACGCTCTCAATCCGGGTGATGCGAAAACCCGCCGTGAGCGCATTGCCGACGGTGTCGCGGTTCATCTCCGTCCCGAGAAAACGCGTCCACAGGGTCATCAGATCAAGAGTGAGGCCAAGAAGTGGGTTGCGGCTCCGGACGTGCTCAAACATCAGGAGTCCCCCTCCGGGACGTAGCACCCGATGAAGCTCCTGCAAGACGCGTATGGGATCGGGCACTGAGCACAGCGTGCAGGAAGTAACCACGGTATCAAAAGACGCATCTAGGAAACACAACTTCATCGCGTCGGCCTGCACCAGACTGAGCACGCCGCTGTAGCTCCTTCGGCGGGCCCTGGCTCGCCGCAGCATCTCCCTGCTGATGTCAATGGCCACAATTTGCCGACCAGGTGGAAAGCGCCGGATGTCAATGCCGGTACCCACCCCGACAAGGAGCACTCTCGCGGACATGTCTTCAAAGAGCGCGGCCTTATCAGGCCCTCGCCGAAGCTCCGACGCCTCACACACATCATAGAACTTGGCCCGCCAGTCCCACATGGTCGGCTTCAGAATCCTCATCGGCTAGGGAAGATCCGATGCAGCGACTCTTTGCACGCGGCACCGTATTCTTCAACGAAGACAAACAAACCAAGACCCAATAAACCACCCACTGCCAGGGACCCGGACAGTCCTTCCTCGCCCACCATCAGGTGCAACGCGCACACCAACATCGAGCTTGCCATCGCGACTATCATGGAAGGGATCATGCTTTCAATCGTGCCGAGGATCGGGGCGGCGAGACATGCCAGGAATGCCTGGAAGGCCATCGCCATTGACATCCCAATGATCCAGGTGAACCCGAAGCCCCAGTTCAACTGGTGCGCAAGGTGCATCGCCAGGGCGGCCGCCCCACCGACCAGGCACAGGAATAGGCAATCCCCGATTCTGAAGACGATCAACCGTTGCCGCTTCTGCCGCTCAGCGGCTTGGACGGCCCCCGGCGTCGGATCGCTTTCAGAGCCTTGTTTCATCTCCGTCTTCTCATGGGAACCGCCTGAGGGCCATCAACACGCCCGGCTGGCCGGGCGCGGAACCCAACAAGGACCACCAGGGGTACGGCATGCCGGCCCACCCGGATGACCAGGGGGCCGTAAATGAGCCCTACACAATCGCGACCATACGATTCAAGATGCCGCACTCGCTGCTCACGCAATCAGGGACCGCCTGATACGTGCCGTCGGGGCCTGGCTCACAACTCGGTTGGCCGTCGAGGACGAATTCGTATCTGTATTGGCCTGGGGCAAGCTCCATCTCGAGGGTCCATATCCCTCCCGCGTTCCTTGTCATCGGGGTCGCTTGTGGATCCCAGCCGTTGAAGGTACCCACCAGGAGAACTGACCGAGCTTTTGGGGCGTGGCAGCAGAAGCGAACACCCTTGCTCGCTGGCAGAGATACCAGTTTACCCTCCAACTTCAGATCCGGCACAGTCGTCGGAGTGGCCGAATTCGCTTCGCGTGGGGTAGGTTCACCGGATTCGACGTCCTTACGCTGTTCGCGGCAGGCGGAGTCTCCCATGGTGCCGGTCCTTGTCGGGTTGTTTGCTGTAAGTTAGCCCCGATCTTCGATTATGCAGGTCGGACACATTCTCGCGTCGCAAATGAGACGCATGTATCCGGACCCGCACTGCACTCGCCGTGCGATCGGTCAATGACTCAGTCCATCTCTGACTGATTGGATGCCTGCTCGGCAACAGTTCTTCCCAGGTAAAGGCAGAAATCCAGCCCAGGCCGCCACATACCCGCGGCCGCCATTCCCTGTCATCCAGGCTCGGCCTCGGGTGGCCAGAGCATAGAGTCGGACTTCTTCCTCTTGCCACGGTGGGGACAGGGCTATGAAGACTGCCTCACGTCGAGAAGCGGCTGCTGCCCAACACCTGGGCTCCAGGCGTTGGCCGACGATCGCTTCCCAGGCAATCGGCCTTCCCTGGATACCCAGTCGGAATCCCCGACGCTCAGGATGGCCCCGCGCAGGGCCTTCTCCACGTGCGGAACACATCCGCGGCAGGTCATACCCATGATTGCATCCCTTCTCCGCCCAACGGACATCTACACCGACGACGTTGACCAACGCGGTCCGGCGATTCTCATCGATGATCGTCCCAAGCAGTCCTGTAGCGGGGCCATGCAGGTCCTGGTTACAGCGAGTGAAGGCAAGCACCGTATGGTCACTTAGCAGATTGCATGACGAGCGGGCCTTGCCATCTTCTCAGGAGAATGCTAGATGCTTTGTCCGTCGGAGAGGTTCCGAATCAGCAGGAGCCCTGGCGGAAGAAGTGGGCCAAGAACGGCATCCAATGAGTTGGAATCGTCCCCTGCCACAGGTGACATCCGGTTGGGCCGCAAGATGGCATACGAAAGGAGAAACGCTCAGAGATCCGGGGTTGGCTTGCCGCGACTGAGATTCTGGAACACCCTGGCCTTCCGCGTGGCGTTGGTGGTCAACGCCACCGTCATCGGCGTGCTCGGCACCTTCGCACTGACTGACTACCGACGAGAGCGAGCCCTCCTCATCGGCCAGGAAACCGAGCGGCTAAGCGAGGAAGCCAAGGTGTTGGCTGTCGCCCGCGTACACTTCCCGGAAACCGAGGATTTCCAGCGGTTCATCGACGACTTCTGCCGACAGATGAGTTCTGCCGCATCCCCGGGGCACCATATCATAATCTTCGATCAGGCCGGCAGCATCCTCTTGCGGGCTCACGAGCGGTCCGACCCGGGCCTCGAAGCCAAGATGGCCACCGCCGCGGAGAGCCAAGTTGACAGTTTTGAGCATGATGGCGTGGTCTACCTCTCGGTCAATGTCCAGACCAGTGACGGCGCGACCGTTTCGGTCGCCCAGTCGGCCGCGGTCATCCAGCACCTCATCACCAGCCAAGGGATCAGTCGTGCGACGAGCATGGGAATCCTGGTTGGCCTCATTGTCGCCGTCACCACACTAGGATTGCTCGTCTGGGTTCAACGACCCATGCGTGAGCTGGTCACGGGGGTCGCCGCGGTGGGCCGGGGACACTTCGACGTGCACCTGTCATCTCGCGGCAGCGGCGAGCTGAGACTGCTGGCCGACGGCGTCAACCGAATGGCAGGATCTCTCAATCAGGTCGAGCTGCGACGCAAGGAAGAAATGGAGAGAGCTCGGGTGATTCAGCGTGGGCTGCTGCCGCGTGATGTCCATCGGATCGAAGGATTCGATTTGGTCGCCGCCTTTCTCCCTACGGATAGCGTCGGTGGTGATCTCTACGACATAGTCCCGTTGACCGATAGCTCTACCTTACTGGTGGTGATGGATGTCTCAGGTCACGGCGTCCCTGCGGCGCTGTATACGGCCTTGCTGCGGACCGTGCTTCACCACCAGGCATCCACGACATCGGATATTACCCGGATTGCAAGGGCGATGAACCGCGAGTTCTCGAGCATATCGAGTACGGGAGAGTTCGCCACCTGCTACCTGGCCAGGCTCCTAAACTCCTCCGGTATAATTGAGTACCTTAGTGCGGGTCACGACCCGGCCGTTGTTGTCCGCCCGGATGGGAGCGCGGAAGTCCTTACTGGAAATGGTCTGCCGCTCGGGGTCGACAGTGAAACATCCTATCAATCCAACCGAGGGCGATTAGTCCCCGGCGACCGCTTGTTTCTGTTCACCGATGGGTTACATGAGGCATTCGATAGGCAAGGACGGCCGCTGGGGCGACCCAGGCTGGTGGACCTGCTTGTCAAAACAGCAAGCCTTGGGCTTAAGGAGCAGCTGGCGGCAGTCATCCGCAACGTTCGCTCATTCCAAGGGCGAGACAACTTCGACGACGACGTAACCTTGCTTTGCGTGAGCCACAGATAGCACCGAGCCCGCCAGTGAGGCTACGCTGGCACGTTGCGGATTCCGGCAGATGAATGGGATGGAATCAGGACCGGGACAGCCCGAGATGGAATGGAAGACCGGCGATAATAAGGACCCCTTCCCTCCACGCCCTCTCTTTCCCGCAGGCGGCAACCCCGTTTCAGGTACACGACCAAGGGCCCGGCGCCAGCCTTCTGGAGGGGGGGGCAGGGACTGTCTAGCCCACCGTACTCTTGCTCCGGCCGAGACCGGCACTATAATCCGGTTCTGTTCCGGGTTGGAGAATGGGAACCTGGCCGAATCACAGGGGACCGATGGAGGCCGAACACGATCTAGTCACCCGCTGTCAGAAAGGCGACCGCGAGGCGTGGCGGGACCTTTACGAGCGGACCATCGAGCGGATCTACCGCCTGCTGCGACGCATGGCCGGCAACGACCACGACGCCTTCGACTTGGCCCAGGAAACCTACGTGCGTGCCTTCGCCCGGATTGGCCAGTTCGACGGCCGATCATCAGTGTCCACTTGGCTCTATCGCATCGCGGTCAACGAGGCCCTACAGTTCTTGAGGCGAGAAAAGCGGACCCAGAAGCACCTGCAGGCCCTGCCTGAGCGTCCCCTACCCGAATACCCTGGCAATCCCGCCATGGCCAGAATCGACGTGCAAGACGCCCTGGAGTCCCTGGCTGATACTGATCGGGCCATGCTTCTGCTGTGCTACCAGGAGGGGCTCGGTTATCGCGAGATGGCGGAGGTCCTGGATTGTGCGGAGGGAACGATCGCTTCGCGCCTGAACCGGGCCCGGCAACGGCTGCGCGACTTATTGGCCGGTGGCTACGAAACCTGCGAAGAATCAGACGGGGCGGAGCATCCAAAGAATAGCCCGGCATCGCAGCCAATTCCTGATCCGAGAGAACGGCATCGGTGAAGCGAAAGGGTTGATGTGTCATGACTTGTGAACCGACCAGAGAACAACTGGGGGCCTACTTGGACGGCGAGCTGTCGGCCGACGCCCAGCAGAGCGTCGATGCCCACCTCGTCTCCTGTGAAGCCTGCCGGGAGGAGCTGAATGAACTACGGCTGCTCGTCTCAGAATTGGCATCCCCCGGCCCGGTGACCGTACCTGGGGCGCTCTGGCCTGCGACAGAGCAGCGTCTCAGAGATGAACTCGGTCCCCCCAGAAGGCCGCGGGGTCGGTGGATGCCAGGTCATCCTCTCGCTGTCGCCGCGGGAATCGTTCTCGTCGTCGGCCTGGGCACCATCATGTTTACCTGGCCAGGCGAAGGCGTCGGCAGTGCTGAAGCGGCAACCGTGAATTTCAAGATCATCCTCGATATGTTGCCTCTTGATGCGGAGGGGGCCTTCAGAAAGTTCTTGGTTCTTTACAAAGCCCAGGAGTTTCCGGCTGCCCAGGCCAGGGAATATGCCCCCCACCTGAATTTCGGCCTGCCCGACACCTTGCACGGCGGCTTTCGGCTCGGACCGGTATACGGCCTGAGGTTTGGAAAGGAGGCCGGGATCGCGGCGAAGTACACCCGTGAAGGGGAATTCCTCGTGGCTATTTTCCATCCCACGGTTCACAAGGAAGATCATGGAACTCACGCCGACTATCCCTGCGTGATCGGCGAGCACTGCGGTCAAAGGGTCCAGGTCGGAGAATGGTCGCTGGTCCACGTCACCGATCCGACCACCTGCCACTGTATTCTCAGCCGCTTGGACGAAGAAACCGAACTCCCCCCAGTGTTGACCGCCCTGGCTCCCGCCCCGTAGCAGTGTCGGGGCCGGTGTTCTCCCTGCAAGCGAGTGGAATGATCTTCGCATTCAGACCTGATCGGAACATCGCCGGCAAACCCCTCGGGGACCAGGGGGCCAACGCCATTCCAATAGCGATGCCGGATCCAGTCTCTTGACCATTCACTGGATACCTAGATCGCTCACAGAACGAATTCCGCCTGTGCCCTGAAGGACCGCAGCAACATCGGGTCGGATGCCGGGTGCTTGATCGAGTTGCTGACCTCCCCAGCGAGGTGGCCGACATCATCGTGTATGAAGTTGGCCGGAACTGCATACTTGGTGCGGCCCCACACCTGTTCGACCGGGTCAAGCTCCGGGGCATAGGCCGGCAGCCATTCGACGGCGACCCCTGACCAGGATGATGCCCTTGGGAGAATGGTGACGGAGCCAACCAAAGGACCCCTCGACTTCATCGCTGCGCATGTTGTGGCCGTGGATGTCGAACTACAGCCCCAGCCGACCTGGGAGTCCGTTCCCCTGCCGGAGCGGGGCTCCCCGTTATTCCAATCCCGATTATCGACCCCCTCCACGCGAACAAGAAACATGCTCCTTGCCGCAAAAGCCGCAGCAGTTGGTAAAAAAACCCGTAATCCGTTGCGGGGTCAGCTCCTTATTGTCGCCTACTAAGGAGAACGGGGCTGCGGGAGCCGTCTGAGCGGCTGATTATCCGCACGTAGCTTCGCGGGGTGACCAGGCATCAGAAGATGCCTCCTACCTGAGGAGCCCCTCCCGCCCCACGCCTGGAACCAGTCGGCCTCCAACGCATGAGGTCGTCACCCCCAGGCTCGAGGAATCCAGGTTTACAGGAGTTAGAGCGATGCCCACCCTAGTGCCATATCATCCAACACGCCAACCGAACATGACCGCTGCCGAAGCCAGGACGTTTCGTCATGGGGTCCGTATCCCCTCAATCACCCGGCTGAGCATGATGATCCGGTCCCGCAAGGCCGCCGGCCAACACCCCGCCGATTGCCAGTGTGAACTGTACGCCGATTTCTGCACCATGAATCGGTGGCGAGCCCTGGACCGCAGTATCCGCGAGGGCTGCCGCTCTTTCCCGTTGCCCATCATCCCGGGCCACAATGAGCATGAGCCCCAACCATCCGGAGAGACTACCCAAGTACCACAGCCCGAACCCCAGCGTCCCCGAAAGCCGCGATCATCCACGGCCCGATTGTTCTGCCGGTGCATGACTTGTGAGCCCGGCGCCCAGGCCGATCATCCCTGGACGTACACCGTCGATGAGCAAACCCGCCAGGCCGAGAAGCGCTGCAAGGTGTCCGTCAATCCCGACGACCCGAACACCCTGAACGCTACGGCACAGGCCGTCCTCGAGTCAGGCATCCTGGAAGATAGTGCCGCATGACACCGCCCCACGAACAAAATCGGCCGGCCACATGCCTGATGTGGTCGGCCGGGACCGGGCCCTACGCAGAATACCTCGCCAAGGAGATCACAAATGTTAAGCACCAGACACTGGATGATCGTACTGCTTTGTACGGGCTTGGCGGCGAGCGGTTGTGGTGCCGTGCCAGATTTTCTGAAGGAGAGCGTCATGTCTGCCTCTCAAACGGCAGTTCAAGGAGCGGTGCAAGACGCCATTGAGGGAGTCGTGGAAGACACCCTCGGCGGAGTGCTGGACGGAGACCTGCTTTCGGACCTTCTTCCCGACCTGGAGTCAGCTCTGGATGCGTCCGCCGATCTGGATTCTGAAACGGATCCGGATATAGCGCCGTGATCAATCCTCCGCCGGCAGGGCACCGCGCGCTTCTGCGCAGGGCGCTTCCTGTAACCATCCAGGCCGGCACCGCGGGATGACTGCAGGAGGACCATGCTTGCGCAAGAACCTGACTGCGCTGAAACAGTGTCATCGGGCGCTGGTTATCACGCCGAATTTATCTTCGTGGCGGAGGCGTTGTCGTCTGGCGGTGGCACGTGGCCAGCTCGCAGAAAACGGGGTGCCCCGAGACTGGGGTTGTGCAGAGTGGCTTGTCTGGCGAGACTCTCTCGAGCACCGACGCTCCCCAGTATCGACGTAGATCGGCATCTCGGTAAAACCGCGGCATCTGACTGGAGTGGTTGACCCGCAACACTGCGAGTGCATAGAATAAGTTCGGCATGCCAAGGAAGACCACATCCTCGCGCTTCCTCGCCTGATAGGGGGACTCGAAAACCCAGAGCAACCGATCTGCGAAGATTGAAGCCGCTCTCCTCTTATACCTCGTAAGAGGACCTGGGTTTCACGGTCAGGTCTGGCTTGTGTACTGAACTCTTCAGCGCCCGCGTAACCGGCGTTGGAAGAAAGCACGGTTCAAGAAATACTTGCTGGAGGAGTATTCAAATGACCAGGCGGATGATGTTGAGTGTGTGTCTATTGTGTCTAGGTCTCATGTTGACCATGACCGCATCTTCTGGATGCGATGTCTTCTGTCAATTCATGGGACAACTACCATGGTGCTCCGGGGAGGAAGACCTCTGTGAAGGTGTCACTTGCGATACAGGATTCGAATGTGATCCGGCTACCGGCGAGTGCGCTTCAACGGGCGCATGCTGTGCCTCGGACGGCACATGCAGCGTGACTATCGAATCGGCCTGCACCGGAACCTACCAGGGCGACGGAACAACCTGTGACCCCAATCCCTGCGATCCGCCCGCCGCCACCGGGGCCTGCTGCGCTGCTGATGGTTCGTGCAGCGTCACCACCGAGGCCGACTGCGCCGGGACCTATCAAGGCGACGACACCAACTGCGACCCCAATCCCTGCGATCCGCCCGCCGCTACCGGGGCCTGCTGCGCCGCTGACAGTTCGTGCAGCGTCACCACCGAGGCCGCCTGCGATGGAACGTATCAAGGCGACGATACGAGCTGCGACCCGGATCCTTGTTGAGCCGGTGGGGGAGGACTCGGCACCGCAGGCCGACAACCGCTTATGAAGAACGCGCCATCCGGAGCGGTCGAGGCCGCAGACAACACGCGCGCCCGAACGGTCGAACGAGGCCTGCCCGGGCCGCCGATCCCGCCCTGCCGGATCCTCTGCCCGATTCTGAAACAACCTCGCCCCACAGAGAGTCAGAGCTACTCTCGAAGAAAAAAGCCTAATTCTCTGCGGAGTTGGACCACAGTTACCGCGTATGAAGCAGGGTGGAGTTCAGGGACCCGGTTGAACGGCCAAACCACTTGGCGAAACCGAACGGCCGGGTTCCGCTAATCCACTGGCGTATCGACTGGGGCGTTCCCGGTCCAGGCACTTAGGCTCCCGCATGAGCGAGAGCTATGTGCTGAGTAGAGACGAATGGTACCTCGCAAAGGAGATTGCAGCGATGTTTGATTTCGGAAGCTTTTTTGAAGTGCTCCAAACTCTCTTTCAGGACTTCTTCACCTTCCTGCAGGAGATAATCTCAGGACTGTTTGGAGGCGCTCTGCCGGGTCTGTAGCCCGTGAGACTCCATCGTTGACGGTTCTGTAATGGAACCCAACTGGTCAAGGCGTCGGTCTGCTGGCGTCTTGGGCGATACCAAAGAAGACTGAACAACGTGAGGATGGTCAGGGTGATCCTGTCAGGAGCCATGAGAATGATCAGTAGAGTATTCAACGGTGAGATGGCTGTTGTGCTAGTCGTGGTGGCGGTCGCTTTCGGAACAGTCTTCGGATTTGCAGCCGTCATCAGCAGCGCAGTGGGGTCGATCTCACCGGAGAACCAATACCGGCAGACCGGGCGAACACTGACTGACCTCGAACGAAACTGGAGATGATGATCGGGACGGTCCCGGTCCACCTACTTGTCTGGGAATAGTGGAGGAAATCCGCCATGTTCCTATCAGGGTGGTCCGGCAACTGTCGGAGTTCCTAGGGGTCTGATCCCGGCGCCGTTCCTACCTCCGCGGCCGGGGGCTCCAGACCATTCTGGAACTCCTGCAGGGCAACGGCCTATAGGATCTCTCACGCAGAGCCGGACTCGGGGGGCGTTCCGTCCGCTGCCCAGCAGCGGCGGGCGGACGCCCTACCAGACAAGAGAGAACTAGCGTGACAATGACCCCCGGTATGCTCCCCGGCGAAGACATTTGTGAACCGCTCTTCAGAAAGTCATCGTGCGGCGTGGGCATCGGACTTCAATCTTTGATTCGAGGTTATCGCATAACCCAGGACAAGAGCAATGAATTTTCATACTGTCAAACTGGTCGGCATCGGCAGCTTCCTACCGGGACCACCGATCCCGAATGATCGGCTCGAGGAGGTTCTCGGGCCACTCGATCGAGCCCCGCAGAAGGTGCAGAGCTTCGTCGCCACCATCGGCAAGCGCATGCTGGAAAAGGGCGGAATCCGCACCCGGCACATGGCCATCGACCCTACCAACGGCCATCTGACCCACAGCTTCAGTGCGCTGGCCGAAGTGGCCGCACGCAATGCGTTGGGCATGGCCAACGTCGTACGGGATGACATCGACCTGCTCATCATCTCGTGCCCTTCGTACGACCACAGTACGCCGCCGACCAGCACCCTCCTCCAGGAACGCCTGGGCATCAAGGCGTGCGCAGAGATGGAGATCCACTCGAACTGCTCGGGGGTTGGCAAGGGCGTGCAAATCGCCTATGACGCGATAAGAAACGGGCGATATCGCACCGCCCTGGTCTGTTACAGCCAGCTCTCCTCTATCTATCTGCGCAGTTGTTACTTCAACCAGGAGAGAATGAACAAGGCCCACGCGGCGTTGCGCTGGATTCTCGCCGATGGAGCCGGGGCCGTGGTCCTCCGGGCCGGGCGCGATGACTCACCGGGACACACGGTCCTCGATACCTTTGTCGAGTCATGGGGTACGGGCCGAGCCGCGGGCATGACCGCCGGTGGCGGTGCCGCCGACATGCTCAAGGCCGATCGTCAAGTCCCCGAACTCTATGAAGAAGGCGCCCACCACTTGTGGCAGGACTTCACCGCGGTCAGCAAGTATGCCGCCCCGCTACTGCTCGAAGGCCTGGTCCGCTTCACCGGACAGCTTGGCCTTGACCCTGGGTCGGTCGACCACTACGTGGTCTCCATCCCCACCCGCACGCTCTACGATGAGCACATCCCGGCGTTTCTGGACCGGCTGCACATCACCCGCGACCGAATCAAGTTTCGCTGCTCGGACGTCGGGTACGTCGGAGGGGCCGCCACGCTGGTCCATCTCGACCAGATGGCCCGATCAGGTGAACTGCACCAAGGGCAGACCGTTGTCGTCCACGCCGTTGAATCAAGCAAGTGGATGACCGCCGGATTCGCTATCCGCTGGTAAACGACCATGACCCTTGCACTAGGCGCAACATGCTACGAGTTTGGCCCGGCCGGAGTACGGTCCGCCGGGTAACGGCCTTCCTGCTCTCTGGGCACTGCGAAATCCCTCATGGCGGAGCGATAGGCATGTCCTCGGACCAAATAGCCGCAAAGGAGTCTAGCGATGCGATCCGGGCCCGTTGATGGTAGCTGGCAAGAGGCTCTGCTGGAATTCGAGCAACTGCTGGAACGCTGGTCGTTTTCCTTCTCTTCCACGGGCTTCGTCTATGTACGCCCCAAAGGGCCGTCGTTGGAGGCCGGTGAACTGGCCAGCTTCATCGAACGCCTCCGCTTGGTCTGCGACGCCGACTTTCCAGAAGCGATCGTGTTCGATCTGTGTGACGCGGCCATCATCGAATCACAATGGCCTCCCATGGAATCACTGTTTAGAGACTTTGCCGACAGCATAAACGCCCGCCTCCGCATAGTTGCCGCCCACTGCTGGCCCGCAGCCATTGCCATTGTCTATCGCAGAAAGCGCGGTCTGGCCGCCAGCCTGCGCAAAGCCCGATCTGGACGCTCCTGATACGACCGGCGAAACGCCGCCGGAAGGGCCAGCCCCCCTGGTCCAATAGGTCCCTTTGACAATGAACGACGCACCGTCAAGTATGGATCAGGTACTTGCGTAGTGCATGCAGCCACGGCAGCCAAAGCCGACCATGCCGCCAAGACGAGTCGTGGAAACACCTGGCCGGTCCTCTTTCTTCGCCAACCGCAGTGCAACCATCGTTCACTCATTCTCCGGCTTCGGAGAGAGTTCCTGCCCCTTCGAGATGGTCTTCTTGATCGCCGCCGCAATCTCGTGACTGAGGGCGGCGAGCATGCGGCTCTCCGCAGCCACTAGGGCCGCGTATTGCTGGTTGCCGGCGCTCTCGACGAAGCTGGATTCTCTTCGCACCAACACTTCCTTGCCATCCGCTCCAGATATGGTCCAGTGAGCCTTCAGTAACACCTCTCCACTCCGCTGGCCGTCAAAGCGGGTTATCTCCACCGAGACCCGATAGTCGAGCGCCGTCGATCTCTTCCAGGGGAACACGACCACGCGATCTCCTGACAGCAGGAACGACAGATTCTCGGCCAGGACCCGCGAAACATTGTGTTTCAGAGGTTCCGCCCACCGATCGAATTCCGCGAGCTGCAGCATATTGGGGCCGGCCCGCGTGACGATTTGAGGACGATCCAGGTATTGGGGGAGTACCACCGGCCCGATGCCTATGGCGATGTCCTGCTCTCGAGCAGCAGATTGCTTCACCTCTTCAGGACTGCTCAGGGAATCGAGAATATAGAAGCGGGCGGGCCGCGAGCTTGCGCAACCTCCCGCAGTGGTAAGCAAAACACCAAGCGCCAGTATTACGCGGTGATGAATCGGACAGTTCATTATGTTCCTCCGGGTGTAGTCTTGCCGCTGAATACTGCTTCAGGGTGCTGTTGGAGATAATCGGCCAGAACGCGGACGGAATGAAGTGCGGCCGACAGCTCCGCCAGTGCATTGGTAACCTGGTAGTGCAGAACCGAATCCTCTTCGACGACGCCCTTGACCGTCGCGAGCGTCTCCTCAGCCTGTTTGAGGGCCCCCTGGGCCACTGCCAAGGTCTCATTGAAGCTGGTCGCCAGCGGCTCGATCTGGCCCTCAACCTTGCGGGTCAGTTCCTTAAACGCCAAAAGGGCTTCGTCCAAATCCCGAATAGTCTTGATGATCTCCGGAGAGCGCACCAGTTGATCGATGCCCTGGACGGCACGTCGGATGTCGTCAACCAGCGGTTCGATCGGGAGATTCTGGATTGTCTTGGTTAACTCGGCAAAGGCGGACGGCATCGTGGGAAGCTCGGGGTATCTTGGATCAGCACCAACCAGATTGACCGGAGTGCCGGGGTGTATGGTGAACTCGATGGCACGCTGGCCGGTAACAAAACTGGACATAACCAATTGCCCCCTGAGACCGCGTTCGACCAGGAGTTCGACGACGGCGTGAGGATCCCGTGGCTTGGTGAGGTCGCCAACCAGTTCGATCCTGTCCGGCGAGAGTTCCACATAAACTGGTAACGTGAAGCTGTGATCTCGGGTGTCGTGGCGTATTACAATGTCCGAAACCATGCCCACCTTCACCCCCCGGAAGAGGATCGGAGATCCCACGTTCAGCCCGCTCAAGGAGCCCTCGAAGAACAACACGTAGGTGATCTTCTCGGCCAGGAATCGGCCGGACCCGAAGATGAGGATCCCAGCCACCACCAGCACCACGGCTCCCACCACAAAGCCCCCAATAACCGTCGGATTTGCCTGTTTGCTCATGACTTTGCCATGCCCATTCAGTCGCGGGATCGAGCCCCGCAGTCCATATCAATCCGACGCCGGCGACGACTCGCCGCGCGTCAGAAACTTTCGAACCTTCGGATTATCACATTCCGCCCGCAAGACCCGGGGACTGCCTTGGGCAATCATCGTCTTGGTCTCGTGGTCGAGGAAGACCGAGTTGTCGGCGATCGCGAAGATGCTGGCCAGTTCGTGGGTTACGATCACTACCGTTGATCCCAGGCTGTTCCGAAGTTCGACGATAAGATCGTCCAACAAGCGCGAACTGATCGGATCCAATCCGGCAGAGGGCTCGTCAAAGAAAAGAAGGTCCGGATCCAACGCCATCGCCCTGGCCAAGGCGGCACGCTTCCGCATGCCTCCACTGATTTCAGAGGGATAGAACGCCTCGAACCCACTCAGACCAACCAGGGCAAGTTTGAGCGACACGACCTCGCCGATCTCGCGGGGACCCAAGTCGGTGTACTCTTCTAATGGGAGGGCTACATTCTCGGCCAGGGTCATGGAACTCCACAGGGCCCCACTCTGGTAGAGCACTCCGAACTTACGCATCATGAGTTGCTGGACGCGGGGCTCTGCCGTCCAGAAGCTCTCGCCTTCGTAGAGGATGTCGCCCTCAGCAGGACGTTTCAGACCCACCAGGTGACGCAGCAACGTGCTCTTGCCACAACCACTCCCCCCCATAATGATGAAGATCTCCCCGCGCTTCACGGTGAAGTCCAGATCCCGTTGAATAACGAAATCTCCGTACGCCATCGTGAGGTTCGCTACCGTTATGTGTGCATCCACTCTGGCCGTCCCTCTGCTCGCCCTCTGGGGCCCTAGATGCCCAACACGTCAGTGGCCACCGCAAAGATCGCATCCGACACGATGATGGCCACGATCGCCGTCACCACTGCAGACGTAGCCGCGCCGCCCACCGCCGAAGCACTCCGCCCGCACTGCATCCCTCTCAGGCAGCCCGAAATCGCCACCAGGACACCAAAAACGGCGCCCTTTACGATGCCAACTGCGAAGTCGTTCAGCCCAATTGCTCCTTTGGTTTGCTCGAAGTACTCCGTGGGTGAAAGGTCGAGCATCCCTACCCCAACGACCGCCCCACCCAGAATGCCCACCAAATCTGCATACACGCACAGCAGCGGCATCATCAACGCCAGCGCCAACATCCGCGGCAAGACCAGGAACTCTATGGGAGAGATCCCCATGGTCTCCAACGCGTCAATCTCCTCATTGACTGTCATCGTGCCGAGCTGCGCCGCATAGGCGGCACCCGTCCGGCCGGCAATGACGATGGCCGTCATCATCGCCGCCATCTCGCGCGTCATAGCCAGACCGACCAAGTCCGCCACATAGATCTGGGCCCCGAATTGCTTCAACTGCACCGCTCCCACGAACGCCAGGATCAGTCCCACCAGGGCGCTGATCAGCGTAGCAATGGGTAGGGCTTGAGCACCACATTCTTGAATGGCCAGGATCAGGTCGGAGCGACGAAAGCGAGCCTTGCCCCGCAGCAGCTTCACAAAGGCCAGCAATGCCTCGCCGATAAAGCCCAGCGTCTCCTTGCCGGACTCCATCCAGGTGAGCGAACCGACTCCGATCCTGCTCAGCAGCGGCACCCGTACTGACTCTCTGCGGGCCCCCTCCTTCTCGGGGACGGCTGAGGCCAGATCCAGGAGCCGCCTCACCCCGTCCGGCAGCCCCTGACGATCCATGTCGATTCGGCGCTGCTTGCAGTCGTCGATTATGGCGATGAGGAACGTAAGTAATCCACTGTCCCAGGCGGTAAGCCCCACGGCGTCGAATCCGATGCTCCGAACCTGATTCCTGGATTCCAGCTGCGCCACAACCTCACCAGCCGACGGCAGCCGATCCCTTATCCTCCAACTCCCGGTGAACCGGACTAGCAGCAAGTCTTCACTCGGCCAATCGAAACTCAGGCCGCAAGAGGCCGCCGCAGCGTTTTCTTCCGGAGGTTGCCGCTTGGTCATTCCCTAATATCCTTCTGTCTCGACCTCGACGGCAACCCCTTAGGCTCAAGAGGAAAAGACCGCAGATTTGCCCTGGTAGGCCAGATCATAGGAAAGTCGGCTCGTATCTGTCAACCTGGCATTTCCAAGACCGGCCAGAACGATACTCGGGGGTACCGGGAGGCTGGACAACCGCATATAGTCCTGATTATCTCCGCTCAGTCGTACCATGCCACCGGGATTGACTGTGGGTCGGCTCCATTCTTCTACCTCTAAACTGTGGGCGCTAGCTTGTGTTCTCTGACTGATCTTCCGTTAACCCGAGAATCTCTGCTTCCAGGTCGTGCAGGAAGTCTCGCGCCGTCTGGCGGTCGACGTAGTCCTCGAAGAAGGTAATAGAGATGGTCATGCCCTCACCGAACGTGGTGAAGCCGACCAGCCATCCGGGATGGCAGTTGGGAGGGCCGGATCCGCACAGATTGATGATCCTGGCACGCCCAAGGTGAGTCGTATCTCCCCCGAAGCGATAGCCCGTGCAGTATGAGGCGACCCGCGGGATCCGGTGGGTCACCAGCATGCGTACCCAGGGCAACGGCCAGCGCTGCGTGGCCCGGTACATCTCCCACATCGCCTCATCGTGTGATTCTTGGCGATATTCCTTGAAGTTTCGCACCACCGCCGCGTCGGCCGTTGCCCAGTCCGCCAGTTCCGAGGCCAGGAATGCAACGCAAGGCGTGGTGACATAGTTGCCCTGAATGCTCGGTCGAGATCCCTGTCGGGGAATGGGCAGTGGTTGCGAGAAAATAAGGCGGTCACGTGGCCGCCCTCGCTGTGTGGCCATTCTCAGATAAGTGAGTGCCACGCCGACCATCATCGCTCGCGAGTACAGCAACGGGCCCGCTGAGCAACGGTGCTTGGCCAACTCCTCGAATCTACTTCGTCGCGCCGCGCCAAACGTCCGCACCAGAAAGTTGCACTTCTTATGCTGTAGCTCCGGCTTCCCCACCAGCCGCGGCTGGTGAAACCGCTGCAGGCGGGCGTACCGCAACCGACCCTGCCAGACACGAAGGAGCGACCCGGGGAATCGCCAATCATAGGGCCGTCGTTCGGCCACGCCCGGTTCCCCGGCCAACGTCGCCGGCTGACCGCACAGGGCGGCGTGCAACTCCTTGAACAGCATGTGCCCACCCTCGAAATCCATTAACGGGTGGGCCCACCTGAGTCCTACCAGGTGACGCCCCTTTCCAGATTCCACGTGCACCAGCCGGACTTGTGAGCCGCGACTCAGGTCGACGGAATCGCCGAGGGCCCTCTGCAGCAGCGCCCAACCGTCTTGCTGCCCGTCGCCCGCCGGGTGATGTTCGTACTCGATAGCCTCCGCCAGAGGCGCGTCGGGTGTGATGTTCCGATAGGCCCGCCTCAGCAGAGGCGTGTATCGGATGTGCGCCGACAGCACTGGGTAGCGGAGCCCCAGTTGCCTGACCGCCGCCCTCATCTCGGTGGGATCGAGTTCTCCCTCCAACTCGGCGATGAGCATAACGCTCAAACCGCAATACCCCCGCCAGCGCAGGGATTCATGCGTGGCGAGCAGAGCGTTGTCCACCGGATTCAGAGGATATGAGAGTGCTCGGCCCACTTTCTGGCTCCACATTTGTGCGCCGTCGTTCGCCCGCCAGGCAGCCGACCTGACCATACAAACCAATCCTATTAGTTGCAATACCACAAATGTGATCAGTGCCGTGCCAACATCACTCCTCCAACAGCATCTGGCTTTCTCGAATACCTGCCCCGCCGCATCCTCGTGCACTCCTCGAGAGTGGATACTCGGCACTTCGAGAACGCAGCCCTCGACGGCAACACCGGCGACCCTGATCACGCCCTCAGGGCGCGTATACCGTGACGAGTTGGTCAACCTCGACGTCGGCCAGGGCGGTCACAACTCCGGACAGCCGCAGAACTTCGAGTTCCTCCACTGCCGTCGCCGCCGTTCGAGTGAAACCGCCCTATCCCGTGGCCCTCCTTGCGCCAACCGAGGATGGCCTCCCGCACCCGCGATCAAGAACTCGGCCCCTCTGCCGGCCCCCCGGACAGGCGACTTGAGGAATCGAAACTCTGATGCTGATCCATCCGGGCTCGCCTCTCACAGCCGGGGATTGAAGCTGCATTGCCATCGCCGGGCGTTCTCGGTGATTCCAGCAATGAGCGGGCGTCAGACCGGCGACCTCCCGAAACCTCCTCCAGGCCAAGTCAAGATAGGAGCGTCAGCATGGCAGCCTCGATGAAAGGCCTGAACCATGCTACTCCGTCGAAGAACCGATCGACCGGGAGCGTCGATTACCGCATCGAACCGGGAGCCGGCAGGTGCGAAGTCCCCAGCCATACCCGCTCAATCCCGCGGATAACATCATGCTGGCCGCACATGAGTCCAGGCGGCAGCGGGCTTACCGCGGTCGGGGGCCACCCATTCATTACCCACCGTTTGGCCGGTTTCCGCCGGCCGATTGCGAGATGTGAAGTCCTACCAGTCGGGCCACCAATACCACGAGATAGAGTTGGCCGATGATCGCTTCGACCACCGCCAGCATCCGGGCCGGTCCGGATGCCGGAACGATGTCCCCATAGCCGAGCGTGCTCAGGGTTACCAAACTGTAGTACAGTGTGAAGACGGACTCCGCACCGCCGAAGCGCATCATTCCGCTCTGATCCCCCTCGGCCAGGGAGAAGGTAAACGACCCGGGAGCCAGGATCTCCAGCAGAGAATATGCGATAGACCAGATCACACCCAATAGCAGGTAAACGCAAAGTGATGCGCATATCACGTTGAAGGTGACGCGGTCGCTATTGAAGAGAAACCCGAGAATGACGATTACGGTGTAGCTCAGAAACGAAAGCCCCAGTAGGTGATTCACCACCGCGATGCCGTCCCATCCGAGCAAGATGTTCAACACCTGCAGGACGATCATGGGCACCGCCAGGGACGAGGATATGATCACCTTTCGGCGGCTGTGGCTGTCCGCAAACACTGCCGATATCAGCATCAGGACCAAGGCGAAGCTAAACAGGACGGGGGCTAGTTTCGAACCGCCCCCCAGCAGCTGAACCAACGGCGCAGAGAGCAGAAACAGGATCAATGCGGCCAGCAGCACCGCGAAGCGACACCGGAACAGTGCGGCCGGGGAGGAGATCGATCCTGGCTTGGAGTCTTCAGATTCCACCATCATGCTTCTGTCCGTAAGGTCCAGCGGACATTTGAACTGCGGCAAACACCAGCACCCGGCCCCCGGCAGCGCGCCGTCCGGGCGAACGACGATCGATTGTCTGCCTGACTCGCCGCCTGTGCTACGACGCCTGTGCTACGGCGCCTGCATCGTTGACCGTGCCCTGCCTCACGTCGCCACCGGGGCACTCTTCAGGCGGAACACGATGACGTAGAGGACCGGGACCACGATCAGCGTGAGCACCGTGGCAAAGGCCAAGCCGAACATGATGGTCACCGCCAAGGAAACGAAGAAAGCATCGGCCAACAGCGGTATCATCCCCAGAACGGTCGTCAACGCCGCCATCGAGACCGGGCGAACACGACTGACCCCGGCGTCGATTACCGCTACGAACGGTGCTTTGCCTTCCCGGATCTGCAAGTTGATCTCATCGATCAGCACGATCGCATTCTTGACCAACATGCCCGCCAGACTGAGGAAGCCCAAAAGGGCCATAAACCCGAACGGCTGATCGGCAACGAGCAGCCCGGCGGTTACCCCGATGACGGCCATCGGAACAGTCAGGAAGATGACCAGCGGTTGACGTATCGAGTTGAACAGAAAGATCACCGAGAGCACCATCAACAAGCCGACCACCGGGAGCTTGCCCGCCAGGGCCGCTTGGGCGTCGCCGGAGTCCTCGTCCTCGCCGCCCCATTCCAGGCTGTAGCCGGTCAGTTGCCACGCCTTTACCGATTCATTGAATTTACTCTCGACCCTCGGACGAAGCTTGCTGAACAGCGTGCTGGCTTCACCAACCCGGGGATCGCACTTGACCGTCAAGCAGGGCAGCCGGTTTCTTCGTCGGATGATCGAGTTCTCCGACTTCGTCTCGAAGCCGCGCACGACCTGACTGAGGGGGATGGCCTGGTTGGCCACCGGACTCCAGATCTGAATGTTGCGCAGGTCGCCAACATCGGTCCGCTCGGACTCCGGTGACCGAGCGACGATGGGCAGCAGGTCATCACCCTCGCGGTAGACGCCGATCTGGGTGCCACTGAAGGCCGTGTTCAGGCTACCGGCCACGTCGGCACGGGTAATACCCGCATTGCGGGCCTGGGTCTCCGCGATGGTCGCCCGGATCAACGGCACCCGCTGCCGCCAGTCATCCATCACCGCCGTAGCGCTGGGTTCGGCGAGCATGATCTCCCGGGCCCCGGCGGCCAGCTTGCGCAGGGTATCGGGATCGGGTCCCCGAAAGCGGGCATGGATCTTCTGCATCTCGCCCGGCCCCAGAATGAACTGGCGCGAGAACGCCATGGCATCGGGGAAACTCTCATGCAGGTATTCCTGAATGACTGGAATCAACCCTTTGATGCTCTTGTAGTCCTTCACGTTGACCAGCAGCAGGCCATAGGCGCTGTTCGTATCTTCAGGCGAGTAGGTCAGCAGGAATCGCAGGGCACCCTGGCCAACGAAGGAGGACACCTCGGTCACCTCTTCCAGCTCCATCACGTGTTGCTCGATCTGTTTTAGATCGGCCTCGGTCCTGGAAATGTGCGTCCCTTGCGGCAGCCAGTAGTGGATCATGAACTGAGGGCGCGTCGAAGACGGGAAGAAGCTCTGGCGGACAAATCCGAAGCCGTAGATTGATAATCCCAGCAGCCCCATCAGGGCGACCACCGTTACCCAGCGGAAGCGCAGGCACAAGCTGAGAAAGGACCGGTAGCCCTGAAAGAGGATACCCCTATAAGGGTCGCCCCCTGCGGCTTCGTCGATGGGCTTCACTTTCAGGAACATCACCCCGAACAGCGGGGTCACCGTGATCGCCAACACCCAGCTCATCATGAGCGAGAACAAGATCACCTGAAAGAGCGACCGACAGTACTCGCCCGTGCTGTCCTGCGACACACCGATAGCCGCAAACGCCAGCACCGCGACCACGGTAGCGCCGAACAGGGGCCACATGGTCTGCTCGATAATCTTGCGCGCCGCCTCGACCCGGCTCATGCCGCGTTGGGCATTGACCAGCATGCCCTCAACCACCACGATGGCGTTGTCCACCAGCATACCCAGGGCGATGATCAAAGCCCCGAGGCTGATGCGCTCCAACATGATCCCTTTGATACCCATCAAGACGAAGGTGGCCAGGAGGGTCAGCAGCAGAATCACCCCGATCAGCACGCCACTCCGCAGGCCCATGGCCACCATGAGCACCCCGATCACGATTGCCAGGGCTTCGATCAGACTGATCACGAAATCATTGACCGCACTGGTAACCGCCGTGGCCTGGTGGGCAATTACCCCGATTTCCATGCCCACCGGCGTCTCGGCCTCCAGCTCTCCCAGGCGCTTCTCCACGGCTAGGCCCATGGTTACCACGTTGCCGCCGACCACCGTCGAAACGCCCAGCCCGATCGCCTGACGGCCGTGGTAACGCATGATCTTGCGGGGTGGGTCGGTGTAGCCGCGCTTAATCGACGCCACGTCCTTGAGATACAGCTTGCTCGCCGAGGCATCGTCCTGCAGGATCAGCAAATCGCCGATCTCCTCGATCGACGTGAATTCGCCGGTGGGCTGAATGCGGAGGTACTGACTGCCGACCTGCACCTTGCCGGCCGGGGCTACCAGATTCTGTCCGGCCAACGAGGCGTAGATCGTCTGGGGCGAGATGCCCAAAGCCGCCAGCCGGGCCCGCGAGATCTCCACGTAGACAACTTCAGGTTGATCACCATAGATGGAGATCTTGCCGACGTCCTGACAGAGCAGCAGTTCCCGGCGGAGCAGATCGGCGTGTCGCTTCAGCTCCGCATAGGAGTAGCCGTCGCCATAGACCGCATAGAACACCCCGTACACGTCGCCGAAGTCATCATACACCACCGACGGACCGGCATTGGGGGGCAGCTTCGACTGGGCCTCGTTGACCTTGCGGCGCAGCTCGTCCCACACCTGCGGCAGAGTATGCTTGTCGTACTTGTCTCTCATCTCCACCAGGATGGTGGAAAGCCCCGGTTCGGAAATGCTGGTCACCATCTTGAGCTGGCCGAGCTGCTGCACCGCGGTCTCAATCTCATCCGTGACTTCCTCGGCCACCTCCCTGGCCGTCGCCCCGGGGTAAGAGGTGAACACCTGAGCCACCTTGATGGTGAATTCCGGATCCTCCAGCCGCCCCAGCCGCTCGTACGAATAGATGCCTCCCCCGATGATGAAAACGGTCATCACTAGCGTGGTCGTCTTGTAGCGGATCGAGGCCTCGGCGATGTTCATTGACCGTCACCCCCCGCTTTAGTGACCAGCAGCCTTACTTGCTGGCCTTCCTCGAGGAAGTGAACGCCGGCGGTGGCAATGCGGTCGCCTTGCTCGAGACCATCGGTCACCAGGATCGATTCCTGCATCATCTCCCCAACCGTCACCTCGCGGCGGTGAACGGTCCAGGCCCGGTCAGCGCTCTCCTTCACCACCCAGACGAAGTAATTACCCAACCCGTCGACCGGCACCGCATCGGCCGGAACGGCATAGCCTCCGCCGGGCTTGCTTTCCGATCCTTCGCGATACGTTGTGATCGTCGCCGTCATCCCCGGCAAGATGTTCACGTCCTGCGGCGCAGCCATGACCCCCGTCGCGGCGTACGTCTGGGTCGCGGGATCGGCCTCTGTGGAAATCTCCTTCAGTTCGACGATGAACTCCCGGCCGGGCAGAAAATCGAACGTCGCCACCGCCTTGATCTTGTCCATGTCCTTCAGAGCCAACGCCATACGCTCCTCGGGAACATTCACCTCGATCTCGACACTCGAAACATCCTGCAGGCTCAGAATCTGCTGTTTGGCCCGGACATTCTGGAAGTTCTCCACCATCCTGTTCGCGATCACCCCGGCAAATGGGGCCCGGAGATAGGTGTCTTCGAGGTTCTTTCGAGCCTGCTCCGCCTCGGCCTTGGCCACCCCGTATTTCCGCTTGTTCTGTTCATACTCCACCTCCTGGGCATGGCCTTCCTGATAGAGACGTTCCATCCGCTCCCACAGAGACTTGGCCTCCACCAGATTCGCCTCTGCCGCATCCAGCGAGTTTTGGAAATCCCTCGGATCGAGCCGGGCCAGCAGCTCTCCTTCGGCCACCTCCTGTCCTGCCTTCACCGGCAACTCGATCAGCGGGCCGGCCACCTGAAATGCCAGATCAACTTTCTGATTCGCCTTCACCTTGCCCGGGAACTTACGGCCCGACCAAGCCGACGGCGACTCGATCACCATTGTCTTCACCGGCCGGATAGGCCGTGGATCGTCTCTGGTCTCCGTGCCCCAGTCGAGAAAGAACACGGCGTAGACCGCCGCCGCCGCCACCAGCAATCCAACGATCCTGCCGACCCACCCCGATTTCTTCCCTGTCTCGGACATGTGGAAAAACCCACCTTTCCTTTGTGTCAGTTTGTGCCTCGGCAATCAGCCGCAGGGCTCCAGATAGTGCCCCGACACTGTTGATTACAATGTCCGAGCGAGCCGGGCCGTCCTCGGCCCGGTCTCTGCCGATTGCCTCCGACGCCCCGCCGTCTGGACAACCAATCCACTAACGCACGGGTGACCGATCTCTGATGCTGCCGTCGATCCAATCGTCTCGTGGTGGCCAGCAGCGGTCAAGATCCACCGGTGCTCTCCTTCGATCGTCCGGTCGACAGGCTCGAGAATGCGAGAGCATAGCTGTGGAGGTCGCGTGGGGCAACCTCAAACCAATCCGGATGTCTGGGGCGGCCAACGCCATGTCTCTGCCTATCACCCTGCTGTGCGGTCGGCTTGGGCTGGTGCCAAACATCTTCGGAGGGCCGAAAAACCTGGTCCAGCCCTCAGTCCTGGGGAGCCCATCTCCGTTTTTCCCGGCGGAGCTTGCCCCGGGCCATGCACCGTATTAGACTGCCTTGACACACCATGCCACATGAGGCATGCAGCTTTGGGAGCTGCGTTGCTCC
>CAZFMS010000011.1:0-31992 GCA_964520125.1 uncultured Planctomycetaceae bacterium
TCCGCAGGGCTGCGCTCTATCCAATTGAGCTACGAGGTCATGGCGACGCGACTGACCGCCCTACCGCATCTGCCGGGACCGACGACCCGAGCACCGCGACTCAGCGCAGTCCACATCCGCCGGCAAGTCTAGGCCAGGTCGCGGCACTGTCAACCGCAGCCAGCGGCCGGCGAACGTCGGAAGCCTACTGCGGTGCTCCCGGCCGGCATCTCCCGGGCCGTGAATGCTGAACCCTGGGCTCCTGGATCGCGTATAAAACAGCGGCCCGGCCCTCCGGCGTGGGAGCGGCGGGAGGGGTTGACAGCGGATGGTGCAGATAGTCCGATATTTCAGCGAGCTGCCAATAAGGATGGATCGGCTGCAGGGATCGTCAGATTCTGACGATAAATGGATGTGAGTCAAAACAGAGGCTATAATATAGCGACTTGCTGTCGAAGGAACATAGTTACGGAGGGCAGGGTTACATAATAGGGCCCAATAACGGGGCCCAATCGATGGCTTCTTTCCCCTCCGGAAAGCACCGGGATTGCCCTTGCGGCGCTCGGTGCTTTCTTTTTTGGCACCCCTGTCAAGAAGAATCTTGCCGATTTTGAAGGTTTTTTCGGTTCTAGGGATATGGTGCGTTTAGGCCTCAATCGTAATTCGATTAGTCGCAAAAACGCCGGCTACCTCCTCCGCACGGGCGGCAGCGGACGATGGCCGAGAACCAGATCCGGGAAGATGCTGATGATGCTCCCCGAGGGGGCCAGCTCCGCGGCCTGCCGGAGGTTGTGCAGGCCGTCCGCCGGCAGCTCGGAATAAAGCTCCAGGTAGCCCAACAGGAACCTCAGCTCGTAGTGCTCGGAGCGATCCAGCTCGTTTTCCAGATCCGCCCGACGGATATCAAACACGTCCTGCTGCCCCACCAGGGCGGGCAAGTCGATCCGAAAGGCGGCAATCTGCGGGAAGCGCTCGATACCCCTCTGTAATGACCACGCGGCCGTCACATAGTCGCCGGCAGCGGCGAGAGCATGGCCGCGTCCCAGGAAGGCCAGGGGGCTGCCGGAATCGATGCCGTGGGCCCGCTCGTAGAAGCGTGCGGCCTTGTAGTACTCCCCGGCCTTTAGAGCCTGCTCGGCATCCAGCATGTGGTTGTTGAACAGGCTTCTTTGCCGGCCGGCGAAGCTGGTAATGGGGTCCTCGAGCAGAGCTTCGGCCCACTTGGCCGCCGTAGCCAGCTCGGCCAGGGATTCTTGCGAACGCCGCCGTATGGCCGGCCGATCCACCGGCAGGGCTGTGGTTGCCCCGGCAGCATCCCCGACCCCAGACCGGCCTCTTTGATCGGCCGGCTCGACGACTTGAAAGCCCAGTTGATGCACGCCCAGCCGTTGGGCTACTCGCACGGCCCTGTATAGATCCGCGAACCGGTCGTGCCCCAGGTCGGCCGGCCTCTGCCCGACGCTCGGTGCTCCCTCATCCAAGGCTGTTCCCCGGTCGCTCGTCTGCCTGGTTCCGAGCGTTGAACGGGGGACGCCGGGCCCATCCAGAACCAGTGCTGAGCCAGGCCTTATCGCTGGAAGGCCGCCCGGGCCTTCAGCCGCCAACGGTTTCCAGCGTCGGTCCGCCGCCTCCAGCAGCTCTCCCGCACTGCCGGCCCGCTGGATGGGGGCCCGCAGGCCGGTCCCGTCCAGCCAACGGCGGCGAAGTTGGTCGGTGCGGGCCGAAGGCGCCGGCGACGGGGTTCCGAAGATCAGCGACTCCCCGAGCGATCGATACCGGGCCCCGCTGGTCCCCAACGGATCCTGGTGGTCGGCAGGGGCCGCGGCCCGCTCAAAGACGCCTAATCTCGGCGTGGTCGGGCCGTCTCCCAGACGCAGGTCCAGGGAACTGCCGAGCCTGGAGAACTCGGGCAACGGCTTCATGGCCGACGGACGAATGGGTGCGCTGTGCGCGGAACGCAGCTTCGATGACCCCGGGGCATTCAGGCCCTGTCTGATGAGGCCCAAGTCGGCCACGGTCTCCTGGGCACCGAAGTAGTAGGCCGGAGCAGGAACCTGATTCGGCCTCAGACCCGAGGCCCCGATCGATCGAGAATGAAACCCCGAGAGCCCGGCGGTCGGCAAGGTCGTTCGGAACTGGCTGCCAGTGAGCACCTGGGTCTTCCCGTGGAAGCGATCCAAGCCGGTGACGTTGCCCGAGACTATGGCGTTGGCTCGCAGGCCGAGATCGAAGGCCGAGCCCGGCAGGTTCGTGCCTCGGGTGCCAAAACCAGTGTTTCTATCCAGGGCATGCCCGGTCCCTCTGGCGTTTCCGCGGTTCACCCGGTAGTCAATCTGGCCTACGGCCGCGTCGCCGGCCAATAGGACCATCCACGCCAATGCACCCGTGAGTATTCGGCCAGGGCTCATCATGGGCCAGGGACCCCCTGTGTGCCTAGCAACCGATCGAATTCCGCACCTGACATTATAGCATCACCATTCCTCTCCTACCCGGTGGGGCTCACCGCGCCCCCGACCGCCATCGAGAGTCCAGCGCACACATCGGCTCCCGGGGACAGTCTCCTTGAGGGGAGATTAAGACGTATCGCGTTCAATAATCCGCCAGATGACTGCCCTGGCGAGAGACCTTGGCCCCCCAGGTAGAACGTCCTTTGGGGGTGTAGGGCCATACCCTTAGAAGCAGCACCTGCCGGGGCGGCTCCCCGAACGCCGCGTAGACCACCAGGCCCGTCCCTTGACGGAGTCGGCCTGATCGAATACTCAGCAGAGGCCTCCCCGCGTAACCGGAAACCGGGCAAGGCGGGCCGCTCTGGACCAGCCGCAGTCGCCGGTCCGGCTCTCTGGAGGACGACGCATTCGCTGCATCCTTGACATATCAACGGGCACGGCCGTGTTCTTGCTGCTGGCAGTCGCTACCCCGGGGTCTGCACAGACTCGTCTGGGTGGTCCGCCGGGGGTCCCGGACCGGCCAGTGGAAGATGAGGTGTTTGCCAAGCTCAAGGGCCAGCCCGTCGGTGACCACACCGCCGAAGCCCTCAACCTCCCGGACGAGTTCCTGCGTCGGGTCGCCGATCGCATTGTCCGCATGTCCTACCAGAAGCAACTGCGGATGGTCGCTCGGGCGGGGGTCGCCTCGTCGGAGGACGGAGGAGCGGGGCGACCAGCCTCCTCGGCCCGCCCGGCAGCCGCGGATCGGGACCCGCTGCACTCGCGATGGATCTACGTCATCGGTTGCGTGGGAACGGCGCTGACCATCATCCTGGTAGGCCGGGCGGTGCGGCGCAGGAGGGCGGCCAAATGACGCACGCTACGACGTCCAAGCTGGTCGCGACCCTCGCCATGGTCCTGACGACGCTCCTAGGTTGGGTGTATGTCGACCGCGCCAACGCCCAGGATGTCGAAGTCGCCCAAGACCCCATCAGGGTGTATCACCCGCGAGTGAACGACTCCGTAGCAGGCTACCGCCGATCGCTCCACAAGGGCCAGCCGGCCCTGCGCGGCTTCCGGGCCCCCTTGCTGGACGACGCGGCCTGGCCCTGGCCGATCGACCCGCCGGACGCCGGGGCCCCGGCCCCGATGCGTCGGGCCGCCGACGTGGTTGCCCGGCGGTTGGCCAAGGATGGGCTACTGGCGACCTCGGCGGCGGCGTTGGAGATCCTCGGACCGGCGAACTTCGTAGCCGCTGAGGAAGGGGGCATCGAGATTCTCAAGGCGATCGGGCTACCGGTGGATCTGCTGGCCTTCTTCCCCCCACCGGGCGGCACCGCTGTCGAGCCCTACGCGGTCGTGCGGCACATCTGCCGGCGGCTGATGGCCGGCCAGACCGCTGCCGCCATCCGCCCCGAACTCGAGGCCATCCCCTTCCGATTCGTCGGGAGCAGGCCGGACTTCCGGGTGGCTATCGAGAGCGGCCAGCATGACATCGGCACGGTTCGCCTGCAGTTGCCGATCGGCACCCTCTGGCGGGGCCCAGGTGATGGTTCTCCGGTGGACATCGCCCGGCAGTTAGTGGACGGCCTGCCCGAGGCGTCATTCATCGTCAACATCGAGGACCGACATCTCGACGCCTTCCTGTCGGTGGCCCGTCAATGGCCCCTAACCCGCCCGGCTCAGCTCACGGTCCTCGCCGGGACCATGCCCGTGGCTCAGTGGGGCCAGGACAACGGCAAGCCCGGCCTGATCGGCTCTGGAGGCAAGGGAGCAGGCCAGGTGGCCACTCTGGTACCTCGTTACGCCAGCCGCGGGGAGGAGCTGTCGATCTTCGTGCCCAGCGAGACGTTCGTGGTCGAGAGCCTCGGGGAGCTGGGCCACCCGCTGATTCAATCCCCCTTGCTCTTCCAAGGCGGCAACCTCATGCCGGTGCATGACCCGGCTGCCGGCCAGCGCCTACTGCTCATCGGCGAGGCCGAGGTCTATCGCAATACCGCGCTGGGCCTGACCCGTGGACAGGTGCTGGATGCTTTCGGCATCGAGTTGGGGGTCGATCGATGCGTGGTGCTGCCGGCGGTGTCGTTCCATATCGACTTCGAGCTTTGCGTCCGGGCCCACCAGGGCCGCTTGATCGCCTTTGTCAATGACACGATGGCGGCGGTGAAGATCATCCTCACCTTGGGCGTCGAGGCCCTGGAGGCCCATGGAACGTTGGATGCGGCGGCGGCCCAGACCGCCCGTGAGCATCTGCAGGTCGGCCGCATGGAGGAGTTTGTACAGTTGGTGGGCCCGCGTGTCGCCGGCCAGGTAGACCAGAACCGCCGCTTCTCCAAATCGCTGGCGGAGTCTTTCTCCGCCGGGCCGGTGGATTCCCCGGCCGGAAACCTGCAGAGGTTTCTCCTGGCGATGGACATTCTGGCGAGCAAGGACCTGGCCCCGGAGGAGATGCCCGGCGACCGATACGCCCAGGGCTTCATCCGCTCCCTGCAGCGGCAAGAGGCCGATCGCCGCGCCCTGCACCGACTGCTCGGAACGCTCGGCTGGAAGATTGTCGGCGTGCCCAGCCTGGCGGACGCCGACCGGAGCATAAACTACATAAACGGCATCCACGATCGGACGCGTTACCTCATGCCGGCCTACGGGGGGTTCTACGAACCGCTGGATCGGGCGGCGGCGGAGGTGTTCCGCCGGGAGCTGGGACCGGCGGTTGCCGTGCTGCCCGTGTTCTGTGGGGAGAGCCAGCGGCGGCTGGGGGCGATCCACTGCGCGGTTTCTGTCTACCCTCGCCCGTAACGCCGGGCTTCGCGGGTCCCTCAGGGCGCCGTCTGGCGAAATGGCCGGCCGGCTTCGTAGATCTCCAGCCGTTCTGATATGTCTTTCGCTAACCGTTCATCGCCGGCGTTGCTGGCCAGTTGCACGGCCTGGTGGGCCGTGGCGGTCGCCTCGGGGTAGCGTCCCGCCTCGGCGTAGGCCGCGGCCAGCGTGTCCATAAGGCCCGGGCGGTCCAGTCCCAGGCCCTGGCAGGCCCGCTCGGCCAGATCTACGGCCTCCCTGCCATCCCGGATCTCCGCTTCGGGGTGAGTCGCCAGGATCCAGGCCAGGCTATTGAGTGCTTCCGAGTTGCCCAGGCGCAGCGCTTCGCGGTAGGCCGTCACCGCCTCCTTGGTTTTCCCCTGGGCCTCCAACATCCCGCCCTTCAAGAAGAGTGGCTGGCCGTCGGCCGGGTCGATTCGCCGGGCCTTGGAGAAACAGGCCAGGGCCTCGGCGAATCTGCCCTCCATGCCCCAGGCAATACCCAGACCGGTGTGTGCCGCCGCGTCATCCGGCCGAGTGCGGAGCGCCTCGGAATAGTGCTTCCGAGCATCGGGCAGTTTACCCTGTTGGCGGTACAAGTCGCCAAGGTGGCGATGGGCCGGGGCATCGTCCGCCTGGAGTTCCAAGACCGCGGTGAAATGCTCGATCGCCTGGGCCGGCCTCCCCTGCCTGGCCCGCAGGATTCCCAAGTTGCGTCGGGCGAAGACGCTGTCCGGCTCGACCTCGAGGGAATCGGAAAACTGCTTGACCGCTTCCCCCAGCTTCCCTTGCTTGGCATACAGGACGCCCAGGTTGCGGCGGACCTCGGCGTCATCCGGCTCGATCAGCAGGTATTCCAGGCACTCGGAGATGCACTCCTCCACCCGGCCGACTTTCTCCAGAGCCCCGGCGAGCTGCTTTCGTAGTATTGCTGACTCCGGACTCGTCTCCAGCATCTCCTGGAGCATCTCTATCTGGCGGTCATACATGCCCTCACGACCCAACGCCCGCATTGGGGGGACACGTCTGAGCACCGGGAGCATGTCTTCTATGTCTTGCAGGCCTGAATGGTCAGCGCCGCCGGCAGCAGGGGTGCTCTGCCCGGAGGAAATGTAGCCCAGGGCCGCCAACCGGGCGATATCCTCGGCCGTCTGCTCGATTCGCTCCGCGGCATGGGCCACCATCCGACCTTCGAGCGCCTGGAGCTGCTCCTCCAGCTCGGCCAGCTTTTCTGCCTGAACCATCGCCAAGTTGTCCAACTCCTCCGGATCCGTCAGACGATCGTACAGGTGGGGGCGGGCAGAGCGGATGTACTTCCACTTCGCCGTGGTCAGGCTCTGGAGCGGGCTCCAGTTGAACGTGGTAAACGGAAGGTCGGTCTCACCATAGGAGGGCAGCGAGCCAATCTCATGTCCGAACAGCGCCGCCGCGATGCTTCGACCGCTCCTTTCCCCCACCTCGCCAACGTCGAGCAGATCCAGGATGGTGGCGTAGAGATCAACCAACGAGACCACCGCCCCGACGCGGCGGCCCCCCTGGATCGTCCCCGGCAAGGAGAACATCAGCGGCACATGGAGCGTGGTTCCATAGAGCATGTACCCATGGTCCAGCTCCCCGTGCTCATCCAGTCCTTCGCCATGATCGCCCACCGCGACCACCAAGGTGCTCTCGGCCAGATCTTCCCTGGTCAAGAAGGCCGTCAATCGCCCCACCTGCATATCCATGAAGGCGACTTCGGCGTCATAGCCGGCCCGGGCGCCCAACGGCGTGTCGGACAGTTCTCGGTGCGGGTAATAGGGCAGGTGGGGGTCGAACAAGTGCACCCAGCAGAAGAAGGGCTCTTCTCCGCTTTGCCCCTCGAGCCACGCCAGGGCCGAGTTTGTTACCCTGTCGCCCGGTCGGTACTCGCCCAAGTTGTCGTCCCCGCGGTGGTCATAGGCGGTGGCCATGTCGTCGTCGTATACCTCGAAGCCGCGATCCAGCCCGTTCCTCGAGTCCAGGGTGAAGGATGCTATGAAGGCCCCGGTCCGGTAGCCCTGTTGCTGCAGGACTTCGGCCAGGGTCGGATCGCTCAGGTCGAGTCGGTGTTCTCCGTTGGTTCGCAGGCCGTGCTCGGGGGGCCAGAGGCCGGTCAGTATCGTCGCGTGCGACGGCAGGGTCATCGGAGCACTGGAGAACGCCTGGTCGAACACGACTCCGTTCTCGGCCAGTTCATCCAAGGCCGGGGTCTGGGCCGCGGCATGCCCATAACAGCCGAGGTGATCGGCCCGGGTCGTATCGAGGGTGATCAGGAGGATGTTGCGGGGGCGTTGGCCGGCGACAGCACCGGAGAAGTACTCGAGACCGAGCAGCAATGCGGCCATGGCCAAGATTAGGGCACTGGCCACTTTGAACCGATTGCTTTTCAATGGCCCACCCCCATCAAGGCGTCGCTTGGCGGTACGGATGACCCGCCTGGTAGAGCTTGAGTCGTTGCCCGATCTCCTCGACGAGCCCGGCATCCCCGCCACCTCGGGCCGATTCCAGGGCCTGGTGGGCCGTGGCCGCGGCCTCGGTGAAACGGCCCTCCTCCGCATAGGCCGCCGCCAGGGTGTCCAACAACATCGGGTCTTCTTGATCCCGGGCCCCGCATGCCCACTGGGACAACTCCAGGGCCTCGGCCCCGTCGCGAACCTCCCCATCAGGGTGGGTCGCCAAGAGCCAGGCCAACCCGTTGGCCACCCGCACCTGATCGGGGTTCAGCCGCAAGGATTCGCGGTAGGCGGCGACGGCCTCTCTGACTCGTCCCAGGGCCTCCAGCATCCCTCCCCTCAGAAAATGGGCCTGACCGCTGGCGGGATCGATTCGGGAGACCTCGGAAAACTGCTCGACGGCCTCGGCGAACTTCCCCTGCATCCCCAAGGCCATGCCGAGGCCGGTACGGGCCGTGGCATCCTCCGGCCGGAGCCGAACCGCAACTGAATAATGACGCCCGGCCTCGGGGGGCCGGCCCAGGCGGATGTACACCTCCCCAAGCCCACGATGGGCCAGCCGGTCATCCGGGGCGAAGCGTAGGGCCTCGGAATAATGTCGCTGTGCTTCGGGCAGGTTGCCTTGCCGGGCGTAGAGGTCGGCCAGGGTGCGTTGGGCCGGGGCATCTTCGGGCCGGACATCCAGGGCCATGGAGAGATGCTCTGCCGCCTCCGGCAGCCTGCCCTGCTGGGCTAGCAACTGGCCCAGCTTGCTCCGGGCCTTGGCGTTGGCCGGGTCGATGCGGAGCGATTCGGTGTAGTGGGTGAGGGCCTCGTTGGTCCGACCTTGAAGGGCCAGGGCGTTGGCCAGGTTCGCGTGGATCATGGCGGTTTGGGGACTCAGGCGGACCGCTTCGGTGAAGTGTTCGACCGCCGTTTCTATCCGGCCCTGAGTGGCCAGGCCGATGGCGAGATTCTGGTGTTCATAGGCCGCGTGGGCGTTCTCCATCGGCCCGATGGCTGTATTGCAGAGGAGCAACAACCCGACGAGGACGGCGGCCTTGGGCCTCGGTCCCAGCCGAATACAGCGGACCACTTCTTGCAGCGTAAAGGCGGCGTAGATAGCCAGCAGGGGGAGCGAGGGCAGGCGGTATCGTGCGGTCACGAAGAAGGCCAAGACAAAGGCCCCTTGGGCAAGTAGCAGGCCCACTATGGGGAAGTGTCGGCGCCAGTCGCGGCAGGCCAGGACCACTCCCAGCAGACCAAGCGGGATGATCAGGCCTGCGGGAAAGGCGATTACCTTCTTCCACAAGAGGGCGCTCAGGATGACCGAGTGTTGGCGAAAGGCGTACACGCTCAGGTTGCGCCGCCTCTCGTCGCCGTTGAGCAGATGGAAGAGCTTCAGCCCCATCAGCTTCGCGAAGTCGGCGGGGCTCTCGAGGATGTCTTCGACCGTGCCCCTGACGAGATATCTGCTCTGGGCGGCGGCGCTGGTCAGGCCTTGGTTGAAGGGTTCTTGGATCAGTCGGGTGTAGTGGGCGAAACTCTGCGGGTGGTTGGGGTCATTCAGATGGTATGTTTCCCAGTGGTTGCCCAGGTGAAAGTTGAGACCCAGCGGGGTGGCCAGCAAGGCGAACTTGCCGGTGAGGATGCGCTTTAGCGTGGTCGTCGGGGATGCAGAACCCCGCTCCGGCCCAGGCGGGTCGGTCCTGGTGACGCCCTCCCCGAATGCATCGTACTTGGCGTTGTGCCAGGAAACCGGCGCGATCAGGAGTCCCACCGGGAGAAGCAAGGCCAGGGCGGACTTGAAGAAGGGGTGCTTTCTCGATTGACCATCTCGAGCTATCCCCGAGTTCCATCCCCAACGCGACTGGGCGTATAACCAGACCAGGGCGATCGGCAGAAACAGCAGAATCCCCCCGCGGTTGATGGCGCAGAGGCCGATGCCAACGCCCGCGAGAGCCCACCAGACCGGGCCGCCACGCCGTCCGGCGACCAGCAGGACCAGGATGGTCAGAAGCTGAAGAAACACGTCCAGGTTGCCGGACAGCAACTGACCATCGAAGACGATCATCGTGCCGCATAGGCAGCACATCACCGCGGCGGCCACCCCCACGAACCGTCCAGGGAAGATCGTCCGCCCGAGCAGGTACACCAGCACGCAACTGAGCGATCCCAGAACCGCCTGGACCACTTTCAGGGCGACGATGCCTTGGCCGACGATCTGGTAGAACACCCCGAGAAACATCGGGTACAGGGGCGGCCAGAAGAATGGGCGACCCGAGGGCCAGGTGCCGTTGCAGAAGCCCATGGCATGTTGGTGATATGTCCGGGCGTCGAGACCCCGGTACTCGAAGAAGGGACTCCCCGAAGCCTCCCACAGGTAGAGCAGCCGCACCACCAGGGCCAGGAGGAAGATGCAGACGGGCAGCAGCCATCGCGAGTGCTTCATCGGCTCGACGTCCGCACCGGCGACGGCCAGCGGGCCAACAACCTGGCTGGTGGAATCTGGGTCAGCTTTTGCCATCCCGCTAGTCCTATTCGCCTCGTCGGCGGCAACGCACCGGTGCGTGCTGCCGGCCAGCCCCACCTTCGTCGCGGCTGCCGAGCAGGACACTCCCACCCATCACGGATTCGTTACGGCGCCGTTTGGCGGTAGGGCCGACCCGCCTCGTACAGCTTCAGCCGCCCCTCCAGCTCCTCGGCAAGCTCATCTTTCTCGGCACCTTGGGCTAGATCCACTGCCTTGCGGGCGGTGGCCGCGGCCTCTTCGAAGCGGCCCGCTTCCGCATAAGCCGCCGCGAGGGTATCCAACAACATCGGGTCCTCTCGCCCCCTGGCCCCGGTCGCCCACTCGGACAGCTCCACGGCCTCGGCCCCGTTGCGAATCTCCCCATCCGGATGGGTGGCCAAGAGCCAGGCCAATGCGTTAGCCACCCGCACCTGATCAGGATTCAGCACCAGCGATTCGCGGTACGCCGCGACAGCCTCCCAGGCCTGCTTCTGGGCCTCCAGCATCCCACCCCTCAAGAAATGGGCGCGGGCGTCGGCCGGATCGATTCGCGAGACTTCCAGGAACTGCTCGATCGCCTCAGGGAACTTCCTCTGCATCCCCAAGGCCATCCCCAGGCCGGTGTGGGCCGCGGCGTCTTCCGGCTCGAGCCGAAGCGCCTCCGAGTAATGTCGCTCGGCCTCGGCCGGCTTGCCTTGTCGCATGCAGACCTCCCCAAGCCCGCGATGAGCCCGGCTATCCTCCGGCTCGAGGCGCACGGCCTCCGAATAATGTCGCTCTGCTTCGGCCAGCTTGCCTTGCCTGGCGCAAACGTCGCCCAAGTTACGGTGGGCCAGGACATTGTCCGCTTGAAGCTCCAAGACCTTGGAAAAGTGGTTGATCGCTTCGGGCAGGTTCCCCTGCTGGACCCGTACCATGCCCAAGTTGTTGTGCGCCGAGGTATTGCCCGGCTCAATCTTCAAGGCCTGGGTGAGATGGCGGATGGCCTCGGTGAGCTTGCCCTCCCGGCCGTGCGCCGTTCCCAGCAGGCAAAGCCTCTGGGCATCCGCGGGATCCAGCCGGGCGGCCTCGGCATAATGGTGAGTCGCTCCGCCAAGATCTCCCTTCTTGTCCAACACTCGGGCCAGGGCGGCATGCGACAGGGGATCGTTCGGGACGATCTTCAGGGCCTGATCGAAATGCTCGATCGCCTCGGGGAACTTCTTCTGGGCCCCCAGGACGACGCCCAGGTCGTAATGAGCAACGGCCTGGTCGGGTATCACCCAGAGGCCCTCGGAGTGCCGGGCGGCCCCGTCAGGATCGCCGTGGTCGCGCAGGATCTTGGCCAGGGCCTCATGGGCGTCGGTGAAGTCCGGCTGGATCTCAATCGCCTTCGAGAAATGGTGGACCGCCTCCGGGAAGCTCCGCTGATTGTGGTACAAGATGCCTACGCTGCGGTGGACCCGGTGGTCGTCGGGCTCCGCCTTGAGGTACTCCAGGAACTCCTGGAGGGCCTCCTCATCCCTTCCCAGATTACTAAAGGCGGTGGCCAGGTGATGTCGGAATCCGGAGGACTCGGGGCTTTGCTTAATCATCTCCTGCAACATCGCGACCTGCTCTTCGTACTTGCCTTCCCGCCCGAGGATCCGCATCGTCGGGATCTTCTCGAGCAGCGGCAACACATCCTCGATGTCGCGCAGGACCGAGTAGTCCAACCCCTGCTCATCGAAGTTCTTGCCGCCGCCCCCCACGTACCCCAGGGCTCCGAGCAGGGCGATGTCTTCCGCGGTGGACTCGATCTGCTCGGCAGAGTGATAGGCCATTCCTTCCTCGATGCCCTGGAGGTCCTGTTCCAGCTCCTTCACCTTCTCCGGCCGGGCCTCGGCCAGGTTGTTCAGCTCCCGGGGGTCGGCCTGCCGGTCATACAGGTGGTGGCGCGCAGATCGGATGTACTTCCACTGCGGCGTGGTCAGGCTCCAGAGTGGGCTCCAGTTGCCGCTGGTGAAAGGAAACTGGGTCTCGCCGTAGGAGGAGACCGACTTCATCTCATGTCCGTGGACCGCGGCGGCGATGCTCCGGCCGCTCCGTTGATCCACTTCCCCGGCCTCCAGCAGATCGGGAATGGTGGCGAACAGATCCACCAGCGAGACCAGGGCGTCCACTCGAAGGCCCTGGGGGATCCGGCCGGGCAGCGAGAAGATCAACGGAACATGAAGAGTCGTCTCGTACAACATATAGGCGTGGGCCGCCTCCTGGTGCTCACCAAGGCCTTCGCCGTGGTCTCCGACGGCGACGACCAGGGTGTTCGCGGCCAGACCCTCCTCCTTCAGGAACCTGGTCAAGCGACCAATCTGGACATCCATGAAGGCGATTTCCGCATCGTAGCTGGCTCGCCCCCGATATCGGGTGCCGGCCAACTCGTCGGCGTCGTGAGGATGATACGGCTTGTGAGGGTCGAAGAGATGAACCCAGCAGAAGAACGGCTGGTCCTCGCTCCGATTCTCCAACCAGGTGATCGCGGAATCAGTGACCTTATCGCCGGGCCGATACGCCGAGAGATCCCCATCATAGTGCTCGTAGGCGGTCGACAGATCGTCGTCATAGGTGTCGAACCCGCGGTCCAGCCCGTTTCGTGAATCGAGCGGAAAGGCGGCAATGAACGCGCCCGTTTGGTATCCCCGCTGGTGCAGGACCTCGGGCAGCGTAGGATCACTCAAGTCGAGCCGGTGTTCTCCATTGATGCGCAGTCCATGCTCCGGTGGAAAGAGGCCGGTCATAATCGAGGCGTGCGAAGGCAAGGTCATCGGGACGGCAGAGAATGCCTGATCGAACAACACTCCCTCGGCCGCCAACTGATCCAAGGCCGGCGTCGCCGCCGCCGCGTATCCATAACATCCCAGGCGGTCGGCCCGGGTGGTATCGAGAGTGATCAGCAGGACGTTCCGGGGCCCCTCGCTGCGGCCACTGCCGGAGAACGGCTTGACGATCAGCAACAGGGCAACCAGCAGGAGCACGGCCACCACGACGACGTTGAGGCGATTCCTGTTCAAGCAATTGACCCCTATTCACGCAGGTTTCGACAGCAGGGATTCCAACAACAACCGCCCAACAAGGGGTCCCGCCGGCCGACGGTGCCGAACACGATTACACCCTTCCCGATGGGATCTGGAGCGATCATCCGGGCGGAATGCCATTGGGCAGAGCCGGGACCAAGTGTACTGCCTCAGCCCTTGCTACACCAAACGAACGTCTGATGCCGCGAAGAACGAACAGAGATGACGGCCCTGCGTAGGAAACTTCCGGGCAGGACCGGAGGTGACGAATCCACACGCCTGAGAGCGGCCGACTGACCACGTCCACCTACTTCGGCCTCTTCTTCGGCTTCTGGGCCCGCTGTCGCTGCTCCTCGGTGGCCAGGCTCTCGAGCCGCTGCCCGAGTTCCTCGTACATGGCGTGCAACGGGGCCTTCAAGGTCTCAAGCCGCTCCTGGCGAGCCTTCTTGTTGAGGATCGATTCCGCTTGCGAGAACTGGGCCGATCGACTCACCTGGTATTGATAGGCCCGGCGACGAAGATCACGCAGAATCGACCGGGCCTTGGTCGCTTGAGCATCGGTGAACTTGTATCGCTCGGCGGTGCTGGCGACAAGCTTGTCCCATTCGTCCAGGGGTGGTGGCTTCGGGAGATCCACCGGCGGCCGCTTGGGCTCGACCGGCCGGTCGGGCTTCTCGATCTGCCTGGGGGGGGCCTTGTCCGGGCGAACGACCCGCCGGTTCGCCTCTTGGCGAGCCCGCTCCAAAGCCGGACGCGCCTTGGGTCCGTGGGGTATGGGCTTGTCATCCGTTGACAGGGCTGCCTGTCGCGCCTTCCGGGCCTTGCGCATGTTGCCCTTCCTGGCGCTGAGCCGCTCCAGGTCCCGATCCTGGGCGAGCGTTCTCTGGGTCCGACGATGCCAGATTTCCTCCAGCCGAGGACGCCCGCGTTGGGCGACTTCCACCGGCAGCCGGGCCTCCAGCCAATCGGCCACCAGGGTCTCGTTCATCGGCATCTCTTCGCCTATCATGGTCAACTGCTCAATCGCCTGAGCCGTTAAGGGAGAATCCTCGGGGTTGGACAAGCCGGGCAACTGATCAACTATCTCATTGAGCTTCTTATATTCCCGCACCTCGAATTCCTTTTGCTCGATGATGCGAGACTCTAATTCCACCGCCAGGGTGGCTTGCGTATCCACATCCAGTTCGTAGGCGGCGCTGAGGAGCTCCACCTGTCGCTGCATGTCCGACTCATAGCTCGAGACCCAGCCGGGGTCATCCCTTCGCAGGGCATCCAGCATGCCATCGGCCGCCTGGCCGGACACCGCCGGCCCACCCACCAAGAACACCGTGAATAGGGCCCACTCGACCATGATGTCATCTCTCCCTTGTACCGGGACGCACGCCTACCGCGATCTGCGAGGCATTACGCTTGCCGCTTCTCCGGATTCTACACGGATTGTGCGTCTCTATCCACCCAAAACCCCATCTGACCGCGATCTCACAGCACCGCAGCCGATAACCACAGGACTTTCCAGCCTCCGCGGACCACCGGAACCAGTGCTCTACCAGGCCACGGCCAGGACGGCCCGCCGCTGGGATGGCCGAGTCCTCTAACCGGGCGCCCGATCGTTGGTGCTGCCCGAGTTGGTCCGGGCCGCCTCCAATGCATCCCGGACCTCCCGATCGTCCGGGTCAAATTCCAGGACCTCGCGGAACTCTCGGATGGCCTCATCGAACCGACCCAGCCGGACCAGCACCTGGCCGAGCAGGTATCGCGCCTCTGCGAAGCGTGGACGGATTGCGAGAATCCTGGCATAGAGATTGACCGCCTCCTCCAGTCGACCTTGCTCCGCCCGGATCTTTGCCAGGCTGTAACGGGCGTCAACCTTGTTGGGGTCCAGGCGCACGGCGGCCTCCAAATGATCTACGCCCGAGCGGGCTTTCCCCGACTGCCCCAGAGCGATGCCGAGATGATAGTGCGCTTCTGCGTTGTCGGGGTCGAGACGAGCGGCCTGCTTGAGCAGGGGCAGGCCGTTCTCCAGCCTCCCCTGCCGGACGAAAAACACGCCCTCGAAGGTGAGGCTTCTCGCCTTCCTCATCCGGGCGGCCTTCTGCCTGACCGAGGCGACGATAGGTTCATCCTCGCCATGAGAGGTCAGCAAGGACAAGTCCACAGCGCCCTCCTGCTCGATGGCTTGTCGGATCTGCCTCCCGCAGCCATGACCCAGCATCGTTCGCGGAATGAAGAACTCCAACAGGGCGTTGTCGTCGGTGTGAAGCCGGGAACCCTGGACGAATCCGGCGATGCCCTGCTCGGTCATCACTACGCGCGATAGCAAGTCCGCCGGATCCTCGATTCCGATCCGGGCCAAGTCCCCTCGTATTGCGGCATCATCGAGCTTCTCGACCAGCGTCCTGTAGCTGACCTCGAGCCGCTCTCGGGAGCCGATGAGAAGATAATCCTGAGGCAAAGACTGCCAAATGGTCATGTGGCCCAAGACTGTGTGGAAGGTATGAACGATGTTCCGGAAGGCCTCCTCGTCGAGGTTGTAGCTGTTCAACCAGCAACAAACGATGCCTCCGGGATTCAGCCTCGCCTGACATGTCTGATAGAACTCACTGGTAAACAAATCTCCTATGCCGGCGATCCAGGGGTTCGAGGGCTCGGAGATGATCACGTCGTACCGGTGATTGGTCAGGGCCAGGTGATTCCGGCCGTCTTCGACTATCAGGCTAACCCGGGGATCGGCCAGGATGTCGTAGTTCTCCTCGTCGAAAAAGTGGGAGGCTTCCACCACGGCGGTGGAGATCTCCGCGCAATCCAGCGTCTCGACTGGGTGCCGCCCGGCTGAACCCAGCGTGATTCCGCTGGCCAGTCCGATGACCAACACGCTGCGCGGGTCTCGATGCAAGAGCATCGGGGCGTGGGCCGATAGTATCTGGGTGGGCAGGTCACCAAAAGAAGAGGCGTCCGGCTTCCCGTTGACGAACATGACCCGTTGCCCGTTCCGATCCTGTTTGACGCTAACGGTCGTGGTGATGCCTTCCTTGTAGTAGATCACCTTTCCCCGGTCGGCGATCTTCTCCAGAGCGGACCTCGAGCGGGCATCGTCTTTCTTGAGCCGGGTGGCCTGCATGAACGGGCCCAGTGTCATGCGGGCTTGATCCCACTCGGGAAGCAGACTGCAGGACGCGGCCGCGGCCAGGGCTACCGCACCGACCATCACGCCCTTCCATCGCCCGGCCAGCGATCTGCTGGCAGTCAGGAATATGCAACCCAACAGGAGGTTGATCAACACCGCGGTCAGGATCGTGTTCTGAATACCCAGCCAAGGTAACAGGATGAACCCGCCGGCAAACGCGCCGAGGATCGACCCCACGGTATTTATGGAGTACACCGTGCCCACCGAGCGGCCGACCGACGCCGCCGAGCGGGTGTAGATGCGAATAGCCAAGGGAAACGCCGCCCCCATCAGAATAGTCGGGATCGTCATGATCACGAGAATCAGCCCGAACTCAGCCAACTGCAGCATCCAAAATGAATCGGCCAGCCTGGAGATCATCCCGGTCATGAAGAAAGGGAGCCACCCGAAGAAAGGCACCACCAACAGTGCGGAAAACCCGACGGCTATCTCCACGAATCCCAGCGACCGCAAGGGATCACGCTGACGGTCGACAAACCGCCCGCAAATGGCGCTGCCCACGGCCAGTCCCAGAATGAACGCCGTCAGCATCAGACTGAAGGCGTAGACCGAAGATCCGACCAGCAGAGAGAGGGTCCTGGACCAGGCGATCTCATAGACCAGGGCGGCAAGGCCGGAAAAACCGTAACCGACGAGCAGCACCAGCCCTACCGAACGGCCATACCCGCCGCCCGCCTCCGGTATCACCGGCGACTCATCCGCCCGGGCGTGGGCCTGGCGATCGCCGGCGTCCGGCCCGTCCGCTGGAGATGCCTCCTTCCCCAACGCGAGACTCCGACGATATAGCAAGAAAGCGGCGATGCTGATGGCGAAATTCAGGCCGCAGCCGAGGTAGAGCGTTCGACTGGTTCCCAATGCGGGCATGAGCAGGAAGCCGGTCGAGAAGGCCCCCAGCACGGCGCCGAAAGTATTGATCGCGTAAAGCCTGCCGATCGACCACCCCACGGCATCAAGTGACCGGGTGAAAAACTTGGTCAGGATAGGCAGGGTGGCCCCCATCAAGGTCGCCGGCGGCAAGAGCAGCACGCCGCAAAAAACGAACCTGATCATGCTGAATACGGAATGCGATGCTCCGAAATTCTGATAGAAGAACCGATAGAGGGGCTCTGCCGCGTCAACAAGACTGGGTAGCAGGAGGCAATAGAGCCCAATCATCCCCTCGAGGACGGCGTATAGCAGAAGGGGATTTCCCCGCCGGTCGATGATCCTGCCCGCAAGATAGCTGCCCAGGGCCAGTCCGCCCATGAACGCGCACAGCACGGTCGTCATGGAGGAGACGGTGTTGCCCATAACGTGGCGCAACAGTCGGGTCCAGACGATCTCATAGATCAGGCCGCTGCATCCGGAGATGAAGAAGAAGACCAGTACGCTGCGGGCAATGAATCTCAAGCCGAACGCCTCCTGGTTGAGTAACGACTCCACTCGGCGTACTGCTGACCCGAGTCACGGATCCAGCAACTCCGGGCTACATTCTGGGAACTCCAAGTTCACTTGGCAGCCGAGCGATTCACAAGTACATCCGACTTCGCGCCGGCCCGCAAGTTCCACGGTGGAAGCTATCATGGCTCCCGTGGATCGCTCTTGCCGAGAACACGGCGCGCCAGTGTTAATCGATGTACCCCAGGGACCTGAGCCGACGCCGGCTCTCCTCATCTTCGCCTTCCAAGAGCCTTGGGGCCGGTCCGGATTCCACGCCGGCCATCCAGTTCTCCAACGCGGCCAACAACCGATCCCGGATTTCAGGATGGACTGCCGCCAGGTCCTGGAGTTCGCCGGGATCGGATCGGAGATCGAACAACTCGACCGAGCCGTTCCCTCGCCGAATCAGTCTGTGCTCCCGGGTGCGAATCATCTGCATGCGGTGGTCGATAGTAGAAACATCGAACGCAGGGTAGCGGCTTCTCAAGAGCCTGACCGCGTTGACCGGCCGCCCGTTCTCGGCCACGACGAACTCAGGATGGGGGTCGTTCTGGCCACAGAGACTGAGGTGATTCCCTTGACCCGGCGGCCACTCATCGGGGAGATCACAGACCTCCAGCAGGGTCGGCACCATATCGACCAGGCTGACCAGGTTGTCACGAACGGTTCCTGCTCTGAAGAACTTCGGATAGCGAATGATCAGCGGAATGTGAAGCGTCGACTCGTACATGCTGAGCAGGTGATCGATCATCCCATGATCACCGATGTTCTCGCCGTGATCTGACGTAATGACCACGACGGTATCGTCCAACAAGGACCGCCTGGTCAGCACGTCGACCAACTTCCCGACGTGGTCATCCACGACGGCCAGTTCCGCTTCGTAAAGCTCGCGCATGATCTGAAAATCGGTCTCATCCAGCTTGGTGGCCCCGGCCAAGTGAGCCCACATTCCTGCCACCGTCATCAGGCGTCGTACCCGCCGCAGGGGCCAATGCCGGGACGCGAATCGCTCCCTGACGTCCGGAGGGGGAGCGTAGGGAAGGTGAGCGGTATTGAAGTTCACGAAGAGAAAAAACGGAGAGCTGGAAGATGCGTGCCCCTCTATCCACTCGACTGCCCGATCAACTGCTCCTTGCTCGTACCTCGAGCCCGGCGCTTTGCCGCTGGGGACTTTCTCCTGCCTCCACATCTCGGCGAAATCGCTGAATCCCTGGGCAAACCCACGCTCTCGGCTGATCCAGGCATTGCACACCACGGCGCCGGTCTGATACCCGTTGTTCCGCAGCCGCTCCGCAAGAGTGACCACCTTGCCGGGAAGGTGGTTGGTCTCCGAGGTGGCACCCGCCTCCGTCGGATACAGGCCGGTCAACAGGGACGCGTGGGATGGCAGCGTCCAAAAATCGGTCGCATAGGCCCGCTGGTACCGAATACCCTCTGCAGCCAAACGGTCGATCCGCGGCGTCGTCGGCCGTGGATGACCATAGCAAGAGAAAAAGTCGGCCCGCGCGGTGTCCAGCACCACCAGGAGCACGTTAGGCCGAGTTCGTTCCCGCGGTGGTGGATCCCCCTGATCCCTACACCCCATCGTCGAGCCTAGCAGACCGCAGGCCGCCCAGAGAGCCGCAAGCCGCAGAAGACGGCCTTGGAGAGCACCCTGACTGGTCCTCATCACGCCGGGAGGGGCCGTCGGACCGCCGGGTGCCGTCATCCGGGGTCTCCAGAGTTGCCGTATCGAGTAGCCAATGACCCGCCCTGATCGGCACCGGGCGGTGGTAACTCCCACGCGCAATCTGATGCCGGAATGTCCTCTGTCGGTGGTAGGTCACTTGTCATGCTGCTGGACGCTCACCGAGAAAGCAGGGCCACAAAGACCCGGATTATACACCAGCGTCAGTGATGCGTCCTCAGCCCGTAGTTCTGGCCGGTCTCAGGAGGCGCCGGACTTGCCTGAACACCCTGGCCTCCCAAGGACCGTTCGAGAGCCATAAGAAGAAACGCGCGGTTGGCCTGAATCAGACCAACCGCGCGCTTTCATCAATCTACAGTGAACTCGTCAGCGAGTTCCTTCTCTCAGCATTCAGCCACAGCCTTAGCGGCGGCGGCGGATCAGGCACAGAGCGCCCAGACCCAGCAACGCGAGGGTGGCCGGCTCCGGAACGTTGTTGACCCTGATCACCGCGTTCGGGGCCAGAGTGCCGTCAACGCCACTAATCGGGGCGTTGTCGCCAAACTGGACCATCGTGGTCCCAGTGTCACTACCCCATTCCCATGCACCGACCGTGGTGTGGACGTCCGTCCACCCACCTTCGGCACCCGGCTCCTTGGACTTGGAGAGGGTGAACCGGATCAGCGGGAAGCCGTTCGGATAGTAACTGGCCGGGGGCGGACCGACCGTGCCCAGCAGGAACCCTGCAGCCCCGGTCAGCAGAGCGTCTCCGCTTCCGGCCGTTGCATTGTAGTTCACATAGCTGAACGGATAGTAGAACCCACTCGTCTTCTGAGCAAACCAAGACAAGTACTCGAAATCCTTGACGAACAGGGTGTCGTCATCCGGGGTGGTGGCCAGATCGTTGGCCCAGCCGGAAATCCCCTGGTCGTTGCGAAGGTACATGGTGATGTTCCACTCGCAACGCGTCGGCAGTGCATCCACGCCGCATTGCAGTTCGAGGCCCAGACCTTCGCCCTGCTGGGTCACGAACGAATCGGCGGTCTTCGGAACTGCCTCCCACCATACTTTGTTGACCGCACTCGCCGTGGACACCAGTCCAACGACCAACACAGCCGTCAATAAAACCGTTGCTACTTTCATGACATCCTTCTCCTTTCGATTGAAGAGCGCCTCCAAGACTTAGCTTCCCTTCCCATGGGGGGGATATGATGCTCCGGTCCGACTCCTCTACTTAATTCCTAACCCTCACCGAGCACCTTCTCCCATCCGACGGGATCTAAACAGTTTACTTCGATCCAACTTCTCCTGATATATAGCATCCGGTGTGCTGCGGCCTGGCCGCCCTATCGGCGAGGCAGGCCGCAGCCCCCGGGGTCAAACGCTTCTAGACTCCGCACCCCGCGCTACCAACCTGCAGGGTCTGCACGAAGGGGAAAATGTCAGAGGCCGTGATCTTCCGATCGTGGCCGGCGTCGTGAGTGTAAATCGTCCTCTGGTCTTCGATGGTGCCGGTGTTCAACACCGTCACAAACCCGTACGGAGCTACTGCAATGTCGCCCGCGGTAACCTTGCCGTCGGCATTCGAGTCACTCTTCATGTGAACTTGAATGTTGGCGTCGGCCAAGGTGGAGGTGGACGTCTCAACGCTGCCGTCGACCGCTGGCAGCTCGGGAGAACCGGCCGCATCGTAGCCGAAGGACACCGACTCGCTGGCATCGCCGCCGCTCGAGAACACTCGGGTGATCAGCAGATTGTTGACACTGAGGTGAACCGAGTACGTCGAGTTCGCGAGATGCTCACCCGGAGTGCCGGCCGGGTTGTTCCGCAGGCCGCCGACAACGTCCAGTTGGCCGATGCGATACAGGCCGGGAGCGCCCAGACCGTCCGCACCGATGGCATAGGAGGGGCCGCCGGAATCCACGACGGGGACCTTCACGGCCTTGGCCCCGAGCCAGCTCGGAGGATCGCCGGCATCGCTGCCACCGGCCTGCGTGCCGGCATTGGTGACGTCGTTGAAATAGGCCACGTCCCAAGAGTAATCGATCGAGGCGAGCCGATTCGACCCAACGCCACCAATCTGCACATTGGTCTCAGTCAAGCCCATATCAACACCGATCGAGGCGATGCAGTCGCCGTCGCCCGCGACATCGTTGACATCGATGTACAGGTACAGCGAGCCGGTACTGGCATCGTTGTCGCCGTCATAGTTGGGCCAGCGTTGGAAACCAGCGGCCGGAAAGGCCCCCTCGTCCGTATGCCAGGTATTGAGGCACGTGGGGTGGATCCGCAGCACAGAACCGGCGCCTTGCCCACCACCGTTGAGCGCTGCATCACCGCTTTCCTGGCCGTTGGTGAACGGATAGGTCGGAATCGCGATGTCCTTGTCCGGATAGGTGGCATCCACCTCGTTGGGACGAATGTCGTACCACATCACCGAGTCCTGCGCCCAGGCTGCCGAGGTCAACGCGACCACCGCACCCAGGGCCACCAACATGAATGCTGTTTTCTTCATTCTTGTTGCTCCTTCCTCCACGTTTGGCGTGGAAGAATCAATACTTCCCGAAGCGGGCCTAGCGGTCTTCCACTTCGGCGGGACCCTAGCATACCGGAGCGTCGGGTCACGCTCTTAGCACCCTGTTTTACTTCGCCAGCCAGGACCACCCTGACTCCCGAAGTCAGCACCGGCGAACGACGATCACACCGCGTGCTGAGACGGAGGTAAGTAAACCCGGGCGAGCAGTCAAAAACCGGAAAAACTACGCCGACCTGGCTTAATCTCCCTCCATGCAGATCCCTTGCTCCTAACCGATCCTACCTCCTCCTACGAACCATGTCAATCGTCTCCGGCCGCATGCCCTGGTGCTCTTGCTTCACCGAGCAATGGTCCGGGGCGGTCCCAAAAGAGCCTCTCTTGCCAAAAACTCCCGAGACAGCCGACTGACCAGGGTCCGCAGCGAAGGGCCACGGACCGTTCACCATTCTGCAAATCCGCATGCTGCACGGCTGTAGGCCAGCCGTCTGAATCGATACGCGGACTCTATGGGCCCAAACCTCGGCCTCATAACCTTCTGCCCATCTTACCCGATCCGGCGTTCCCATTTCAACCTCTGACCGCAAGGAAAACGTTTTTTTTTAACTCTCTGCAAACAAACAACTTACGTGCAATCACGTTCATTAATAGGCGCCGATCTGCCGAATAGTCAGGGGTCGCCCTTCTGGAGCGGGGCCGCGGCCCGATGGCGGTACCAGCGTCCTGTATTATTGAGAACCACCTTGGCCCTGCGCAGGACATATTCCCAAAAAAGAGTGGATTGGGGCTCCGTAGCCCGCGTGGCCCTAGAAAGATGCCTGAGCGACGCTGCCCGGCCGGTGTTGGTCGACCCCCCTGGAGCCGGCGGTCTGGTCTCTGCTGAACCCTGGAGGCGGTAGCGACCAGAACTTGACGCAATAGAGAGGGCCCGGGGGCCAGGGCGGGCTATGCCCTAAGGAGGCATCTCTCCCCTGGCGGGGTGGCGCTGCAGTTCCGTGACCGCGGCTGGATTTGCTTGGATAAGAGGCGAAAACCAGTGGAATCTCGACCTGGGCTCCTGCTGGGAGACGCGGACAGCGGCGAGGAGATCGGGCTGGTCGGCACCGGCCTGCTGCTGGACGGCTCGGAGTTCACCACTGCCGGCGGCGATTGCATCCTCATGGCTCCGCCGGGCAATTCGGACGCCCACGTCCAGTCGAAGGTGGCCGGGCTGTTCGTCGAAATCACCCGCCCCTGGCCCCAACGTCACGCTGAGGCGGGCCGTTTCAGGGGTGGGCGCTGTGGCGCTGATGTGGGGCGCCGGGGCCAGGTCTCGGCCGCACCTCAGAGAATCTACCGCACAATCCGAAACCCGACGTGGGACAAGAATCGGCTCACTTCGCTGTTCGGCGATCGCGTCGTAACCCGATGGAATCCAAACTCCCTACGGGAGGCGAAGGCCCGGCGAAGATCATCAAAGCTGCCCGCGCCGCCCGACCGGTCCAACGCCTCGCGAAAAGCCCGGTCCATGGCGGCCACGTCGCAGGCCTGGTGAACGACCTCGCAGGCGTCGGCCCAGCGGCCCGCGGCTGAATCCGGAGCATGCGGGGCACAGGTCCGATCATGCACAATATCGACCGGGGCCGGGACTTGCTCATCGCTGTCGTCTGCCGAATGCTCGGCCGAGACGTGGCGGGGCGGTGGACCGCCACCGCAAGGTATCGCCCGCCCCTCGATAAACGCTGCCAGGGCATCGCGGACCATCCGCAGGCCTCGGTGCCGAGCCTCGACGGAGTACCCCGCAATGTGAGGGGTCGCTAAATCCACTCTTGTGGCCAGATCGCGGTTTACGTCCGGCTCATTTCGCCAGACGTCTAGCACCGTACCGCCCACCTTGCCGGTCTCGATCGCGGCGCGGAGGGGTTCCTCGCATAGGACTTGCCCGCGGGAGGTGTTGATCAGAATCACCCCTGTTTTCAGGCTCGAGAGCCACCCTTGGTCCACCATGTCCAAGGTCGCATCGCCCCCCGACCGGGTCAACGAGACGTGCAGCGTGACTATGTCGGATTGAGCAGCCAGCTCGCCGAACTCCACCAACCCGTCACGGCCGGTCTGCCGCTGCAACGGCGGGTCGCACTGCAGGACGCGCATGCCCAAGGCCCGGCTCCAGTCAGCGACCCTCGAGCCGATCCGCCCGACCCCGACCACCCCGAGCGTCTTGTCGCCCGCGTCGAACCCTCGGCGTTGGGCCAAGAGCAGGATCGCCGCCAGGACATATTCCGCCACCGTCCCGGCGTTGCACCCCGCCGCCGAGGCGAAGGTGATCTCCTCGGCCGTCAGCCAGTCGGTGTCCAGGTGGTCCGTGCCCGAGGTGACGCTGCCGACGAATCGAACGCTCGAGCCCTTGAGCAGGGCCGCGTCCACCCTGGTGACCGAGCGGACCACGAGGGCGTCGGCCTGAGAGACATCGGCCGCCTCCACCGATCGCCCGGGGAAGGTCCGCACTTCCCCGAGGGCCTCGAAGAGCCCCAACGCCCCCGGAAATGCCTCGTCCAGCAGGATCAACATCATGAGGATGATAGCCGGATCTGGGTCGTAGCGAGCCCGCCACCCGGTAGAATGGGCCCTATGACCACAGCCGACCGGCCCGACCCCCTGGCGGCCTATGCAGCTACGAAGCTCCGGGATCACCTCTCCCAAATCGAAAGGTGTGCAGGCCTGCTCTCCGACGAGCAGCTCTGGTTCCGGCCCAATGAGCACAGCAACAGCATCGCCAATCTGCTGCTTCACCTCCGCGGGAACGTCGGCCAGTGGGTCTTGACCGGCATCGGCGGCCGGCCAGGTGATCGGGACCGGCCCGCGGAGTTTGCCCGCCGAGAGGGGCTGACGAGGGATGAGATAGTCCCGCCCTTGCAGGAAGTGGTCCTGGCGAGTTGTGAACTCCTGGGCAGCAGTACCGGCCCCCGTCTGCAGGCCAAGTACTCCATCCAAGGCTACGAGGTCACCGGCTACGAAGCGGTCCTCCACGTCGTGGAGCACTTCGCCTTTCATACCGGCCAGATTGTCTTGATCACCAAGTGGCTATTGGACGTGGACCTCAGCCTGTACGACGACCAAGGCCGACGGATCGACGGCCGCCAAGGCGGAGCCCCCTAGCAGCCCGCGGTAAAACGGAAAACAGCAGCCCGAGGACTCCGCTCCTGCCCGGGTGAACCACCGGCGAGAGGCCGGTGCCACAGTATTGCCACGGACTGCTAGCCGAGGATACCGCCGAACAAACCCGACAAGAGGTTGGTCATCAGGGCGAAGACCAGGCCGAGGAACACGTCAAGGGCCTGGAAGAACAGATCGACGATGGTAAGCTGATAGAAGTTCTCAGGGAATGTTCCGTCTTCCATGCAACATGACTCCCTGCCGTATGGGCCTCCCAGGCCCCGCACGGCCTTATCCTGACTCGCAGCCTCATCCCGGCCTTTAGATGATACCACGGATTGCCCTCGGCGATTGCAGCCTCGGCCCGAGACAGCGAGTTTTCAATCCTGGCGAAACTTCTACCGGCCCCTCCACCGTCTTTGGCCGACGGCAGACCGACGTCGTATAATCGGTCGTCGATATTGCCGACCGGAACCCCCGCGAGCATCCCTGGCATGACTCCACAGACCGCATCCTTGCCCAAGCAGCCCGCCGCCGGTGTTCAGGCGTTGGGGGTCGTCTCTTTCCTCAATGCCCTGCCACTATATGAATCCCTCGCCGGGCGCGACGATGTCGTCATCACCTCGGCCGTCCCCTCCCAGCTCCATCGGCTGCTGGAGGAGGACCGCTGCGATGCCGCCCTGCTGCCCATTGTGGACTACCGCCGCAACCGACACCGGCTCAGGCCGATCTCCGACGCCTGCATCGCCAGCAACGGAGAGACCATGACCGTCCGCGTCTTCTCCAAGGTCCCTCCTGACCAGGTCCGACGGCTGGGGGTGGACGGAGATTCGCACACCTCTGTCATCCTCGCCCAGCTCATCTGGCTGGAGCTGTATGGCCGCCGCCTGGAACTCGCCCCCCGGGCCGGATGCGGCGTCTCCCCCGCCAATGCCCCTCCAGATGCCGGCCAGGATGACGAGTCCGTCCTGCTGATCGGCGACAAGGTGATCAGCCAGGCCCCGCGAGGCTTCGGCTTCGAGGTGGACCTGGGGACTGCCTGGAAACACCTGACCGGCCTGCCGTTCGTCTTTGCCGCCTGGTACGGGCCCGCCGGCCGAGAATCCGACGGCATCGCGGCGACACTGCAGGCCGCCCGTGACGCGGGGGCGGCCAACGTCGAACGAATAGCGATCCAACACGGCCCGCGACACGGCTGGCCCCAGCACGTCGCCCTCGAATACCTGCGCGATGTAATGCAGTACACCCTGACCGAAGATATGCGGAGGGCGATGGAGAGCTTCTTTGACCGGGCCAAGACCCACGGGCTGCTGCCGTGATCCACGCCTCTGACCATTCGGGCCTGCCGAGGCCGTTGCCATGAACCCGAGCACCGAGCACGCCAGCCCGACCCCCTCGAGCCCGGCGGAATCACCGTCCACCGGCAGGCTGACGCCTCCGGACCTGCGGGACTTGTACTTCGAGGCCCCCATCCATGAACTGGGCCGCCGGGCCCTGGCGGCTACCAACCGCCTGCACCCCGAGGACTACCGCACCTACGTCGTCGATCGAAACATCAACTACGCCAACTGGTGCACGGCCAAGTGCACCTTCTGCAACTTCAAGGCCGATCCTCCGCAAAAGCCCTCCGGCCGCGGCGGCCTCCCCGAGGGCTACACCCTGACCTACCGGCAAATCGGCGAGAAGATCGAGGAACTGATCGCCATCGGCGGCACCCAGCTCCTCATGCAGGGCGGCCTGGTCCCTGCCGAGGGCGAAGTCGGATTGCCCTTCGACTGGTACCTGGACCTCATGCGGTTCATCAAGAAGAACTACCCCCAGATCCACATCCACGCCTTCAGCCCCCCGGAGATCTTCGCCTTCGGCCAGGTCTTCGGGATGGCCGTCCCCGACGTGCTAACCCGTCTCCAGGAGGCCGGCCTGAAGAGCGTGCCCGGCGGTGGGGCCGAAATCCTCTCCGACCGGGTCCGGGCCAAGATCGGCATAGGCAAGACCGACTCTGCCCAATGGCTGGAGGTCATGCGACAGTGCCACGTCCTGGGCATGAAGACCAGTTGCACCATGATGTTCGGCCACATCGAGACGCTGGACGAGCGCTTCGAGCACCTCGAGCTGCTCCGCGACCTGCAGGACGAATCCCTGGCCCGCAACAACGGCGGCGGCTTCAGCGCCTTCATCTGCTGGCCCTTCCAACCCGCCGGCACCCCGCTGGGCAGAATGAAGCAACTCCCCCTCGAGGCCCCCGGGCAGACATCCGATCCGAGCACCAATGCCCAATCCGCAATCCACAATCCGCAATCCGCAATTCCCCATCGCCCCCTCAACGACGGCCACCACCTCCTCCTGGCCGATGCCCACGAGTACCTGACCACCCTGGCCCTGGCCCGCCTCCACCTGGACAACATCCCCAACATCCAATCGAGCTGGGTCACCATGGGCCCCAAGATCGGCCAACTGGCCCTCTTCTTCGGGGCCAACGACATGGGCTCGGTGATGATGGAGGAAAACGTAGTCAGCGCCGCCGGCACCACCTTCCGCCTCAACGAACCCGAAATCCGCCGCCTGATCACCGACGCCGGCTGGAAGCCCCAGAAGCGCGACTACTACTACCGCCCGATCGACTGACCAAGATTCATCCTTCCTTCGCAGCGGCGATGTGGGCTTTCCAGCCATGTCCTACCGCGCCCTTCATCATCCTTCCAGCGAGACCAGCCAGGCCTGCTCGCCGCAATGTGCTACCTGAACCTCGACTTCGCAGAAGTGCTTGATGACCTCGATGTTGGTCAGGGAATGGGGCGTCAGGGGGAGGGTCTTGAACGATCCGCCGCCGGCCAGGGCGAAGGGCAGGAGTAGTTGGTCGGCGAGGTGCCGGCCGACGGGCACGTCTGCGGCGAGGTATTCGCCGGCCTCGTCGGCGACCTTGGCGGCGACCGTCTCGGCCTTGACGCCCCGCTCTCCGAAGCCAGTGAAGACCTCGGTCAGGTGCTCGCTCTGCACCTCGATGGAGACGACGTTGCCGGGTCCCTGGGCGTCGGGCACCTCCTCGACGGCCAAGCAAGACTCCTCCAATCCCAGCTTGCTGCCGATGACAGCCAGCTCGCGTTCGGCGATGTGGCGGGGGAGGCGGGCGACGACGGCCCGCGCGGTTTGCCGGCGTATGCGGCCGCGCTCCGGCAGGTGGATCGGCTCCAGCTTTTCGGTCGGGTGAATCGAGATGCTGAACCGGCCGCCACCGGCCGGATAGAAGCCGGGCCGATCGATCTCGGCGCAGAATGCCGGTCCCATGCGGCCGATGATCGGCAGAAAGGCCCTCTGTAGGAAGTCGAAGGACGGGGCGAAGGGGTTGTGGGTTCCGCCCTCCAGGATCAGGCTCGACGGGCCCGGAGCGGTCAGCAGGGCGGGTAGGACCGCCTGGAGCACTAGCGTGGTGCTACCGGCGGTCCCCACGTCAAAGTGATAGTCCCCCGGGGCGATCCCGTGGGGCTGGAAGGTCAGTTCCGGTGATCCGATGGCCGCCCCGGCGACTTCTGCCCGGCCGATCTGGGCCGCGGCCTGGACGGCGGTCAGGTGCTGCCTCATCAGGCCCGGTTTCTTGCGGCCGGCCCGGATGCCCTCGATGCGAAACGGCCTGCCGGTAACCAGCGACAGGGCCAAGGACGACCTCAGGATCTGCCCCCCGCCTTCGCCTTTCGAACCGTCGATGGTCAACATGGCTGGCTCGACCTTTCCTCACCCGGGCCCCGCGGGAGCCGGAGCGTGTATCGCCTATGGCCGGCCCGGGAGGCAACCGCTGGGACCGGTCGGGGCGGCCTTTTTTGGCGAACCGGTCGGGACGGGACTGCGTTATCCTGATAGGTCGGTTCGCTGGTCCTGGTGGGGACCGGCAGCCCGGCTATAATGGCCCCGGCTAGCCGACCACCTGCACTCCGGAGCAAGTAACCTACCCCAGCACGGTATTAGGAGGAACCCATGTCCAGCACAGCACGACCCGAGCGATTGTTTCCGATGTTCGCGTGGCTCTTGGCCGCTTCGATTGCTTGCACGGCGGTCACGGCGACCTTGGCCGACGACGATCCGCCCGATTTCGATAAGCTGTCCCGTCAGCTCGATAAGGCCTATCGCGGGGCGGACTACAAGAAGAGCCTGGAGCTGGCCGAGAAGATGCACGATCTGCGGCCCGACCACGTCAACACGACTTACAACATCGCTTGCCTGCAATGCCTGCTGGGCGAAAAGGAGAAGGCCTACGAGTGGCTGGAGAAGGCGATCGACGGCGGCTTCCGGAACGCCGACCACCTGGCCGGCGATGATGACCTCAAGACCATCCGCGGGGAAGACCGGTTTCGAGCGTTGGTGAAGCGGCTTCGGGCGGGTGATTCTGAGGCAGGGGCCGCCAAGAAGAGCGGCAAGAAGGCCAAGCCAAAGAAGGCGGCCAAGCCCAAAAAGCCGGCAAAACCCGAGAAGCCGGCTAAGCCCGAGAAAGTAGCCAAGCCCAAAAAGCCCGCCAAGCCGGAGAAGCCCGCCAAGGCCAAGAAGGCTGATCTCTCGAAACTCTCGCCGCAAGAACTTCAGACGAAGATCAACGCTCTGACCCAGAGACTGATCGACACCTCCCAGGAGGGCGGTCGAGAGGGGGCCCTGGAGATCGCCCTGTCGGCCCTGGCCCACGCCGAGGCCCTGCGGGGACAGATCGGAGAGCTAGCCGGCCCGGGGCTGTCGCTGACCAACTACAACGTGGCCTGCATGTACTCCCTGATGGGCAAGAAAGACAAGGCCTGCAAGTACCTCGACAAGGCCGTCACCGTCGGCAGATTCCGGCCTAACATGGCCGAGACCATCACCGACGACCCGGACTTCGACAACATCCGCAAGGACCCGCGGTACGCCAAGGCTGTGGCCAAGGCCCGCAGCCTGGACGGTGACGCTGCTGATGACGGCGAGGAGGCCGTGAATTTCGAGTGGAAGGTGACGGTTCCGAGCAACTACGACGAGTCCGAAGAGGTCCCCCTTATCGTCGTCCTGCACGGTGGCGGCGGCGACATGGCCATGGCCACGAAACGATGGAAGAAGGCGGCCCGGAAGGTCGGGGCCATCCTGCTCGCCCCGCAGGGCACGGTCAGAGTGGATGGCCGGGGCTTTCGGTGGAGCGAGAACCTGGGCCGGATCGAAGAGAACGTCATGGACGCCATCAACGAGGTCATGGACGAGTACGAGATCGACCAGGACCGGGTCATTCTGACGGGATTCAGTCAGGGCGCTTGGGCCACCTGGGCCCTGGCCTTACGCAGCCCGGACACCTTCTGTGGCATAATCCCCGTCGCCGGCAAGTTCGAGGCCCCGTCGGAGTCCGTTTTCGAGGACGAGGACCTGGCGGAGCTGCGGATCGTGGTCATGGTCGGAGAGGACGACAATGACGACCTGGTCAAGGGCAACAAGAAGGCTGCCAAACGATTCAAGGGCCTCGGGGCCCGGGTCAAGCTGAACGTCTACGAAGACCTGGGGCACGCCTTCCCCGACGACGCCGTCAAGGAGCAGGTCAAGGCCCTGAAGTTCATCCTCGAAGACTAAGCAGAACGACACCCGAGGTCATTCGCATTGGCGCGTCTCGACGGGCAAGACACTTCCCGCCCGTCCCGGGCGGGAAGTGTCTTGCCCGTGCCACCCCAGCTACTGGTACTACTGTCGATTGGTTGACTAAGTTGGCGGCCCGGCGGGACGCGGTTCATACCTGGCGACGACCGCACAGGCGGTCGAATCGCTCCACACGTTCACCGACGTGCGGCACATGTCCAAGATGCGATCGACGGCCAGGATCAGCCCCACCGCATCCAAGGGCAGCCCGACGGCGCTGAGGACCACGATCATCATGACCGTGCCGGCGTGGGGGATGCCCGCGGCTCCGATGCTGGCCAGCAGGGCGGTGAAGGCCACCGTGATCTGCTGGGCCAGGCCCAACTCGTGGCCGGTGGCCTGGGCGATGAAGAGCACGGCGACCGCCTCGTAGAGGGCCGTGCCGTCCATGTTGATGGTCGCCCCGAGCGGCAGGACGAAGGAGCTGATCCGATTGCTGATGCCGGCCCGCTGCTCGACGCTGGTGATGGTCAGGGGCAGGGTGCCGTTGCTGCTGGCGGTGCTGAAGGCGGTCAGCAGGGCCGGCTGCATGGCCTTGAAGTACTCCCAGGGGCTCCGTCGGGCCAGCAGCATGAGCAGCAGCGGCAAGGTGATCAAGGCGTGGAAGCAGAGCGACAGGAAGACCGTCAGCATGTACCAGCCGAGCGGGATGAAGACGCTCAGGCCCTGGCCGGCCGAGGCGTAGAGCATGAAGCCCAGCACGCCGACCGGGGCGGCCTTGATGATGAACATGGTCATCTTCATCATCACCTCGAAGGACGCCGAGAAGAACCTGGTCAGCATGGCCCCGTGTTCCCCGCCCACGACGGTGATGAACACGCCGAACAGCAGGGAGAAGAATATCACCCCCAGGATCTTCTTGTTGCTCTTGTCGCCCATGGCGTAGATGGGGTTCGGGGGCACCAGGTTGAACACCTGGTTCCATAGCGTCCGGCCCAGGCCCTGCGGACTGCTATCTCCCGTCGCCGGCTCGACCGGTCGGCTGGCCCGGTCGATGATCTCCCCAAGCCGGGGGTCGGCCCGCAGGTTGACCAGCTCGGGGTGATCGGCGATCCGCGAGCCCAGCGCGGCGGGGTCGGCCGACAAATCGACGGCCCGGTCCAGACACCTGATCGCCTCCTCGTTGTTGCCCTGGACCGATTCCCGGCAGGCGGCGTGGAACAGACCGGTGGCCACGTCGCCGGCCAACTCGGCGCCGTCGGTTACACTGAACCGCCCCACGGGCAACTCCG
>CAZFMS010000012.1:0-31817 GCA_964520125.1 uncultured Planctomycetaceae bacterium
GGTTGAACGCCGTGCTCCGCCGCCCGCGTCAGTGCCCAGGAAGTCACGAATCAACGTCCGTTGGGTTTATGACCCGGCCGACGTCGTGGGCGGCGCTGACTATCAGCACTTTGATCATGCCGGTGTCCAGGTCGACCTCGACTTCGGCGACGTGGGTTCCGAAGGCGTAGCAGCCGGAGATGTCGCCCTTGTGGTTTTGGTCGGGGGTGGTGCTGGGCGGCTCGTAAAAGCCCGTGGTCATGACCAACTCGTTGCGGGCCCCGAAGTGCAGGCCGCGGATGATCTTGCCGATGGACTCCAGCGACTCTCCGCCGGCCCGGTCGACGACTTGGCCGTCTTGCAGGTCCAGCTCTTCGGGCTTGCGCTTCAGGCGAACGGCGGCGGCGTTGATGAGCTTGCGGCGGGCATCCCGGGCGGCCAGCAGGGCCGAGTTGCCGGCGATGAAGGTGGTGCGGCTGGCGTGAACGCCGACGTCCCAGGGGGTCAGGTCGGTGTCGTTGTTGATTACGCGGATGTTCTTGATGGGCAGGCCCAGCTCCTGGGCGACGATCTGGGCGATCATGGTCTCGGAGCCCTGGCCGATCTCGGAGGCCCCGGTCATCACGGTGACGGCGCCGAAGTCGTCGATCTTGAGGATGGTGCCGCAGCCGTCGGAGCGGTAGATCTTGGCTCCGCCGCCGACGTGGAAGAGTGAGGCCATGCCGATGCCGCGAACAACACGCGATTGACGGTTGACGGTTGACGATTGACGATTGAGGATCGCGGTCGGGTGATCGGAGGCTGAGGGCTCGCCATTCGTAGGCGACGGTTTGTTGCGGCGGTGCTCCCAGCCGGCGTTTTGGGCGGCGTCCTGCAGGCATTCGGTCAGGCCGCAGGTTCGCAGTAGCATTCCCTGGGGGGTGGTTTCTCCGGGTTGGTTGGCGTTTTGCAGCCTTAGGGCCAAGGGGTCGAGGTCCAGCTTCTCGGCCAGGTGGTCGATCTGGGATTCGAGGGCGAAGGTGGCCTGGGGGTTTCCGTATCCGCGGAAGGCGCAGGCGTAGATGTTGTTGGTATAGACCACGTCGACGTGCTGGCGGACGTGGGGCACGCGGTACAGCGAGGAGAAGGTGCGCATGCTGATCCAGGGTGTGGTGGCGCCCCAGGAGGTGTGGCCGCCGTTGTCCAGGGTCATGCGCATGTCGCGGAAGGTGAAGGTGCCGTCCCGGCGGGCCCCGCTACGGAGATGGATGACCATCGGCTGACGGGTGGGGGTGGCCATGAACTCTTCCTGGCGGGAGAAGACCAGCCGTACGGGGCGGGAGGTGGCCCGGGCCAGGAAGACGCAGATGGGCTCGAAGGGATGGATGTCCAGCTTGGAACCGAAGCCGCCGCCGATGGGTGGCTGGATGATCCTGATCTTCTCCGGGGGGACGCCGACGATCCGCGAGAGGTCGTGCTTGTAGAGGAAGGGCACCTGGGTGAGGGAGTGCAGGGTCAGGCGGCCGTCGGGCTCGAAGAAGGCGATGATGCCCGAGGTGCCCAGGCAGCAGTGGGCCTGGCGCCGCAGGATGTAAGTGTCTTCCACGATGACGTGGGAGTCGCGGATTCCCTGGTCCAGATCGCCGTGGGAATAATCGTATCTAAACGGGGTGTTGTCCGGCACCTTGGGGTGGATGACCGGGGCGCCGGGGGCCAGGGCTTCCTCGACAGAAGTGACTACGGGCAAGTCTTCGTAGGTTACGCGGATTCGCTTTAGGGCTTCGGCGGCGATATCCGGGGTGTCGGCGGCCACGGCGGCGACCTCGTCGCGGACGCAGGTGACGCGGTCCTTTTTCAGGGCCGTGTTGTCCTGACCGAAGCCGAAGGGGACCAGCTCGAGGTCGGCGGCGGTGAGGACGGCCCGGACGCCGGGCAGGGCCTGGGCGGCGGAGGTGTCAATGTTCAGGATGCGGGCATGGGGGCGGCCGGCGAAGAGTATCTTGCCGTGCAGCATGCGGGGCAAGTCGAGGTCTTCGATGTAGCGGGCCAGGCCGATGGCCTTTTCGGGGGCGTCCAGCTTGGGCACGCGCTGGCCGATCAGGGTTTTCTTTGCGGTTTGGCGGTCGCTGGTGGGGTCGGCGCTGGTGGTGTCGGCGCTGGGCTCAAACATGGGGGCCACCTCCCTCGGCGAGGGACTGCACGGCGTCGATGATCTTCCGATAGCCGGTGCAGCGGCAGAGGTTGCCCTCCAGGCCGCGCTTTATCTCGTCTTGTGTGGGAGCAGGGTTTTCCTTCAGCAGGGAGTAGGCGGTCATGATCATGCCGGGGGTGCAGAAACCGCACTGGATGGCGCCGTGGTCCACGAAGGCCTGCTGAATAGGGTGAAGCTCTCCCCCGGCGGCCAGGCCTTCGATGGTCAGCACTTCCGCGCCCAGGCACTCGGCGGCCAGGACCAGGCAGGAATTCACCACTTTGCCGTCCAGCAGCACGGAGCAGGCCCCGCATTCACCCTCGCCGCAGCCGTACTTGGTCCCGGTCAGATCGAGGTCGTTGCGGAGGACCTCGAGGAGGGTGGCGTGGGGCACGACCCTTACAATGACTGAGTCGCCGTTCACCTTGAAGGCGAGGTCCAGGGTGTCTCGAGGTCCTGAGGACTCGGCGCGGTCTTGCGGCGAGGCATCGTGGTCAACCAGCTCGGGCATTTTCCAGCATCCTCCTGAGCAGCGTTCCGACGACCTCGCGGCGGTAGGCCGCGCCGGCCCGGACATCCGAGATGGGGGTGATCTCCTCGCGGGCCGCGGCCTGGCACTTCTCGATGACCTCGGCGGTGAGGGGCTGACCCACGAGTTCCGCCTCGGCCTGGCGGCCGCGCAGGGGGACCGGGGCGACGGAGCCGTAGCCCACGCGGGCGTGGGTAACCTGGCCGGCCTCGATCTGCAGGGCGACGCCGACTGCGGCTACGGAGATTTCCATCGAGGGGCGCGTTCCAAACTTGTCCCAGGCGGCGAAGACTTCTCGGGGTTGCGGTTTGAACCTGATGTGGGTGAGGATCTCGGCGGGGCCGAGGGCCGTCGTGCCCGGCCCGCGGAAGAACTCGCAGATTGGCACCTGCCGGACAATCAGGCCTTCCGGTGTCGCCGAGGCGAGATCGAGGACGGCATCCAACAAGATCAGGGGCACGGCGGTGTCGGCTGCGGGAGAGGCGTTGCAGAGGTTTCCACCGATGGTGGCCCGGTTGCGAATCTGGCAACAGGCGACTCGCCCGGCGGCCTCGGCCAGCAGCGGGCCGGCTTGGCGGATGATCTCATGGGAGGCGATCTCGCTCAACGGGGTGCAGGCCCCGATGATGACTTCACCGCTGTCCCTCGATACTCCGCGCAGGTCCTCGACGCCCTTGAGGTCGACCAGCAACCGGGGCCGTTGCTGCCGGCCCGCCGACCAGCGGGGCAGCAGATCCGTGCCGCCGGCCAGGGCGGTAGCCCCATCCCGGCCGATCAACTCCGCGACCTCTCGCATGGTCCGCGGTGCCCGGTACTGCTGAATCGTTGACATCGCTACGCTTCCTGATCCGATCGAGAGTATTGCCGGCTAGACAAACCGCGAGCCTCTCAAAAGCGGATGGGTTCTTGGTATCGGCCGTAGGCCTGCACCAGGCAGTAGGTGATCTCGCCGACGGTGGCATAGGCCTTGACGGCATCGATGACGCCCGGCATGACGTTGCGGCCGGCCTGGGCGTCTTCCAGGACTCTCTGCAGGGCTCGTTCCACCGCGGGCTTGTTTCGCTCGGCGCGAACTCGACTCAGCCGGGCGACCTGCTCGGTTTGGACGTCGTCGCTGAACTGGTGCAGCTCGACCGGTTGTTCATCATCCTCCTCGGTACGATAGCAGTTTACGCCGACCTTGCGAATCTCGCCGCTTTCCAGCTTTTTCAGCCTCTCGTAGGCCTGCTTAGATACGATATTCTGGATGCGGCCATCGGCGATGGCGGGCACGATGCCGCCTTGGGCGTCCAAGTCGTCCATGACCCGGCGGATCCGCTCTTCCATCTGGTTGGTCAGGGTCTCGACGTAGTATGACCCGCCGAGGGGATCGACGGTGTCACAGAGGCCCATCTCCTCGATGAGGATTTGCATGGTGCGGAGGGAAATCCTGGCGGCCTTCTCCGACGGGATGGTGTAGGCCTCGTCGTAACAGCACAGGGCCATGGTCTGGGTGCCGGAGAGAGCGCTGATCAAGGCATAATACGCGCCGCGGACGATGTTGTTCTCCGGCTGCTCGATGGTCAGGCCGCCGCCCCCCCCGCCGGCGATCATACGCATCCACAGCGATTTTGGATTACTAGCCTGGTATTGCTCTTTGATGATCCGGGCCCAGAGTCTCCGGCCGGCCCGGAACTTGGCGACCTGCTCGAAGAGGCGGCCGTGGATATCGAAGTTGAAGGACAGGCGGGAGGCGAAATCGTCGATGGCCAGGCCGCGCTGCAGGACATGATCGATGTAGGCCCGGGCGATGGCGAAGGCGTAGGCCATCTCTTGCACCGGGTCGGCCCCTGATTCGCGAATGTGGTATCCGCAGACGCTGACCGGGCTGTAAAGGGGGGCATGCTCGGCACAGAATAGAACCGTGTCGCCGACCAGCTTTATCGAGGGCTCGACCGGGAAGATCCAGGTCCCGCGGCCGATGAACTCCTTCAGGATGTCATTCTGAGCAGTCCCGCGCAGCTTGCCGATGTCGCAGCCGCGCTTCTCGGCCATGGCGAAATACATGGCTATCAAGGTCACCGCGGCGCCGTTGATGGTCAGGGAGACGGTGATCTGGTCCAAGTCGATGCCGTCGAAGGCGATCTCGAAGTCCTTTAGGGTATCGACGGACATGCCTACGCGGCCCACTTCGCCCTGGGCGGCGGGGTCATCGGAATCCAGGCCGACCTGGGTGGGCAGATCGAAGGCCACGTTCAATCCGGTCTGGCCGTTGGCGATCAGGTAGCGGAAGCGCTGGTTGGTTTCTTCCGGCCGGCCGAAGCCCGCGTATTGCCGCATGGTCCAGGGGCGTTTGCGGTACATGTCCCGGTGTATTCCCCGGGTGAAGGGGAATTGCCCGGGACGGCCAATCCCGTCGGAGCCACCGCTCTTCTCCACGTCCTCGGCGGTATAGAGCGGCTGGAGTTCGAGGCCCGACTCATTGAAGAGCGGGGGGATGTCCGAGTTCTGGCCGGGGCTCATTTGAGCTTCTCACGGATGAAGTCCACGATGTCGTCGAGGGGCGTGCTCACAGCGAACACGCCGGCCACGCCCAGGCGGGCCAGTTTCTCATGGTCCTGGCGGGGGATGTTCCCCCCGACAATCCACAGGATATCGTCGAGGCCGCTCTCGTCGAGTAGGGTCTTTATTCGTTCGCACATCGGGAGGTGGGAGCCGGACATGATGGACAGACCGAGTACATCGGCATGCTCTTGTTGAGCCCGGGCGACAATCTCCTCGGGTGATTTCTTGAGGCCAGTGTAGAGGACCTCGAAGCCGGCGTCCATCAGGGCGCGGGCCACGATCTTGGCCCCGACATCGTGACCATCCAGCCCGGGCTTGGCCAAGAGAACGCGAATACGCTTGCCTTCCCGCATCGGTTTGGTTCCCTCATCGAGGCGCCGCTTTGTAGGCCCCGCCCGGGCCGGCGGTCGGGACGCGATTCAGGCGCGTTTCAGGTGCTCAGGTCCTTGCAGATGATGCCCTTGAGGATCTCACTGGTCCCGCCGCCGTATAGGGTAAAGCGGACATCGCGAAAAAAGCGCTGGGCACCGAATTCCATGGCGTAGCCGTACGATCCCAGGATACGGGTCGCCTGGTCGCATATGTCGACCGCCCGCTCGGTGGCGAAGAGTTTGGCCATGGCCGCCTGGCGGTGATGGGGCCGGTCTTGGTCTTTGAGCCAGGCGGCGTAGTGTACTAGGTGGGTGGCTGCCTCCAGGTCGGTGGCCATTTCGGCGAGCTTCATCTGGATGGCCTGGAAGCGGTTGATCGGCCGGCCGAACTGCTTTCTTTCGGCGGCATAGCTGAGGGCTTCGTCCAGGGCGGCCCGGGCAGCGCCGAGGGCCAGGGCCCCGGTGATGATCCGCACTTCGGCCAGGATCTTGCGCAGGCTGCTTTCGCCTTGTCCCTCTTCGCCGAGTCGATGGTCGTCGGGCACGAAACACTTGTCGAAGAAAACCTCGGAGGTGAGCGAGGCCCAGCAGCCCATTTTTTCGATCGACCGGCCGATGACCAAGCCTGGGTTGTCCCGCTCAACGAGAAAGATGGTCAGCTTCTTTTCTTCGCCGGCCCGGGCGAAGACGGTGAAGAAGTCGGCCACCGGGGCGGAGGTGATCCAGGTCTTTTGGCCGGACAGCTCATAGCCGCCGTCGACTTTTGCCGCGGAGGTGGCGATGGCCGATAGATCGCTCCCCGCGTCGGGCTCGGTGATGCAGATGGCCCCCAGTTTCTCGCCGCGGATCGCCGGCTTGAGCAGGTTCTCTTGGATATCCTGGTTGCCAAGAACATACAGGAAATGCGTACCCATGAGCGACTGCATGGCGGCGACGGCCCCCAGGGAGAGAGAACCGCGGGCGACTTCGCCGATCGCCAGGCAGTAGGAGACCATGTCTCGATCGACGCCGCCGAGAGACTCGGGATACCGCAGGCCGAACAGGCCGAGATCGGCCAGCTCCATGAACAACTCGCGCGGGAACTGGCGGGCCTCGTCGATCGCCGCGGCCCGGGGGGCGATCCGCTCATCGCAGAAGCGGGCCAGGGTGTCGCGGAGCAGCTGCTGATCCTCGGACAAATCGAAGTTCATGACCAAACTCGCTAGGCCGGGTTGTGCCGGCCTCTCAGTTGAGCCGTTGCGTCGGCGTCGACTTCCACGGTCTTTTCGTCGACCACCACGCCATAAGTTGCCCGGGCGCTGCCGGGGGAAATGACGCCGTCGCGCACCTCCCGGGCCACCAGCTTCACGGGGCGCTCCCGGGGATCTCCGTAACCGCCCCCGCCGCCGGCCAATTGCCGGTAGATCACGCCTTGGGGCACTCCGCGGATCAGGTCCAGGCTGGCGGGAACATGTTTGCGCCCGTCGGGGTAACGAAGCTCGATCGAGTTGAGGCTGCCGTCTTGTCCGCCAAACAGGCCAAAGGCGGGTTCGACATCGCCATCGCCGAACACGACAAGTTGGGTTTCATCAGCGCCGATCTCGAAGACCGTCTCGACGCCGAGTCCTCCGCGCCACTGCCCGGCGCCGGCAGAATCGGGCAAGTATTCGTGTTTGAGCAGGGTGTGGGGGGTCTGTTGCTCGAACATCTCGTAGTCTTGATCCAACAGGCCTCCGGAGGCGTCGATCATGCCGATGTGATCGTAACCATCTACGCCGCGCATGGCGCCCGACCCGCCCTTGAGCCCCATGAAGCAGATGTCGACGTATTTGTCTTTGGTTCACGGGTCTTCACCGGTGGTCAGGGAGCAGAGCAGGTGGTTCCACCCGGCGGTTACGCGATCCGGCACCACGGTGGCCAGGGCTCGGACGATGGCGTCGGCATTGGCCGGGCAGAGGTGGTTGCCGTAGGTGGTCGCGGCGGGATAGGCGGCGTTGAGAATCGTGCCCTCGGGGATGATGATGTCGATGGGCTCGAGCATGCCTTGATTGTGGGGGATATCCGGATTGACCATCTGCAGGAAGGTCAAGATCGCGGCGGAGGCGCTGGAGGTAAAGGTGCCGTTGACGAATCCGTTGGTCTGGGGGTCGGTGGTGCTGTAATCGAAGGTGATGTGGTGATCTTCGACTATGATTTGCACGCGGATCATGTAGCGCTTGTCCGGGTTTTTTCCATCGTAGTAGATGGTGGATTCGCCGCAGTACCTGCCATTGGGGATGTGCTCGATCTCCGCCTCCATCATCCGGCGAGTGGCCTGAAAGAGGGCTTCCTGGTGAACGGCGAGACACTCCGGGCCGTATTTCTCGAGCAGGCTCAACATGCGCCGCTCACCGACCCGGCAGGCACCCATCTCCGCCCGCATGTCGTGCTGCACGATGTCGAAGCGGATGTTGGCAAAGATGAGGTCCCACACGTCCTGGCGAAACCGGCCCCGTTCGTAGACCTTGACCGGTGGGATGCGCAGGGCTTCCTGCCATACTTCGGTGGCGTTGGGGTTGTACCCCCCCGCTACCGCCCCGCCGATGTCGGCCTGGTGACCCTTGCAGGCCGACCAGGCGATCAGTCGGTCCTCGAAGAAGATGGGGCGATAGGCCGCGACGTCGTTATTCTGGTTTCCCTTGCTGAAGACGTCGTTGTGGAGGATGACATCCCCCGGATAAATCTCATCGCCGAAGTACTCGATGATGTGCTTGCAGACCGGGCCCAGGGAGAAGGAAAGGATCGGCAGGTTCTCGGTCTGTTCGAGCATGTTTCCCGCGGCGTCGTAGAGGCCGGTGACGAAGTCCTTGGCCTCGCAGAGGATGGGGGAGCGCGTGGTCCGTTGGAGGGAGATGCTCATCTCGTCGGTGAGGGACTTGAAGGCCCGGGCGAAGACGGAGATCAGGATGGGGTCCACTTCCTTCACGGCATCATCCCTCGCAGCGAAGAGGAGAGCGCATCTTCGCGGCCTTTGAGGTACACCACGAAACTACCGTACTGGTCGCAGAGGCAATCATAGCCGGAGGTGAGCAGGAGGGTGGTGTTGGTTTGTTCGATGAGGGCCGGCCCGGGAATGTTGTTTCCATGGCGCGTCTGGTGGCCGTCGTAGACCGGTACATCCGCTGGGTGGCGCTCCTCGGGGAGATAGACGCTCCTGCGGCCCTTGATGGCAGCGGCGGGGTCGGCTGCCGCGCGGGGCTCCTCGGCGTGGCCGGGCTTCTCGGTCAGGCCGACGGCCCGCAGGCGAACGTTGATCAACTCGACGGGGGTACCCTCGGCCTCCAGGGAGTAGCCGAACATCCTCTGGTGCTCGGTGTGAAAGGCGGCGGTGATTGACTCTGCATCGGCCCGGCGAACGTGATCCACGGGCACGGGGAAGGAGACCTCGTGGTATTGCTTGACGTATCGACAGTCCAGGGCGAGATCATACTGCCGCCTCTCCTCGGGGATGCTCTCCCGGGCCAGTAGGGCGGCCCCGTCCCGGATCAGGCGGTCAATCAGCCTTTCCAGCTCTCCCCAGTTCACCTGAGCAAGCACGCACACGAAGGAGCGCACGAAGTCATGCTGGAGATCGCTGGCCAACATGCCCGCGGCGCAGAGGATCGAAGACTCACGTGGAACGATGAAGGTGGGGATCTCCAGCTCCCGACAGATCATACAGGCGTGGAGCGGGCCGGCCCCGCCGGCGACAACCATCGGAAAATCACGGGGATCGAGGCCGCGCTTGATGGAGACGGCCCGGACACCCTGGGCCATGTTGGTGTTGATGACCCGGTACATTCCCGCGGCGGCATCTTCGAGTGAGAACCCCATGGGTTTGGCAACATGCGCTTGAACCGCGTCAGCAGCGGCGGCGCGGTCGAGACTCATCTTGCCGCCGGCGAAGAAATCGGGATCGAGATAACCGAGGAGGAGGTCGGCGTCGGTGCAGGTAGGCAGGGTTCCACCCTTGCTGTAGCAGGCCGGCCCGGGATCGGCCCCGGCACTCTGCGGCCCCATGCGCAACATGCCGCCCTGGTCAATCCAGGCGATACTGCCGCCGCCGGCGCCGATGGTGACGATGTCCAACATGGGCAGGGCCGTGCGGTAGCGGTTGATCTCGCCTTCGGTAACCACCAGGGGATTCCCTTGGCGGGTCAGGGCGGCGTCGAAGCTGGTGCCGCCCATATCGACGGTGATGCAATCGTCGTGGCCGTGGAGACGCACGTAGCCCAGGCCGGCCCGGGGCCCGGCGGCCGGTCCGGAGAGCAAGGTCAGGGCCGGGCCCTTCTGGGCGGATTCCGGCGAGATGACCCCGCCGTTGGATTGCATGACCAGGAGGACGCCGCGGAAGCAGCTCTCCTTCAATCGGGACATCAGGCGCTCGAGGTAGGAGCTGAGCCTCGGCCCCACGTAGGAATTGAGCACGGTGGTGCTGAGGCGGTCATAGAAGCGGATAGAGGGCAGCAGATCGGAGGAAACGGTCAGGTAGGCGCCGGGCAGTTCCCGGCGGACCATCTCCGCGGCCTGGTTCTCATGCTCGGGATTGGCGAAGGAATTCATGAAGCAGAGGGCCACGGCTTCGATCTGCTCATTCTTGAAGAGGTCGAGGGCCGCGCGGACGTCTTCGATGTTCAAGGGCTGCAGGGTCTGGCCGCAGTAGTTCAGGCGTCCCCGGACGGGCCGGCGCAGATAGCGCGGCACCAGCGGCGGCACGTTGGTATAGCGGTTGTTGTATTGCTCTTCACGGATGCCGCGGCGCATCTGGAGGGCATCGCGAACACCGTCGGTGGTCAGCAGGCCGGTCTTGGCTCCGCTAAGGGTGAGCACGGCGTTGGTAGTTACCGTCGTGCCGTGGACGATGGTCTCGACCGAGCGGGCCAGATCCTCTAGCGAGATGTCCAGGCGCGTGGCAATCTCCTCCAGGCCGTTCATCACGCCGAGGGAGGGGTCGGCCGGGGTGGAGAGGGATTTGTGGACGATGGGCGCAGCGTCGCTGCTGGTGACCAGGAAGTCGGTGAAGGTGCCCCCCACGTCGATGCCCATCTTCCGCTTCATGAGATGCTCTCGGCCAACTGGAATCGCCGGCCAGTGGCCACCCCGCTGGCGAAGGCCTTGGCGTTGGTCTCCGCGAAGGCCGGCGGCATCCGCTGAGAGGCGGCGTTCCAGAACTCGTCCGGCCCGTGCTGCAGCGCATGGGAACCCAGCAGGCAGCCCAACATGACCATGTTGAGGCTCTGGGGGGAGCCGGCTTCGGTGGCCAGGCGGGTGGCGTCGAAACTGCAGACGCGCCGGGCCACGCGGCTGATCGCGTCGTACAGCTCGCTCACCTCAGGGTAGGTGCTGCCCGGCTTCTTCAACGCGGACTGTTGCCCCACGGTGAAGGGAATGACCGGGGCGGTATTCATGTAGACCGCGGTCGACGACGACATGAAGGACAGGGCCCGGGCGGTTTCGACGGGCTCGAAGCCCAGGACGATGTCTGCCCGCCCTCGGCCGATCACGGGGCTGATGCCAGAATCGACCATGACCGACGCTTGCACGCTCCCGCCGCGCTGGGCCATGCCGTGAAGCTGCCCGCTTATCACATCGTGCCCCTGATCCACCAGGTACCCGCACAGCAGGCGAGCGACGGTCAGGACGCCTTGCCCGCCGGTGCCGGCGATCAGTATGCGCCGCCCGGAGGTATCTTGTTGCACGCAGGCCGAGGTCATTCAACACTCTCCCTGATCGATGGGCTGGATGGCGTCATGCTGGCACACCTGGGCGCATAGCTCACAGCCGTCGCACATGTCCTGGTCGATGGAGTATTCGTCACCGGCTACGAGGATGCCCGGGCAGCCCAGGATGCGGACGCACAGGGAGCAGGCATTGCACTTATCGGGGTCGATGGCCAGCGGAGGCTTGCTCGGATACGAAGCGGAGCGGCGTCGGGTAACGGCGCAGGGGGCATGGCAAACCACGACGTTCACGCCGCTGCCGTTCTTGGCGCTCCTGAAGGCCTCCAAGGTCTCCTCTTCGACGAAGGGGTCGACGGAGTAGACTTGATCGACGCCCAGGCCGCGGGCCGCAGCTTCGATCGAGAAGGCATTGGTGCGGTCATCGGCGGAGGGGGCGTTTCGGGCATCATCCCGGCGACCGTTGCCCTTTTTCATCGTCAGGCTGGGCTGGAAGCCGGTCATGGCGGTGGTGTAGTTGTCCAGGATGACGACGGTGATTTGGTCGCCGGCCTGGACGGCGTTGACCAGGGCGGGCAGGCCGGAGTGGAAGAAGGTGGAATCACCGATATAGGCCACGGTGCGGCGGCCGGTCATACGGGCGATGCCCGAGGCCTGGCTGATCGAGGAGCCCATGCAGAGCAGGACATCGCAACAATTCAGGGGATCGCCGTAGCCGAGGGTATAGCAGCCGATGTCGTTACAGTACACGGACTGCTTGCCGAATACCTTTCGGGCGGCGTAGAAAGCGGCTCGGTGGGGGCAACCCGGACAGAGGACCGGCGGTCGAGGGGGCAGCTCGGGAACGGTTAGGGAAGCTCTTTCTCGCTGTTGTAGGCCTAGACACTCTCGAATCTGGTCCTCGACCAGATCGGGGGAGTATTCGTATTCCAGGGGGAAATGGCCGCTGTGTTTTCCAAGAATGGGAATCAGCCTTTGGTGGCGAAACGCGCATTGACTGATGGTGTCTTCCACGAAGGGGGTCAATTCCTCGACCACGAGTACTGAATCGACGCGGTCCAGGAAGTTCACGAGCACGTCTTCAGGGATCGGATAGGCCCCGATTTGCAGCAAGGTGACCTTCTGCTGCAGGCCCAACTCTTCGATGACCTGAGTGCAGTAGGCATGGGCGACCCCGCTGGCGACGATCCCGAAGCGCCCCTGGCCGGTGCGGGGGAAGAACTCCGAAGCGGCCAGCAGTTGGGCGGCCTTTTCGTAGCGCTGGGTCAACTCCCGGCGCATTCGCCGGGCGTTTTGGGGGATGGGCACGTAACGGGCCGGGTCCTTGTTGAAACAGATTTCGTTCTTTCGGGACGGCAGGGCACCCAGCTTTACGACTCCGCTGCTGTGACACACCCGGGTGGTTGGACGGATGATAACCGGCAGGCCGGTCTCCTCCGAAAAAGGGAAGGCCTGTCGCGTCATTTTGAGGGCGTCGGCGGGCGTGGCGGGATCGAAGATCGGGCAATATAGAAATCGAGTAAGGTGACGTTGATCCTGTTCGTTGGGGCTGGTGATCAGGGAGGGGTCGCCGGCGGAGACAATGACCAGGCCTCCTTCCACGCCGACATAGGGCATGGTGGAGATCGGGTCGTTGGCATAGCTCAATCCCAGGTGCTTCATGCTGCACATGGCCCGGGCGCCGGTTAGGCAGGCGGCAAAGGCTATCTCGACGGCGATTTTTTCGTTCACCGAATATTCGAAGTGGACGTCCACGGCGGGAGCGATTCGGGCGAAGGTGTCCCCTATTTCCGACGCGGGGGTTCCTGGATAACAGGAGAAAAACTGGACGCCGGCCTCCAACGCCCCGCGGGCTATGGCCAGATTACCCAAGAGGCAGACCCGCCCACCGGGTCTATCCTGCAGGATTTCATGTTTGATAACGGTGCCCATGTCCAGCCTGCTGTGAGAGCGGTCTTGCGTTGGATCTTCGTTTGCCGGTCAGGAGTTCCGCGGCCGGGAGGTGCGGCAGGAGGCTTTTCGCACCCGGCGGCGCTTCAAAGTTGGTCGTCGGATTGGCGATGAACATCCTTGGCGCGAATGGGTTGCGGGGCCGCGATGACGGTCCGGGACACCCGCGGGGGCCGTCCGTACCCTCCGGCCGGCGAGCGGCTCCTGCCCGGTGGCCGGTGGTCCGGCCGGTCGAAGTTAGATGCACTCGCACGACTGGCATTCCTGACCAACACGGTGCCTGCAGACCGGAGTTCGGATAGTGAATCATCAAGGCCGGTAACTTACTGCGGACCGTCCGGGTGTGCAACTCGAGCCCGACCGGTGGCTTCGGGGCGACTCCGGAAGGTGAGAAACATGTCGTGGAGCCTCATTGCGGGGGGGCGATTGATCAGCCGGCGATTATGGAGCGGATAGAGTGCTTCGGAGTGCCGCCGCCGTCGATGCAGCGTGGCTGATGGCTCAACCGAAGGAAAGGTCGGTGATTGCTCGGGGAGCGCGGGCTGACGTTGCGCTGAAGCGAGCGGAGTTCGTCGTCATGGCGGCAGTGGGGGCGGGTCTGTCGAGATGGAGCGGCCCGACCCGCACAGATTGCGGAGAGGAGGGCCGCTCTCGCTTGAATCGAGCGGCTCGTCTGGTTACGGTCGCGGCTCAAGATCTGACAAATGGGAGAGCCCGGCTGAACAGGCGAACCAAACCGTCGGCTGATTCGGCCGCGCCGCGGACGCGGACCCTGCGTTGATGGAACGTAGCGTCGCTCTACGATGGACCTGGATCACGGCGAAGGGGAGTCGCACGATGCCCATCAGCGGATTGGTAATCACCTTGAGCAACGACCCGGCGCTCGCGGAGCAGGCATTGGCGTTCCTCAACGGGGACCGGCGGATAGAACTGGGCGAGCGACGGGGGCCATGTCAACCGATCGTCGTGGATACGACGGACCTGCACGAGGATCATCGGCTGAGGGCGCAAGTGTGCGAGCAAGATGGAATCCTCAAGGTGGATGTGACCTTCGTGGGCTTTGATGAGGAGAACGGCCGTCGGGCGACTGGTTCCGAGGGGCCAGTCAAGGCACGTTTGGCCGAATCAGAATGGGCGAAACAGCCGCGCAGTAACTCTGCGGAGATACGAACATGATGATCGAGAATCGCCGGACGTTCATGAAGATGGCGGCCATGGCAACGGCCACGGCGGTGGCCGACTCCGTGATGGGCCAGCCCCCCATAGAACCGGCCCCGACGTTGCTGGACAACAACGAATCGACCGGCCTGGCCTGGCATAAGGCGCCGTGCCGTTTCTGCGGCACGGGCTGTCACGTGCAGGTGGGGGTGCAGGATGGTCGGGTGGTGGCCATCGCCGGAGATCAGAATGCCGACGTGAACAAGGGGCTGCTGTGTGTCAAGGGCTACCATGTCGGGTCGATACTGTACGGCAAGGACCGCCTGACCACACCGCTGTTGCGCCAGGGGGAGAAATATGTGCCCATCTCTTGGGACAAGGCCATCGACATAATTGCCCGCCGGATCATGGCCCATCCCGAGCGGTTCGCTTTCTACGGATCGGGGCAGTGGACCATTGTGGAGGGCTATCTCGCCCAGAAGTTCATGAAGGGGGGTCTGAGCAACAACCACATCGACCCGAATGCCAGACTGTGCATGGCCTCAGCGGTTACGGGTTTCCTGGCCACCTACGGGGTTGATGAACCTGCCGGTTGTTACCAGGACCTTGATGAATGCGACGTGCTGATCACCTGGGGCAACAATCCCTCCGAGATGCACCCGGTGCTGTTTTCGCGCGTCATCGACCGGCGTTCGCGGGGCGAGCAAGTCCTTCTGATCGACATGGGTACTCGGCGGACCCGCACCACGGAGTTTGCCGACCATTATCTGAACTTCATTCCCCACTCCGATCTGGCGATCGCCAACGGAGTCGCCCACTTGCTGATCAAGAACCAGACCTATGACCGGGCGTTCGTGACCAAACACTGCAACTTCCGCGGGGCCTCCGACCCACCGAGCCTCTTCGGCAAGGCGATCACCTTCGAGGAGTACTGCAAGTCCGTCGAGAAGTACACGCCGGAATACGTGGCCAATATTTCCGGGGTGCCGGCGGAGAAGATCCGCATGCTGGGCGAGCTATTCGGCCGGAGGGACATCCGGATCACCAGCCTCTGGTGCATGGGCATGAACCAACATACGGCCGGGACCGCCATCAACTGCCTGGTTCACGGCATTCATCTCTTGAGCGGTCATTTTGGCAAGCCCGGCGACGCGCCGACCAGCCTCACCGGCCAACCGTCAGCCTGTGGGACGGTTCGCGAGGTCGGGACCCTGGCCCATGCCTTGCCCGGCGGGCGGGTAGTAGCCAACGAAAGTCATCGACGGCAGGCCGAGCAACTATGGAACCTGCCGGAAGGGCGGATCAATCCACAGCCCGGCTATCATACGGTGAAGATGTGGGAACGATTCTCCACGCCGACGGAGCAAGGTGGCGATATCGACACCATGTACGTGCAGGTGTCCAATCCGGGACAGACCTTGCCCAATCTTCACCGGCTATTCAATCCGGCCGCCAAACTGTCGGACAAGTTCCTCATCGTTTCCGACGTGTATCCAACCGCTACGGCGCGCATGGCGAACCTGGTCCTTCCGGCGGCGATGTGGGTGGAGAAGAACGGGATCTACGGCAATTCGGAACGCCGAACCCAGCAGTGGTTCAAGATGGCAAATCCTCCCGGCCAGGCTCGAGACGACGTCTGGCAGACGATCGCCATCGCCCATCGCCTCTGGCAGCTCGGCCATCCGGGCATGAAGGACAAGGACGGCAAGTTCCTGCTCGGTTACACCGACGAAGCCGGCCGGGAGCGGCCGATCTGGAAGTGGGAGAGCTTCTACGAGGTGAACGTAGACAAGGCGTGCTTCGAGGAGTATCGCCGATTCACCACCCTGAAGCACAAGGACCTGGCTCCCTATGATGAGTACGTCAAGTCGCGCGGCCTGCGCTGGCCGGTTGTGCAACAGCCTGACGGTTCCTGGCGTGAAACGCGATTCCGCTTCGCGGAGTTTGATGATCCCTACGTCAAGAAGGGCGCCGGCATTGAGTTCTATCACTCCAAGACCAAGGACGGCAAGGCTCAAATCTGGTTCCATCCCTATGCTCCGCCGCCGGAGGTGCCGGATAGTGAATACCCCTTCTGGCTGTGTACGGGCAGAGTACTGGAGCACTGGCACACCGGCACGATGACTCGGCGCGTGCCGGAATTGAGCCACGCCATGCCGCGAGCCTACGTAGAGATGAACGCCGACGACGCCGCAGAACTCGGAGTGGAGAACGGAGACATGGTCGCCGTCGAATCCCGCCGCGGGGAGATGGCCTTGCCGGTGTGGGTCGACGGCCGCGGTCGCCCGCCTCGAGGCTTGGTCTTCGTACCGTTCTTCGACGAGACACGCCTGATCAACCAGGTAACCCTGGAGGCCTTTGATCCGTTTTCCAAGCAGCCCGATTACAAGAAATGCGCCGTCCGGATTCGCAGGACCAATGCCTGAACAAGAAACGGGACCTGGATGCCATGAAAGCCAAATGCCGAAGCCACACCATTCCGGGACCCTGGCGGTCGCTGCTGTCGGGGGCCATCTGCTTCGCGGTCAGCGGATGTCTGGCCCTTACCGAGCAGGAGCCGCCGGCACGACCGCGTGCCGCCGGGCAGGAGCGGACGCAACCTGAACGGATCGTCGCGGCGACCGAGCCGGGCGAGACCATTCCCAGGGGGCCATCCCAAGCGACTCCGGACCCCGGCGGCAGGTCGGATGGTGATCGGGCACCCCGGTCGGCGATTGATCCGCAGGCCAAGATTGCCGTGCTCTCGGAACGAGCGGAGCTGCGCGCCTATTTCGGCGCGCCGCCCGTAATCCCACACGACATCGAGCAATTCGATTCCGCGGCCGACTGCATTGGCTGTCACGGCCCCGAATCCGGTGACGGCGATGACACGAATCCGAAGATCCCCCACGCCCATCTTTCTTCCTGCACACAGTGTCATGTCGTTCAGGAAAACGATCTCTTCGTAGAGGAAGATATCAGCGGTAACGAGTTCAGCGGTCTTGCCGAAGCCGCCCGGGGAAACCGGGCCTGGCCCGGGGCGCCGCCGACAATCCCGCACTCCACGCTCATGCGCAGTCGTTGTCTGAGCTGCCATGGCCCGACCAGGCCCGCCGGCCTGCGCTGCAGCCATCCCCAACGGCGGAGTTGCCGTCAATGTCACGCCCTGTCGGCCGCGCTCAACCAACGTCTCTTGGGCGACGGTCAGGAGTTTCTTCCGCCCCCCGCCATCGAGGCCCCATGACCGGACCGGCGACCGAATCGACGATCCGGCAATGAAGTTCAGAAGCCAAGTCCTCGTCGAAGTGCTCCAGCTCGATGTACTCAGGGGTGGGGAGCTGGTCGAGCTGGAGCGATCCACGATTGCCGGTGACGCAGCCAATCGTGAGGCTTCTCCAAGGCAAGGCCGCGCGGGCTGGAGCCCGCGGCTCTTCCAGGACACGCCCAAGCGTGGAATGCTGTGGTGGTCCGGGGCAGCGTGCGGGACGGGATCCCATTCATGGCGGCAGGGTGCTGGAATGGCCAGGCGCAGGCCGTCGGTAGGGCGCTACGTCTGACCGGTGAATCTATCTGATCGGACTATCGAGCGAATTTGGAGGGGTCCAGGCCGGCAAGGCCGTCGTCCCAGCCGAAGGTGAGGCCGCCCCGTCTCTTCTTGGAGGGCTTCTTCTTGGCGGCGGCGGCCCTTTCCGATTCGAACTTGGCGATCTCCTCGGGGGTGGGCTCGGGAGGAGGGCGGCGCATGGAGAGGGAAATCCTCTTGGCCTCGGTGTCCACTCCGAGCACCCGGACCTGCACCTGGTCACCCGACTTCACCTTGTCGGTGACCGCCTTGGTGCGTTGGTCGTCCAGCTCGGAGATATGGATCAGGCCGTCGATTCCGTCGGGCAACTGGACGAATGCGCCGAAGTCGGTAGTTCGGACGACCTGACCGGCGATGGTGGATCCGACTACGTAATTTTCGACGGCCTTGGTCCAGGGGTCTTCGCCGAGTGACTTCAGGCTGAGCGAGATGCGCTTCTTCTCCACGTCGCAGGTGAGGATGGCGACTTCGACCACGTCGCCCTCCTTGAGGATCTCACCGGGCCGTCGTACCCGCCGAGTCCAACTCATCTCACTGACCGGCAGGAGGCCGTCAATGCCGGGTTCCAACTCGATGAAGGCGCCGAAATCCACCAGCCGGACGACCCGGCCATGAACTTTTGCGCCCAGGGCGAATTTTCCGGCGGCCGCCTCCCAAGGATCGGTCATGGTCTGCTTCAGGCTGAGCGACACCCTCTTCTTGTCTTGAGAGACCTTGATGATCTTTACGTCGATCTGGTCGCCTTTCTTGACCACGTCTTCCGGCCGTTCCACCCGGCCCCAGCTCATGTCGGTGATATGGAGGAGGCCGTCAACTCCCCCGAGGTCTACGAATGCGCCGTACTCGGTGACCGTGCGGACCTTTCCGCGTCGAATCTGGCCGACCTCGATTTGGGCGAAGAACTCCTCCTTGCGCTCAGCCTCTTCGCGGGCTTGGACCCTGCGTCGCGAGAGCACGATGTTGGGAGTATCACCTTCGGTTTCAAACCTGGTGACTTCGACGGCGATGGTCTGCCCGATGAGATTGGAGATATCTTTCATGAACCGGAGGTCAACCTGGCTGGCGGGAATGAACCCGCGAAGCCCCTCGAAGGCGACCTCCAGCCCCCCCTTGTTCATCCCGGTGACGTTCGCCTCGACCACCAGGCCGACCTTGAGGTTCTCCAGCAGGGTGGCCTGCCGGGCATGGCGTCGGGAGACTTTGAGCAACGAGGAGCGAGGATCCTGCTCCAACACCATGACCTCGATGCGGTCGCCGACGGTGAACTCCTCTCCCTTGTCCAGCTCGCCCAAGGGCATGGCTCCGAGGTCTTTGGCGCCGAAGTCAATGAGGATGTCGTCCGAACCTACGTTGGCGATGCGGCCGGTAAGAACGGTGCCGGGGGTTGGCTCTTCGGTTTGCGGGGCCCCGGCGGCGGCGTCGGATAGTTCCTGGTCGGTGATTCCGGCCATCTCCTTCTCGACATCCTGATCCAAGGTGCCCTCGGCGGCATCGGTGAACGAGGCGGCGATCTCGGCGGCAGTCAGCGGCTTGGCTGCGGGCCGGGGGACAGGCGGAGCCTGGCCGGCAGAATCTTGGTGTTCCGGTGCGGGTGTTGGGCTCGACGCCGGTGTTGGTGCCGGTGTCGGCGACGGTGCCGGCGCTGGTGTCGGTGTCGGTGCTGTGGTCGGTGCGGGTTCGGGTGCTGGTGTCGGTGCTGCGGTCGGTGTCGGCGACGGTGCCGGTGCTGGTATCGGTGTCGGTGCTGTGGTCGGTGCCTGTGCCGGTGCTGTAGTCTGTGCCGGTGGTGTGGTCGGTGCCGGTGCTGGTGTCTGTGCCGGTGCCGGTGCTGTAGTCTGTGCCGGTGGTGTGGTCGGTGCCGGTGCTGGTGTCTGTGCCGGTGCCGGTGTGGGGATTGGCTCGGCCGGCGGCGGGGGCTCGGCGGTCGCTTCAACAGGAGGGCTTTTATCCTCACTGCCGGAGGCGGCTATAGGCTGGTCCTGCGGGGGAGTGAACGAGCTGGACCCAGGGTCGGGCTTGTTCTCCGTCGTTTCCGGCTTGGGCTCCAAGGTCATGATTCTCTCACGGTCACGATCGCTCGAGGCTGATTCCTCTGGGCTAGTATCACACCACCGCCAATAACGCTTCGGCGCTTGCAGCGGGGCGCATCATTTGTTTTTTGTCAGCAAGTTCAAACCGATTTGACCATACGCTCCCAGCAACTCGAGGCTTGGGCCGGCCCCGGTCTCCCATGCCACCGTCACGGCCGTTCCGGCGTCAGGGATTACCCTTGATCTGCGACCTGCGCCAGCCATTGCATAGCCTACCGAATCTCGTCGCGCAAGTCGACCCCATCGTCCCGACCGCCCTACCAGCCGTCTGCCAGCGGGTGAGGATGGAGCGGCCGGCCAATAAGCCGGATTCACCAGGGACCAACAGGTCTCCGCCGTCCGATATCGCCTCTCGCTGTTTGACCCGGCCAAGAGCCGAAGGTGCTCCTGCTGGGGCCATTCACGATTGACTGTCCCGCAGCCAATCGTGAGGTCTTTCCAAGGCAAGGCCGCGCGGGCTGAAGCCCGCGGCTCTTCTGGGACATAGGCAAGCGTGAAATACTCTAGAAGCTCTCCTCCATGGCCCGGAGGCGGCCGTCCTTGTCCAGGAAGCCGTCCAGCTTACGGGAGCGGACGGGATGCTGGAGCTTGCGGATGGCTTTGGCCTCTACCTGGCGAACCCGCTCGCGAGTCACCTTGAAGATCTTGCCCACTTCCTCGAGCGTGTATGTATAGCCGTCCCCAATGCCGTAGCGGAGCTTGATGATCTCGCGCTCGCGATAGGTCAGCGATTTGAGGACCTGCTCGATGCGGTCCTTGAGCATTTCGCCGCTGGCGGTGATGACGGGACTCTCGGCGGAGCTATCTTCGATGAAATCACCGAAGTAGGAGTCCTCCCCCTCTCCGACGGGACGGTCGAGGGATATGGGGTGCCGGCTGATCTTCATGACCCGCCGCACTTCGCTGAGCGGCATGTGGGCCTTCTTGGAGATCTCGTCGATGGTGGGTTCGCGGCCCAGCTCCTGGACGAGTTCTCGGGATATGTTCCGCAGGCGACTCATGGTTTCGATCATGTGGACCGGGATGCGGATGGTCCGGGCATGGTCGGCGATGGCCCTGGTGATGGCCTGGCGAATCCACCAGGTGGCATAGGTGCTGAACTTGTAGCCGCGGCGGTACTCGTACTTGTCGACGGCCCGCATCAGACCGGTGTTGCCTTCCTGGATGATGTCCAGGAAGGACAAGCCCCGATTGCGGTACTTCTTGGCGATGGATACGACCAGCCGCAGGTTGCCGCCGGAGAGCTTGCGTTTGGCGTCTTCGTACTCGGCGAAGATCCGCTGGACATTCCCGACGCGTTTGCGGAGCATCTCGGGCGTCTCCAAGACCAGATCTTCGAGGCCGGCGAGTTCCTCGCGCATGGCTTCGACATCGTCGGCCGGGATGGAGGCCATCTTCCTGGGGTTGTTGAGCAGGCGTTCGAGATCGGTCATCTTGGAGGACAAGGCGTAGAGCTTGCGCATGGCGGGTATGATTCGGCTGGTCCGCAAGGCCAACTCCTCGAGCAGGGTGACCGCCTTGCGCCGCCCTTGATTGATGCGCCGCCAGATGGCGGTTTGGCCGGCCTCGCTGAGTCGCTTTTCGCGCAGCTTGTCCCAGTCGGTCTGGTTCAGATCCATCAGCATTCTGACGGTCTGCAGATTCCCCGGCAGACGCTGGAGGACGATGGGCTTGGCCTGGTTCTCGCCGGTCGAGATTTTCATGGTGCGGTCGAAGGGGAGTTGCCCATCGCGGACCTGTTCCATAATCTCGACCACGGTGTTTAGAATACAGTCCGACTCCAGGACCCTTCTCCGGAAGGCGGTCCTGGTCAGCTCGATCTTCTTGGCCAGGCCGATCTCCTCGGACCTCTTCAACAGGGGAATTTCCCCCATTTGGGTCAGGTACATGCGCACCGGATCGTCGATCCGCCGGCTGGGGGCCTCGATGGGAAAGGCCTCTTCGGTGGCCACGGCTTCCTCGGTGGGAAAGACCTTCTTCTTGGTCCCGGAGGCCTCTTCGCCGAAGGGGAGCTTCTGAGCCTCGGCCTCATCCAGCATGTCGATGCCCAGTTCGTCCAGGCGTTGCAGGATGGCCTCCAGCCGATCGGGAAGCACGGCCTCATCGGGAAGGGCGTCGTTCATCTCTTCCCAGGTCAGGTAGCCGCGCTCTTGCCCTTTGGCGATCAGCTCGTTGACGCTCAGCTCCACGGGATCGGTAGTCTCGGCCGTACGACTTGGCATCAGAGTTGGCACAGGGGTGTCCTTTGTCTTCACCTTTGTTGTCCCTCAGCAGCACCGCTCATCCGGGAGAAGGCTGCCAGCCGCTCCGGCGACTTGTTTCATCTCGCCCCGGTCACCGACCGGCAGTGCCACCGGCATCCGTCTGCGAGGACGACGGAATGCCGCACTGCGGCCAGTTCTTCCTCCGTATCTCCAGCGTCGCAATCAACGCCGCCGAAACCTATTCACTCGGCCGCGGCTCCCCGCGCCCCGTCAGGGACGCCGACAGGTGCCTGCCAGCCGCAAAATGATGCATCTGCCGGGCCCTCTGGGCCACGGCCTGGGCGGCGGATTGATCGTCGGCTGCCGCGCTGTCGGCCTCTGGGCCCGGCGAGCCCTGGACCGGGATTCCCTCCGGCCGGCCGTCCCGGCGCCTCAACCCGGCGGTCAAGTCGCCGATTCGATGCTGCTCGCGAACCTGTTGAAGGCGCTGCATGGCACCCTCGATTCTGGCCGCGTAGTTCCCACCTTGCTCGCCGGCCGTTTGCAGGGCGACGATGCGTTGGGCCGTCTGGACCGACTCGAAGCGACTGATCAACTCCGGCAGGCCGAAGTCCGGGTTATCTCGGGCCAGGTCCACGGCAGCTCTGGCGATCTCTCTCAGCTCCGAATCAGTAATCAGCTCCAGATCGAATTCCGACTCGATCGAAGCATAATAGCTCGGCTCATTCAGCAGGACCTCCAGGAGGTCCTGCATCGCTGCCGAGGCGGCGTCACCCGCTACGGCCGGACTATCGGGCGACGCCGACCTGCCGACCGCTGAAGCCCGGGCCGATCTCCGGGAGATGATCCGCAATTGCCGGATGACTTCCTCGTGGCTCAGGCCCAGCAGCTTTCCAACCTGGTTTAATCTCAACCCCCTCTGGATAGGATCGCAGGCCCCCAGATCTGACGAATGGGCGATGAGCTGCAAGAACTCTTCGACCGCCCGGCGCCGGCCGGGGCCCGTCACTTGGTCTTGATACTGTCTCACGAGCTGTCGCCATTTGAATTCTAGCGCATCGGAGGCGGAGGTCAAAACCTGCTCAAAGGCCCCGGCACCGGCGTTTTGGAGCAGTTCGGCGGGGTCTTTTGCTTCTGGGACGTTGGCCAAGCGGATGTCGAGATGCTCGGCCATGAAGAGTCGGAGCGATTGGTCGGCCGCTCGCTGCCCCGCCTGGTCGGAGTCGAAGACCAGGATCACGGTATCCACGTAGCGTTTCAGCAGGCGAACGTGCTCCACGGTCAAAGCGGTGCCCAGGGTCGCCACCGTGTGGCCGAAGCCGTGTTGGTGGGCCAAGACGCAATCGGTATAGCCCTCGACGACGACCGCGGTCCGAGATTGCTGATCAAAAACCTGCCTGGCGAGATCGGCACCGTAGAGGGAACGGCTCTTGTCAAACAGGGCGTTCTGGGCGGTATTGAGGTATTTGGCCGGGTCGTCGCCCAGGGCCCGGCCTCCGAAACCGATCGTTCTATTTAAGACGTCGCGGATGGGGAAGATCAGCCGGTTGCGGAATGCGGCATAGGCTGTCTCGCTATCTTGGCGCTTCTTGGTTAGACCGGCCGCAACAAGGAGCTGAGGTGGAATCTCGCTCTTCGCGGCCGCCCGGCCGAGGGCATCCCAGCTATCGGGGGCATATCCGAGGGCGAAGCGGTCGATTGACCCCTCGCTGATCCCGCGGGCCTCGATGTACTCTCGGACCGCCCTCCCGCCCGGCTCGGCGAGCTGCCTCTGGAACCAGCGGCAGGCCCAGTGATTGACCCGCTCGATATCGGTCTTGCTCGGCCCGGTGGGACCTGCGCCCGGTTGGCGGTCATCCTGCAGAGAGATGCCGGCCTTGGCCGCTAGAATGGCCCTGGCCTCCAGAAAACCGACGTTTTCCCGGAGTTGAACGAACTTGAAGACATCGCCGCCGACGCCACAGCCGAAACACTTGAAGATCTGGATCTCGACGTTGACCTGGAACGAGGGGGTCTTCTCGCGATGAAAGGGGCAGAGGGCCTTGAAGTGCTTGCCGGAGCGCTTCAGGGTGAGGTAGGACGAGACCAAGTCCGCAATGTCGCTGGCCTGCCGAATCTGCTCGGTTATCCCGACGGATGCTCGCCCGACCACACAAACTCCTCGGGGTCCACGCTCTCTAGGGCGTTTATGAACGGATAAGAGTGTTCGTAGAAACTGTTGCCGCCTCGTCCCGGCCTCCTATACCGCAGGCGCCTGGCAGACCGCTAAGTATAACACCAATATTGGAATCGGGCAAATTATCGGCCAAAAAAAAACCGACGGGCCATGCGTCCAGGCAGCTTTGCGCTCCTATGGGACCTGCCCGCCCCCCGCTTCTCCTCTCCGGTCGCCGCGCCCTGCACCCGGCGTGTCCCGGACGATCAAGTAAACCCGGAATGAACCCACGACCACCGGCCCGCGTGCGTCCCCTTTCCGCACCCGGGTTCAACCTTTCAAAGGCGTGCCTGACCGGCGGGGCCAGACGCCAGCGAGCGGCCACGGGCAATCTCCGCCGCTGCCCGCGGTTGCGCTTAGGCCCCATCGCCCACGGTATCGCGGCAAGAAGCATTAATCGCATATATTGGGGCGAATCAGGATTGACTGTGACGCAACCAATCGTGAGGTTTTTTACGTGGCAAGACCGCGCGGGCTGAAGCCCGCGGCTCTTCTGGGACACAGGCAAGCGTGAAATGCTCTAGACATGCCGGCCGCGCTCCACCGCGTGAGCATCACGGAAGACGTTTCGTCTCTCCGCCTCTCCGGGCGTGTGGCAGAAAGGGTGCCGCAACTCTCTTGCGCGCCTGCAACCGGCGGCATGAGGACGAAAGTCGAACTCGGTGGTTAGCTGAACGTCTGTTTGGCGAAGTGGCTTCTGTGCGTCTTCGGTGTTGCTGCTAGTCGCGGGCCAATCTGGTGGGGGCGAGTTCCCGTTTGCTTACCAGGATGCAGGCCAGGGTCAGGACTGCTATTACCATGGTCAGGAGGGGGATGGTGCCGGTAGCGCCGACGGGGTAGAGCCTCTCCTGGAATTCCACAGGTGGGCCGACCACCTGAAGCAGATCTCTGGAAATAAAGGTGGCCAGACTCCGCCGAAGTTGGTGGGTGATGGTGTATACTTGGGCGCGCACCGGCAGACTGCCGACCATGGCCTCCATAATGACAATATACAAGATGGAGAGGGTCAGGGAGCGGGCGGTCAGCAGGCTGAACAGCGTAAACACCGCCAGAAACGACGCCACGCCGAGTGGAAGGACCCCGAGATAGGCGGCCAGATCACGCCACGGTTGCCAGGCCTGATCAGGTGAAAGACCGGCCGCCGAGTTGAGCCCCTCGAGGTCCGCGCCGACCACCATGCAGAGATGAAAGGCCAGAACCGCCACCCCGAACAGCAGCACCAGGACCAGCGCGGCGGCGGAGAAGCGCACCAGGAGCACAGTCGCCCGCCGCATGCGTCGAGTCACCAGGTAAACCAAGGTTCGCCCTTCCACCTCCGATCCGATCAGGGCCGAACCGAAGAGCATACACAACAGCGGAAGCACAACCATGAACATGAGCGACAGCATCACCCCGTGGTAGGCTTCGCGCAGCTCGGTCAGTCCACCGGTGGTCTCGAAATGGCGGATCAGCAAGGCCAGGACGCAGGGGGCGACCAGCAGCAAGGCCTCCAAGAACTGCTTCCGCCCCCGCAGACATTGTCGAACGGTGAACCAGAACAGGGCGACCATCAGTCTCTCCTCCGGCCTGCTGAAATACGGCAAGAAGCAAGCACTACGCCCCCCGGCCGGTCAAGTACGCGAACACGGCCTCCAGGCCGGCGTCGGCGCTGGTGATCTCTCGAACGCACAGATCTCCGGTCAAAATCATCTCCGGCAATTGGTCATAAACCTTATCCGGGGCAGAGGTCTCGATGATCAGGGTGTCATCCGCCGTCACTTGCAGGCCCATCACCGTGGACAGCCCGACGAGCTTCGCGGCCAGGGCCCTGGGTTGGTCTACCTTCACGCGGATGGCATGAGGCCGGTCGTGCATCTGGCGACGGACGTCGCGCAAGTCACCCTCGGCCACGATTCGGCCGTGGTCGATCATCAGGATCTGCTTGGTGAGAGCTTCGACTTCGTGCAACACGTGGCTGGAGATGAGGATGTCCACATCTTGGGAGGCCAGTACCCGAAACAGCCGGGCCAGGTCGTGCCGGGCCACCGGATCGGCCCCGGTGAAGGGCTCGTCCAGGATCAACAGACGAGGCATGTGGGCCAAGGCCTGAGCGATCTTGATTCGCTGGCGCATGCCCTTGGAATAGGTCCCGATCGGCCGATGTTGGTGCTCACGCAGGCCGGTCAGGTCGATGGCCTCCTGGGCGGCGGCTCGGGCGGCCCGGCGACGGAGCCCCGACGCCCGGGCCAGGAAATACACGAACTGCTGCCCGGTCAGTTGCGGCCAGAACACGTCCCCTTCCGGACAATATCCCACCCGCGAAAGGACCGCCGGGTTGTTCCAGACACGCTCGCCCCACAGGCGGATCGACCCCGCGCTGGGCCGGAGTTGGCCCATGGCCAGGCCCATGAGGGTGCTCTTGCCGGCTCCATTCGGGCCGATGAGGCCGGTGATGCCGGGGCCCACGGTCGCGGTCACGTTGTTCAGACCGATCACTTCGCCGTACCACTTGGACAATCGGTCAAGCTCGATCACCGCCACTGGCGCATTACCCTCACACACTAGCCGCCGAGCGCGAGAAACGCAGGACTCGGCGGTAACAGATGCAAAACGAACCAATCAAGAAGGCGGACAAGACCGTAGCAGGATAGAAGAGGGAGATCGGTCGGCCCAGGGTCTTGTCGAACACTTCCCGGGGGAGCGGGGTTGACTCCCAGGCTTCTCTTATGCCGAACACCCAATCCGCCATTACGGTTATGTCTCTAAAAAGGGAGACACTCCCCAACCATCCGCCGGTCGCTTCCGCCGGCAGGGCGTCGAACAGAATCGCCTGGGCCATCACCGGCAGCAGGCAGACCGCCACCCAGCCCACGGTCACGTAGCGCCGATCCGAACTCAGGCTCGACAGGGCCAGGATCAGTGCTCCACCGAAGACCATGACTCCGACGCCGGTGACCAGCAGGTCCCAGCCCAGCCCCATGGTCTGCCCGAAGGTCTGCAGGCCTCCGGTCACCAGGGTTCCCGAGATCAGGGCCAGGAGATTGGGCACCAACACGACCAGGCCGATATAGAACGCGACGACCATCCACTTGCCGGCCAGGTAGGTCAGGGGAGTGACCGGTCTGGCGAAGTAGATGGGGAGGGCCCGAGACTTCAGGTCATCGGCGATCAGGCCGGGGCCGGCGCGCACGATCACCACGAACACCCAGAACAACTCCACCTTGAAGGCGAAGAGGAGGACTGATCGCCAGAGGACCTCCCGGTGCTCCGCCAGGCGACTCACACCGCTGAGGTCCACCCGCAGGAAGACCTTGATGAACTCATACATGCCGGCGGCATCCGGAGTGTTGGCCAGCGATTCCAGTTGAGCCAGCATGTAGAACAACACGCAGCTACCTACCGGAAAAACGAGGCTCATCCAGATAAGGGTCCGCACCTTCGTGGCCCGGTTGGTCAGCCGGACCCCGGTTACCAGGATGGCCAGCCAGGTCCACCGTCGCCGGCTGGGTTGGCCGGACCAACGCTGGTACTTGGTGTCGCCCGTGGTGGGTGCGGTACTCATGGGCTTGGTTGACTCGCGATGGCCGTCATGAAGGTCTCTTCCAGCGAACTCTTCTTGGGGTGTAATCCCCGAAGCTTGACGTCCGTCTGGCGCGCTGCCTGCAAGACCAGGCCTTGGGTCTGGGCGGCGGGCAATTCGATCCCCAGCGACCCATCGGACTGCTGGTGGATGGTCACTTTGCTCTCCAATAAGCGTCGGCGAAAAGCCTCGCCATTACCCTGGGGCACGAACTCGACGGTGTACAGCGTCGGGTGAGGACGATGCATCTCACCGATGTCCCCACTGGACAAGACCTCCCCGCCGCCCATGATGACCACCCGTTGGCATACTTTCTCCACATCCGGGAGCAGGTGGCTGGACAACAGCACGCTGACCCCGGCCCGGCCCAGATCGGTGATCAAGGACAACATGACCTGCCGGCCCCGGGGATCCATCCCGTTGGTTGGTTCGTCGAGGAAGAGGAGATCGGGGTCGTGCACCAGGGCCTGGGCGAGCTTGAGTCGCTGCTTCATGCCTGCGGAGTACTGCTCGGCGGGGCGGTATCGGGCTTCGTCCAGCTCGACGTAGTCCAAGACTTCGTGGGTTCGCTGCATAGCATCCTGGTGCGACATGCCCGCCAGCTTGCCCGCGTAGCACACGTACCCCGCTCCGGTCAGGCCGGGGATCAGGCAATCGTTTTCGGGCACGAAGCCCACGCGCCGCCGAATCAGGCTTTGCCGGCGGGCCACGTCCAAGCCCAGGACCGACGCCCTGCCGGAGGTGGGCGGCACCTGTCCCAGCAATACGCTAATCAGGGTGCTCTTGCCTGCCCCGTTCGGACCCAGCAATCCGACCACCGTACCCTCGACGGACAAGGTGACGCCGTTCAGGGCGCAGACGCTTCCGTAGCGTTTGACCAGGCCATCACAGGTGAACATCTCCGCCATGTCGGCACTCTACGGTCTTTAATGACGCGTGCGGAGGATCTTCCGCGGGAGGCCGCGACACCCCATAATAACTGCTCCAGCAGGCCGGCTGCCCGTGATCGGTGGACCCGGCGGGTCAGTTGATGTCGTTGTAGCTGTCCGGGCCGGGCAACTTGTCCATCCCCGGAGAGTTCGACGGCCTATTCTCGATCAACGTATGCTGCTCCTCGGGCGACATCAGTGCTGGATCGTCGCGGGCTTGATCCCAACCATAGAGATGGTCCTCGGAAAGCACCTTCAGGTCGGATTCCACAACGATGCGATCGGTCCGGTCGATGGCCCCGGCGGTGACCGGCTTGTCGTTGAACTCGATCATGAAACCGATCGGGGCGTTGAACAGGTCCTCGAAGGCTCGTTCTCGATCCTGCGGATGGGCGACCGAAGGAGCGGACCTGCACTCCTTCTCGTTCCGCTTTCGGCGAGGTCTTGGCATGGGGGAGAGGATACCAGGGCCGCCGGATTGAAGCCAGACGAATCGGCCCAGCCCCAGGGCGTCTCCAGGGCTATCAGGGATTGGAGGGAAGGCTGCCGGCCGATCATACCGTTCTCCATGCCTGGTCAGGTATCAGCCCAGTGCTTCCAACGGGAGAGAGGTTTCTCGCGATTGGATCGTGGTTCCGGGAGGCAGAGTCCGGGAGGTCCGAGAACTGGGTGATAGGTTCCCCTGCAGTCGGCGGCCATCTGTTCCACGGGGGCGGGTGAACCGATGTATGGGTCATGGGCCAGTGAATCGGCACTGACCACCTGAGACCCGGCCTTTTCCCCTCATGGGCACATCAAATAGACACAGGTGGGTGTGATGGGAGACTCGAGAGTCGGCCAGCGGCGTGACCTCACCACCGGTAAGCAGCCATCCGGGACAAGTGAATCCGATAGATACGTGGTCGATGTCGGTTCGCTTCGCGTCGGCATGCGGTTGGCGGCGAACATCCACGACGCAAAAGGCCGGTTGCTGTTGGCCGCGGGAACGAGGATCACGACGGCATTTCTGCAGCTTCTTCAGAACCGACACATACGCTGGGTCACCACCCAATCCCAGGAAGCGCTGGCCCGCGACGCTGCCGACCACGCGATCACCCGGAAGCTCGATTCTCAACTGAAGATGGAGCCCATGGTTGATCTGGCGGTTGGCCCGGTTGGCGTTCGGCGGAGGCAGCGCCTGCCCATGGACCAACTTCGAGAACAAGCGGCCCTGGGGATCGAGCGGCATTCTGCGGCGGCCGATTCGGTGGAGAGTCTTTGCGGGTCCATGCGGGGCAACAAGAAAGTGCGTGACGTCCAGATCTACAACCTGATCCGTGACTTCACCGACATGGTCGCTTTGGACCTCGATCTGCTCCCCACGATCCTCAGTCTCCAGAGGACGCCCGACGAATACCTGTTTCATCACTGTGTGAACGTGGCCATGATGAGCATCACCATCGCGTCGTACCTCGGCCTGCGCTACGATAGGCTCATGGGCATCGGCATCGGGGCGCTCTTGCAGGACGTCGGCATGTTGGATGTGCCCGAGACAATCCGACTGGCCCCGCGGGCCCTGGTGCCCGAGGAGTTCGCGGAAGTCAAACGTCATCCGGTACATACGCTCGGGTACATGGCCAAGATACCGACCTTGCCGATCGAGGTGCAGATCGTGGGATACCAGGTCCACGAACGGTTCGACAAGAGCGGATATCCCCGCAACCTCTCCGGCCAGTCGATCCATCCGTATGCCAGGATCGTCGCCATCGCGGATGCCTACACCGCGATGACCTGCCCCAGACCCTATCGTCCCCCGTTGACGCCCTTTGCAGCGGCCAAGCGAATCCTCATCGATTGCAGCGCCAGGAAATTCGATAGTACCTATGTTCGGGCCTTTCTCGATTGCATTTCTCTCTTCCCTATCGGCAGCTACGTCGAACTGGATAACGGCCATCGGGCCAGGGTGATTCGGGCAAATCCCGGCCGCCATACGGAGCCCTTGGTGGAGATTAGTGATGACGCGTGGGCGTCTGCCACGGTCGTCGATCTGGCCAAGCAAACCCACGTGAAGATCGTGCGGCCGCTGGAATCCTGCCCGTCCTGAGCCGTTGCCCAAACTCTGCCGCGATTCCTCCCCCCCTACTTGATCGCTGCACCGCCCGGCCCGGAAGGCGACCGCGACCAGCATCGCTTTCGTCTTCCCGGGACTGGTGCGATCCGGCGGGCGCCGTTGAGACTCGGCGAATGCAGCGTCAGCCACGGCAAAGGCGGCGTCGGCGGTAATCCATTTTCGACTCGGGGCATGGTCGCACAGTATGTTGGCTCGCCCGAATGACGCACTTCACGTCGTGCAACTCGAGATCGAGTACGCGGAGGAGGCCAGCAAGATCGACTTGGGGCTTGGGCCATAGGGAGACGGCAAACGCTGAGCATCGGCGCTATCATAGAGCCATGCAGAGCACAGCGAAAACGGTTGATCAGTACCTTGCCGACCTGCCGGAGGATCGGCGGGAGGTGCTCCAGGCGATCCGCGCCGTCATCCTGAAGAACCTGCCCAAGGGCTACGAAGAAGGCATGCAGTACGGGGCGATCGGCTACTTCGTGCCGCACACCGTTTACCCACCCGGGTACCACTGCGACCCCAAGCAGCCGTTGCCATTCGCCGGGATGGCCTCACAGAAGAACCACATGTCGATCTCCCTGATGTGCGTGTACAGCGATAGGGAGCACGACGCCTGGTTCCGTGCGGCGTGGGTGAAGACCGGCAAGAAGTTGGACATGGGCAAGTCTTGTGTACGGTTCAAGAAGATCGACGACGTGCCGCTGCAGGTGATCGGCGAGGCCATCAGACGGGTGCCGGTGAAGAAGTTGTTTCTCCGGGACATGCTCGAGTAGTAGAGGGA
>CAZFMS010000013.1:0-29978 GCA_964520125.1 uncultured Planctomycetaceae bacterium
GTGGTCACCGGCGGCCCCGGGGTCGTCGAGGCCGCCATGCAAAGCGGCAAGCGGGCCATCTGCGCCGGGCCGGGCAATCCCCCGGTCGTCGTGGATGAGACCGCCGACGTTGCCAGAGCCGCCCGCGACGTCGTCCTGGGGGCCTCTTTCGACAACAACGTCATCTGCACCGACGAGAAGGAGGCCTTCGTGGTCAACTCGGTGGCGGATGAGTTCCTGGAGGCCATGAAACAGCACGGCGCCATGGTGCTCGACGCGGCCGGCACCAAGCAGCTCGAAAACGTCGTCCTCGAGCAACGGCGTCCGGCGCCCCAGTCAAGCAAAGTTAATCGCGAGTTGATCGGCAAGAACGCCGGGGTGATCCTCGGCCAGGCGGGGATCAACGTCGGTGATGAAGTTCGCCTGGCGGTGATCGACGTGGGGCGGGATCATCCGCTGGTCTGGACCGAGCAACTGATGCCCGTGTTCCCGGTCGTCCGGGTCCCCGACGTCGACCAGGCCATCGACCTGGCCATCGCCGCGGAAGGCGGCCGGCGGCACACCGCCGCCATGCACTCGCGGAACATCGACAAGCTCAGCCGAATGGCCCGGCTGGTCGATTGCAGCATATTCATCAAGAACGGCCCTTGCTACGCGGGTCTCGGCGAAGGCGGCGAGGGCTTCTCGTCGTTTACCATCGCCAGCCCGACGGGCGAGGGTATGACCGGCCCGCAGAGTTTCAGCCGCCACCGACGTTGTGTCCTGGTGGATCACTTTAGGATCGTATGATTCCCCATTCCGCCATTGCCCTGCTCGAACTGAACTCCATCCCCGTGGGTACGGAGGTCGCCGACGCGATGGTCAAGCGAGCCCCGATCGAAATGCTGCGCGTGGGAACGGTCCAGCCGGGCAAATACCTCATCATGATCAGCGGGACGGTCGCGGCGGTCGAGGAATCCTACATCGAAGGACGCCGCGTTGCCGGCGAGGCCCTGACCGACCAGATCTTCTTGCCAGATGTGCACGAACAGGTCTACCTGGCGGTCGACGGCCGGCGACAGGCCAACAGCGGCGACGCCCTCGGGATCATCGAGACGTCCTCCATCCCGGCCAACGTTCAAGCGGCGGACAAGGCGGTGAAGGCCGCCAACGTGGTAATCGTCGAAATCAGGCTGGGAGACGGCCTGGGTGGGAAGGGAGTTACGCACCTGACCGGCAAGCTCCAGGACGTGCAGGCCTCGATCCAGGCGGGGGTGGCCTCGGTGCGTAGCCCCGAGATCGTGACCCGTTCGGTGGTCATCCCCGCGCAACATGACGACCTCCGCGAGCACCTTGATCGATCCGGCTCGTTCTTCACCTGATGCGCCAGGCCAGGAGTCCCGTGGCACCGGCGTCTCGCCGGTGGTCTGGGGGCCAGAGGCTTGTGCCCGCTGAAGTCCTTGTGCTAGGCTCTACTTGCTGGGCATGGCACCTGGAGGAACTTGGACATGCAATTAGGTCGCATCATCGGGACGGTCGTGTCGTCGGTGCGTTATGAAGGCCTCGAGGGGGTGCGGTTTCTGTTTGTGCAGCCGCTCGACCGCAAGGGGGTAAGGAAGGGTAAACCCCTGGTGGCCGCGGATGCGACCAGAATGGCTGGCCCGGGCGAACTGGTGATGTACGAAGGGGGGCGCGAGGCGGCCCTGACCCTCGATAAGTGGTTCGTGCCGGTCGACCACGCGGTTGTCGGCATCGTCGACCAGGTCAACCGTGAAGGATGGAAGGACTCATGATCCTCGCTCGGGTTCAAGGACAGGTCGTCTCGACGATCAAGCACCAGGCCTATGCCAATCGGCGGCTCTTGCTGCTCGATCGGATCGACGCTGCGGGCCACGAACTCGGACCATATCTGGTGGCCGTCGACACGGTAAGCGCGGGCGTCGGCCAAACCGTGCTGGTGATTGACGAGGGGAATTCGGCCCGACAGATCGTGGGGGATTCCACGGCCCCGATTCGGTCGATCATCATCGGCATTGTGGACGAAGTCCAAGCCCTGTGATCCACTGCGGCGTTGGTCACCATTGCCGCCAGGAATCCCCAGCCTGTTCCTGTTCGGCGATCCGTGACTCGGGTTCGTCGAATTCACGCAGGGGCTTCTGACCACCTCGGCGGGCCTTCAGCAATTCCACCCAGGCCCGGCATTCTCGTACTGGGATGAAGGTGTACGGCCTGCCCCTGTCGCTCCGCTGAGCCGGGGCGCCGTCGGCACCGGTGCCTCTATCCAGGTGGAAGAGGAATGCGGTGAGCCCGCCTTCCTTCATGCGTTTGTGGACGCCAGCTCGGGACACCTGGGCGTAGATCCCCGCGGCTCCCGGTGACATCGCCCCATCCGGCCCACAGGTCTCCCAGACGGCGTCGAACCAGCTCTCGAACTCGTCACGCGGTCCGCTCCGCCGGTAAACACGGGTGCCGGCGTCCGCGGTTCCGATCAGCGGTCGGATGCGGTCTGGAATGTGGATGGGTTCGATTCTCGATGTCACCATGTCAACCAGTCTAGCATCCTCCAAGTATGTGTCAACCATCTAGTTGACGTAATGAAGACCCTATGGGCGGATAGAGAAGGGAGGGCATGACTATCTGACGCCCATGGACGATTCTGGCCGGATGGCATTCAAATGAGAGGTCTAATGATGGGGTATTCGATCAGAGAGTGCCGTTTTCCGAAGATGCGGTATCCATGAGGTAAACTGCGACGGCGACGATGTTGTCATGATGGGGCAGTAGGTTGATATAAAGGATATATCATTCTTATCGTGGCGTGGTGGTGCTTCTCAAAGCCTCCCTCATCTGAGTCCAGGTCTGGTGGTGGGATGACGTGGCGTAAACGTGATGATGCGAGTTCTAGGAGCATTGCCGCCTCCCATTGTTAATGGTGGGCCGGCTGAAGGTCCTCGGCAGGTGATGGCGGCCGGCTTCCAGCATGACGAGGGCCTGATGGGACTGATCGTCCGAAAGGTCCGGCCATCCGTGCGGTATCGGAGAGCCGAGCATCGCGGAGAGGAAGTCAACTACCCTCGAAGTCACGCCTCGAACGACCTGGATCGAAAGTGGCCATTCCATGGACCCGATCTCTCAACACAGCTTGGGGGTCGGCACCAGCAGCGCTGAGGAGCATTGCTGCGTGCACCAAAATCGGATCGGCAAAATGGACGTTCGCTTCATCAATCCTTTCATACTCGGGATCAAGAACGTCTTCACGACGATGCTCGACACCCAGATCTTCATCAGCAAGCCTTGCCTCAAGGAGGGTGACGAGACCAATGCCGACTTCTCCGCCATTATCGGATTCTCGGGCGATGTGTCAGGCAGCGTGGCCCTGTGTTTCCCGGTGAGGACCGCGGTCCAGATCGCCAGTAAGTTCGCCGGCACGGAGATGACCCAGCATGATCCCGACTTTGCCGACGCCCTCGGTGAGTTGGCCAACATGGTCGCCGGGCAGGCGAAGTCCAAGTTCCAGGGAGTGAGGGTGAATATCTCCTTGCCCCGCGTGGTGGCCGGGCGGAAGTTGCGGCTGCTCGGTTCCTACAGCACCCCGGTCCTGCTCCTGCCGTGCGATTCGGCCCTGGGTCGGTTTGGCACCGAGATCACCATGCTGGCCAAGTCCAAGAGGGCTGCTGCTTCGCAGCCCGCCCCGGCGGCGACGCCGTCCTGACCCTGTCAAGCACCCGGTCCAGGGAGTCCAGCGCACTCCGCGATTGGCGACTGCCTGGCCTCGGTCAACTCGCAGGCCCCTCATACCAATGGGAACATCCGGCTTGGGCTCACCCAGAGGGCAGCGCAATCCGGGCCCGGCGGCTTGGGGGGACGCCTCGCGCTGCTGCCAGGCATCATGTTCGAGGGAATGGCAGAGGATCACGTGCTCGCGGCAATTGCTGCGATCTCAGCTCTTTTGCACGTCGTTCCAGGAACCCGGTTTGGCACCTGCCACCACCACTTCGTGTGATCTTTTGGTGATGGTATGGAGTTTGACGCACATCCAATCCGTCCCGCCCTTGTGGATGATGCCCATGATCTCGCCGAGAAACTGTCTGGTTGTGCGCCCCCCCATGGTCAATTCCAGCTCCAGGCAAGATCCGTCGGAAGGAGGCTCCGACGTCGGAATGAGCAGGCCTCCTTGACCGATCTTCAGGGTGTTGCCCGACTCGAAGGCCGACATCGGCCCAAACTCCAGCACCCGGTATCTGGCTCCCATGGTCGAGGGAAGGGAGCAGTACTCGGCGCGCAGCAGCAGTTTCGCCTGGGCGGCCGCTTCTTGGGCGCCTTGTTGCTCTCGATGGGTGCAGAACTGAAGCATGTACATGGCGATCCCGATGGTGTCGCCATGCTGGAGAACGTGGCTTTCAACGGGCTCCCCGTTGACCGTAGTTCCGGAAGTGGAGTTGGCGTCGACCAGAGTATACTCGTCTCCCTGGTGGGTGATGGTGGCATGGCCGCGCGACACCGCCCGGTTCGGGAGCTGCAAATCGTTGTTCTCTGAACGCCCGATCGTGACGGTGCGCTTGTGCATCTCAAACTCGGATACCCCGATGTCCACACCGAACAACTTCAGGAAGGGACCGTCCTCAGACGATCCGGCCTTGCGTTCCGCCGTCGCGGTAGAGGATTGTTCTCCCCCGGCACCCTGGTTCTTATGGGTCATGGTTAATCCCTCGTGGCCCTCATCCCTATGGCCATTTTCGCTGATCGTCCTGCGACCAGACGAAATCACTCAGTCACCAGCACGGCGGTGACGATGAACCGGCATGAGCACGCATTGACTACATCGGTTGCCGGGCCAGGGCAGTGAACTTGCACCTGGCCTCCCGCTCTGGATCCCGGCAGCCCGTTTCGGCGGCCCTTCACGATGTCCAACCGCGACTCCGATAATGCCGACCCCGCGAACACCTGCTCAGCGGGAACTGCAGCTATTGAACGATCCCGGAAGACACTCCCACCCGAGATGGCCGGGGAACCGGGCGATGGGGACGCGACTTGGGCCCCCCAGCAGGGCGATCCGTCGGATGACGGTGAGTATGCGGACGTCGGGAACGACCAGACCACCTGCCCCCCCCGCGACCGAGCAGATTCCGACCCCCCAACGGACTCCGACGCGACCCACCGGCCGACCGGTGGACGATCGGTGGAAGACGTCTGGGGTGACGATCTCGAAGACCTTACCCCGGGCCAAACCTTGCGAAGCCCCAAGGACACCAAACCCCCGACCCCCGGCCCCTTCACGCTTGACCAAGAGCAGGCCCCGCCGGACTTGTCTGCCAAAGGTTACCAGGTACGCAAGGTTCTGGGCGAGGGCGGGGTGGGGGTCGTTTATCAAGCTACTCAGAAGTCAATCGGCCGCGAGGTGGCCGTCAAGATGATGAAGGGCGGCCCCGGGCAAAACGCCAAGGAAAAGCAAAACTTCGTCTCCGAGGCCCAGGTCACCGGCAAGCTCGACCATCCCAACATCCTCCCCATCCACGACCTGGACACCACCGCCGACGGCCAGCCCTTCTACACGATGAAGATAGTCCGGGGGACTCCGTGGAGCGACGTGATCGGGGATAAGTCGCTCACCGAGAACCTGGGCATCCTCTTCGACGTCTGCGACGCGGTGAGCTTCGCCCACTGTAAGGGCGTGGTGCATCGCGACCTCAAGCCCGAGAACGTCATGCTCGGCGAGTTCGGAGAAGTGCAGCTCCTGGATTGGGGCATGGGGGCGTTGGTCTCCGGAGACGGCGACCTCATTGATTCCTCCTCCACCCAGGCCGCCGGCGGTACACCTGCCTACATGGCCCCCGAGATGGTCACCGGAGAAGATGGAACGGTGGGCGTTCACAGCGACATCTACCTGCTGGGCGCCATCCTCTACGAGATCATCACCGGCCGGCCGCCCCATCCCGGACGACGCGTTCTCGATAGCCTGGAGAATGCCCGCAACAATGTCATCCGGCCGACCGAGCATACGGGAGTCCTGGCGGACATCGCCCTGAGGGCGATGCAGACCCAGCCCCCCGACCGCTACCTGTCGGTCAACGAGTTCAACAAGGCCCTGCTCGACTACCAGTCTCACGCCGAGAGCATCATCTTGTGCGAGCGCTCCTCCAGCAATCTGGACGAGGCCCGCGAGAAGCAGGACTATGACTTGTTCGCCCAGGCCCTGTTCGGTTTCCGCCAGGCCTTGACGTTTTGGGAAGACAACCCCGAGGCTCACCGCGGCATTGTCGACACCCAGTTGCAGTATGCTCGGGGTGCGTTCCAGAAGGGTGACCTGGATCTGGCGGCGTCAACCCTGGATGACGATTGCTCCGCCCACCAAGACCTGGCGGCCGAGGTCAAGCGGGCCCGGGGCAGAAGGAGTGCCGCCCGGCGGAGAATGAAGCTACTGCGCATGGCGGCCATGTCGCTGACCGCTGCGGTCATTATCATCCTGACCGTGGCGGCCATTTGGATCTATGCCGCCAAACGGCAGGCGGACATCGCCAGAGAGGCCGCCGTCACCGCCCGGGAGGCCGAGGCCGAACAACGAGAACTGGCCGAGTCGGCATCGACCAAGGCCCAGGACGAAGAAACCCGGGCGGTCAAGGCCCTGGCCGATCTCGAGAAGGCCTACACCGATCTGGTAGAGGCCCAGGAGCAGGAGAAACTCGCCTGGGCAGAAGCCCGAGCCTCCGAACGCGTCGCCACCGAAACACGTGACGAACTGGCCAAGACGGGCATGCTGATGGACAACTCCTGGTGGGTCTTCGATGCCGCTGAGGCTCGGCAGAGGCAGCGGGAGGCCGCAACGGCCCTGGACATGCCCGTCGAACTCTCCATCGCCCTGGCCGATGATGTAGAGCTGGTCATGGTGCTGATTCCTCCCGGAGACTTCGTGATGGGCAGCCCGCCCAAGGAGGAAAACCGCTCGGCAGACGAACACCTCCATCGGATCAGCCACCGCGACGCCTTCTATCTAGGCAAGTTCGAAATGACCGAGACCCAATGGCAGGCCCTGATAGGTCAGCCACCACCCAGCGCGGTTGACCGAGATGCCGACCCGGCCCTGCCAGTTACCGGAATCGCTTTGGAACAAATAGAGATCGACCTGCCACCGGCCATCCAGGCGCACGCGCCCGACGGTTGGAAGATCCGCCTGCCCAGCGAAGCCGAGTGGGAGTATGCCTGTCGGGCCGGCACCGCCACCGCCTTTCACGCCGGAGACGGCCGAGATTCCCTGGAGTCGGTCGGGTGGTTCCTCTCCAACAGTCAACACCAGGCCCGGCCGGTGGGCCTCAAGCCGCCCAATGCCTTCGGCCTCCACGACATGCACGGGAATGTCGGCGAGGTCTGCACCGATCAATACGTCCCCGGCTTCTACTTGGAATCACCCACCGAGGATCCCATCTGTGAACAAGACGGGGAGACACCGGTCGTCCGCGGCGGCAGTGTGCTGAACACCCCCGAGCACTGCCGCTCGGCGTACCGCAGCTATGTGTACAGGAAGAACGAGTACCCGTTCCTCGGCCTGCGTCTGGCTATGGTTCTCGATCGCCGGGCCGCCCCTCCAGACAAACCGAATCAGATCCAAAAGCAATCGGCCAATCCCTGATCGATCCCCAGCAGGCTCTTTCCAGATCATCGATGCAGATGGCTGCCAGAGTTGCCCCCCGGCACCCAGATGAGCGGAAGATCGAGAGCCGTGGCTAGCTCGATTCGGGATCCTGGCCGGCCTGGCCTCGCTCGGCGGCCAGTCGCTCCACGAATGCCGAGAAGACATCCTGGGCGGCGCGATCCCAGCTCTTGCGCATCTCCACAACTACCTCGTTCGCCTCGAGTCTGGCCTCGGCAACGGCCTCGGCGAGGTGAGCCGCGTCAAGTTCCGCCTCGTTGGTCACGCGGCCGTCGCGGAGTACCGCCACTACGGCCGTCAATGCTTGGGTTTCGATATACAGGCTGTCATTCGCCGTCATCAGCCGCTGCAACGCCGCGGCGACCACGTCCTCGAGCACCCTGTCAAACTGTGCGTTCTTTCCTGCCTGGGCGGCGCTGAGGATGGCCTGCTCCAACTGCTCACTGGCCATCTTCACTGCATCGCGGGCTGAGTTCGCCTCGGCCCGCAGGTCGTCCACGTCGGCTTCAAGCCCGGCCTCGACCGCCAGCGACAGCTCACGATCCAACGCTTCCACAGACTGCTCATACCCCTGGTAAACCAGCGCTGATTCCGTAACCGCCCGGAAGGCGGACTCCAGGTAGGCGGATATCTCCTCGCCGGTCCCCACCCAGGCACCGAGGATCGTGTTCCACGCGGCGCGGAACTCCTGGGGTTGGCTCTCATCGTCCAAGAGATCACCACTGAGCACCACGTTGCTGATCTGCGAGTTGAGTTGAGAGGCCTCGGACTCCTCTTCGTCCTCCCGATGATAGCCCCCTCTGGTTCCCTGGCCTGAACCCGCCTTGCCGCCGCCCGAAGCGCCTCCGGTTGCATCACCGCCAGGTTCACCGGCTGCCGAGGACGCCTCGCCACCGGCATCTCCAGTGTCCCCCGCATCTCCGGCATCGGTGGAGTCACCGGCATCGGAGGCCTCACCCCCATCGGCCGCGTCTCCACCGTCGCTGCCCGCGTCACCACCGTCATCCGCCGTGGTTGCCCCGCCGTCATCGGCCGGGCCGCTAGACGAATCCGTTGCCGTCGTGGATGTCCTATCGGTGGTGGCGCCGGAGCGATCGCCGGTGTTGGGCGGCGCGGGTTCCACAGGCTGGTCGTCGGCGGTCACCGTGATTACAAAGTCATCGGAAACGGCCCCGCCGCGGCCATCGTCAGCAGTCACCACCACCCCGATGGTACCTGCGTCACCGCCCCCCGGCGTTCCGCTGAAAGTACGGGTGGCGGCATCAAAGTTCAGCCAGGCGGGCAGCGGGCCGCCGCCGACGAGCCCGGCGCTGTAGGTAATCGTGTCGCTCGGGTCAACGTCATCGAACGTGCCGGGAGTAAAATGATAGGTGAAGACGACATTCTCGCTCGCCTCCTGATCGACCAGCGGGTTGGAGAGGGTCGGGGCGTCATTGACGTTGGTTACCGTGATGGTGAAAGTATCCGTAATGCTCCCGCCGCGGCCGTCATCGGCAGTCACCACCACGCCCAGCGTTCCCACGTCGCCGTTGACCGGCGTGCCGCTGAAGGTACGGGTGGCGGCATTGAAGCTGAGCCACCCAGGCAATGGGCCGCCGCCGACGAGCGTGGCGCTGTAGGTAATCGTGTCGCTCGGGTCAACGTCGTCGAAGGTGTCCGGAGCGAACTGGTAGGTGAAGACCGCATCTTCGCTGGCCGCCTGGTCGACCAGCGGGTTGGAGAGCGTCGGGGCATCGTTGACGTTGGTTGCCGTGATGAGGAAAGTATCGGTAATGCTCCCGCCGTGGCCGTCATCGGCAGTCACCACCACGCTGATCGTCCCCACGTCATCGTTGCCCGGCGTGCCGCTGAAGGTACGGGTAGCGGCATTGAAACTGAGCCAGCCAGGTAGCGGGTTGCCACCGGAGAGGGTGGCGCTGTAGGTCAAGGCGTCGCCCGGGTCTATATCACTGAAGGCGTTGGAGGCGAATTGGTAGGTGAACACGGCGTCTTCGGTCGCCGCCTGGTCGACCAGCAAGTTCGCTACCGTGGGCAGGTCATTCACGTTGTTGACCACCAGCGAGGCGGTTTCCACGGCAGTGCTGAATGCGGTAGTCCCGCCGCTGCCGGTGGCATCGACATAGGTGCCGGACGCCCCGGAAGTCTGATCCCAAGCCCGGAAAGTCACCCCGGCAGCGACCGTGCCGTTCCAGTCGGCCGTTGGCTGGAACCGGAGCAGATCGGTGTCGCGCAACAGCAGGGCATTGTTGCCGGCCACCGCTCCGGTATCATTCCAGGTCGTGCCTCCGTCGGTCGAGAACTGCCAGGTACCCACCGTGCCGTCGAGGCCGATGATCGCGATGCCTTCCTGGCACCCGGCGTCTGCGTCGGTGATGCGGTCGCCGCCGGCGGAGGAGATGATATTGGCGACCGTCGTGCCGCCGCTGGCGATGTCGTCTTCGTTGACGGCCGACAGGCTCATGTCGCCGCTATTATCCAGCACCGGGGCGTCGTTGGGGTCGATCACGTTGATCATGACGCTGGCGACGAGCTGACCTTCCGCATCGCTTCCCATGCTGCCGTATTCGACGAGATATCGCTGGGTTGCTACTCCTTGTTGGTCTCGCCACATACCAGTGGACAGAATCCTGGCATAATCGCTGTCACTCGAATCGTTAGGCTCTCCGGAATTCCAGTTCTCATACATGCCGCCGATCACGGTGCCGGATTGATTGCCTTGCCAGAACTGGGTGCCGGCTTCGGGACCGCTCACCCAAAACCAGTCGCCCTCGGTCGCAGCGTCACTCGCCCCCAACCAAGGTTCGGTTGCACCAGCTACGATGCCGGTGACACTGGTGTTTTCCCCCGCAGAAGTGATAGTGGCGAGGTATCCCTGTAGTCCGCCGAGCGTGCTGGCGTCTGCCGCCGCGTCAGCGGTCGTCCAATTGACCAGGTTATTGACATACTGGTAGTAATGCCCATTCGTGTCGTAGTAAGAGTACCCGTCGAAGTCGTCGCCGATGACGAAGATGATCTGCCGGGTGGTGGTGTCCGGCGCGGCGCTGGTGTTTTCGTAGGTGACCGTTCGCAAGACCTGTTGGTACTGTGCCGCCGAGGCTGCCCCAGACAGGATCAACTCACCGGTGGTGCCGTTGTAGGACCCGGCGATGCCAAAGCCCGTGGCCAGTGCCGAGTCGAACGAGAGTCGGTCTTCGGCGGCCTGGAAACCACTCTGGATACGGACCGCCGCCCCCCGCAGCACATCGCCACCGCCGTCACCGTCGTCGATGGTGATCCCGGCATCGACCACCACCGGGGCACCGGCCCCGGCCGCGGTGTTGCCCGGATCGGTGTCCGTGATGGTCGGTTGGTTGTCCAGCACCTCATCGAAGTCAGCCAGGCGAGCACCATCGAAGTAGATCGCCCCGGCCATGATCTGATCGGTTTCCAGAATCCAGTCGGCGCCCTGCAGGACGTTGCCGGTGATGTTGACCGATGCCGCGAAGTTCACCCCGGTGAGGTTTTCGAGGTCATCCACCAGGGCCTGACCCTCCGGGGTGGCGGCCGCATCGCAGGCCAGCAAGTCGATGCGCCCTCCCGGCCCAACCATCGCCCCCAGTGCCTTCCAGAAGGCCTGCATCTCGGGGTCTTGCAGGGATTCCAGATTGACCGCCCGTCCGCCGACCAGAGCGAAACCGCCGTCCGCCGATCCGTGAGTCCCCAAGGCGATGCTCTCGGCCAACCGACCGTTCAACGCTTGGCCGATCTGATCGAGCAGCCCGTCGAGCGTCGCCTGCTCGCCGTCGAAGATCATGGCCTGCACACCATCCGCCGCCGCCTCGGCCAACACGTCGGCCTGCTCTACTGATGAGGAGATAGCCAGAATCCGCGGGGCCGGGTCGCTTGGGCCGTCCCGTTCGAGCAAAGCCGCGAGTGTGCGCTCGACGGCACTGCGGGCAACATCAGCTTCCGGATCGGCCTGTTCAGCCGGATCCGCCCCTTCTTGGCCTGGGAACGTCGTGTCGTCGGCGGTGTGGTCAGTGATGGTCCCGTCGCTGCCGGGTGACGGATCGACCGTGTTATAGGGCTCGCTCGAGTCGGCGGCGTCATGCATGATGCCCGCGGCATCCAGCACGATGCGCTGCTCCAGCCGCATCAGGCCCGGCGGCATGATAGTGCGCCCCTGAGGGTCGATCGACTCGTGGTTCTTGGCCTGGGATGAACTCATTACCGATCTGTACCCCTGCTCTTATCGGGCGACCCGTCGGTTTTGGTCGCCCGACTCACACATCGTCTGAGTTCGGCCCGCGAATCACCTCGCCATCGGCAATCAATCCAAAGTATGCAATACCCCCGGCCGGAGGAGCACCCCGGGAAGTTATGGCCGGCGAATGGCCGACCCGGTTTTAGGTTGATTCAAGACCTTACTATGTCGATATCGGGCCTTGGAGGGCATCAGAGAAGGTCTATTGACGAGGTGCGCCTCCTGTGTTGCCGTCCTTCATCTCGCGACTTGCCCTCACGCCGCGGACCTGCGCCTTGGCCATCGCCATCGCTTCAGCCGGCTGCGCTCCCCAACCCGGGCTTCAAGAAGCGCGGGACGCCAATGCCGAACAGGATATGGAGTCCTACCGTTGTCGCGGGCCCACAATCGACGGTCCGCTCACTCTCCAGGAAGCCCTTGACTATGCAGTGCGCTACAACATTGAAGCCTGGATCGCCGCCCAGGAGAGCAGGTTCCAGCGGGAACTGGCCACCCAGTCCACCCTCAAGCTACTGCCTTCGTTGAAGCTCGGCTCGGATTATGGGGATCGGTCGCGCTTCGACGCCTCCAGCTCGCAGAGCCTCGAGACCGGCCAGCAGAGTCTCGAGCCGTCATTCTCCTCCGAGAAGCGCACGGCGTCTTTCGATATCTCCGCGACCTGGAACCTGCTGGACTTCGGCATCTCCTTCCTGAGGGCCCGCCAACAGAACAACCGGGTGACCATCTCGATCCAGCGCCAACGTCGGGTCAGACAGAACCTCACCTGGCAGGTAACTCGGGTCTACTGGCGGGCCATCGCCGCCCGTGAAGTGGCCGACCGGGCCGAACCCATCAACCAGGCCATCGCCGCCATGCTGGAAAAGACCCGTCAGGAGATTGACGACCAGACCATCTCTCAGACCGACGGTCTCAAGCGCGAAACTTCCTTCCTGCAGCGACAGGACGAACTGCGCCGCTACCGACGCGAGTATCTGACCGCGAAGATGGAACTATCCAGGCTGATCGGCCTGCCTCCGGGCGTACCTTTTACCCTGGCCCGGTTTGATTTCAACAAGCCCCTGGAGGCCGCGGAGTTCGACGCCGCCGAATTGGAATGGGAGGCTTTGCGGCAAAGACCAGAGCTGTTCGAGAAGGATCTCGAGCAGGACATCTCCCGCGATGAGGCCCATATTGCCATAGCCCAGATGTTTCCCAGCCCGGCGATGTTCTGGCGACTCAACTACGACAATAACCGCTTCCTCGCCTTCAGTCAGTGGAACACCCTGGGGATCAATGCCTCGTGGGATCTCCTCGCCATCCCCCACCAGATCAAGCAGCACGACGCCTGCACCCTCCAAACAGAGCTTATCGCCAGTCGCCGATTAGCCATCGCCGTCGCCATCCTCACCCAATTGCACCTCTCGCTGATCGACTACCGGGAAGCCTTGGAGCAATACCAGTTCAACGGCACCATTGCCGGAAAATACGACGCCCTGCTGGAGGCCATCCACAGTGAGGTCGAAGAAGGCAAGTCCCACGGGGGCGAGCGTCTGGACCTGCAAATGAAGCATCTCAAAGCCCGGGCCAAGTACCTGACCGCGTGCAGCAACCTGAACATCGCCGGCGCCCGAGTACGCAATACGGTCGGACGGGACCGCCGCCTGTGCTCCGCCGACTCGAGGAAAAGCCGAAGCCCCGGGGAGCCGGAAATACCCATCGAATCCGCGCCGGGTAGGGCGACCGCCGCAAGACCCATCCTCACTCCACGATTCATGAAGCTAGCTCAGTCCACGGTTCCGACTCCTCTGCCGCGCTTCAAGCAAAACCCGCTGAGCCCTTATCCCCCTGCGCAGGAAACGTCGGGTCCGGCTCGATTCGCGGCCGAGGCAACGTCGCCGTCCTTTGAGGGAGACTGACCTGCTCGGAAGGCCCCCATGATGTTCCGCAAAGCGATCATCCTGCTAATGCTCCCGTTGCTGGTGCCGGCGACCAACGACCCGGCGGCCACCGACATACTCGATCAGGTCGGCTCTCCTCCGCCGCAGGGATACGGAGTTTCCCTCCCCGGGCGGGTCACGGCCATCCTCGCTCCCCGACGCCAGGCCATGTTGTCCGCCGAGGTGTCCGGACGGGTGTCGGTCATCCACAAGAGACTCGGCGAGAAGTTCGCCGTCGGCCAACCGCTGCTGCAACTAAACGATAACACCTTCCAGATCAACAAACGAATCGCCGCCGCCAACCTCGCCGCGGCCAGGAGCGAACTTGACCGGGTGAAGAAGCTCGCCGTCGATGGGACCCGGCAACGGCATGCCCAGGCCGTGCAGGCCGCGGCCCAGGCGAATCTGGTTGCCACCCAACACCTGTACGATGACAAACACGCGTCTCGTCTTGATTTGGAGAACGCCAAACGCGACGCGACCATCGCCGAGACCAAGCATGAACTGGTCGATGCCGCCGAAGCCCGAGAATTGACCAAGGCTACTCGAGAGCTGGCCGTTGCGGCGGCGGAATTCGACATGGCCGAGCAACGGATCGAGGACTGCACCATCGCCGCTCCCTGGCCCGGCAGAGTGGCCCGGCTGCTCATCCACGAACACGAGTTGGTGGACCGCGGAACCCAGGTCATCGAGGCCATCGACGACCGCGTGCTGGTGGTGAAGTTCTTGCTGCCTTCGGCGGTGTTCCGGTCGATCCGCGTAGGACAGGAGTTGCATCTTGCGGTCAAGGAGACCTCCACGACCCTGATCATGAAAGTGTCACACATCGCCGCGGCCCTGGACCCCGCCAGCGAGACCTTCGAGGTCCATGCGGAAGTCGACAACACCGCCGGAAACCTGCGGGCCGGAATGAACGGAACGCTCCGCCTGGCCGAGATCGAGGAACCCTGACATGGAGTGCGTGGCCGAATCACCGAAAGCGCCCACCAAGGCCCTGGAATCACTGGCCGGGCTTCATCAGCTCACTCTGGAAGCGGGCCTGAGTGACGGCCGCAAGCAACTGATCTTCCGCATGCTCAACCGTTCGATCATCTATTGCCGGTATGATCGAGCGGTCCTCTGGAGCCTGACCGGAAGGATGCCTAAGCTCCTGGGCGTATCGGGTAATTGCAACGTAGATTCCAACTCTCGGGTGGCCGGCGAATGGCGCGATCTGATCGGGGCGATGTCCAACCGCCAGACCCCGAACATCCTCGAGCCGGGTATGTTCGGCGACGGAAATGCAACCTGGCCGACCCTGGCTGACCGGACGAATGGACTGTCCGTTGCCTGGCTGCCGATCAAGGTCGATGATCGGACCGTCGCCGGCCTCTGGCTGGAACGCTGGGGCGGGACTTGGTTTGCCGATGCCGATCTTGCGGCCCTGGAGACGCTGGCGCTGTCCTACGGCGTGGCCTGGAAAGCGGTGGTTCGCCGGCCGAACCGACTGGTAGGCGTCTTGCGATCGCGCCGGCGGGCCACGATCATCGGCGTCGCCGCTTCACTCATCCTGGCGGCATGTTTCGTCAAAGTGCCTCTGCGGATCGTCGCCCCCTGTGAGGTTGTGGCCCGATACCCCGTAGCCATCACCGCCCCGCTCAACGGCGTGATCGACGAGATCCCCGTACTGCCCGGGCGCTCGGTGGAGAAGGGCGAGCTACTCGCCGTCTATGACCAGCGCGTCGCCGTCGAGCGATTGAAGGTCGCCAGAGAGCAGGTGCAGATCATCGCCTCTGACTTGCAGCGCGCGCGTGTGCAGGCCTTTGAGAACCCTGCGGCCAGGGCGGCCATCGCCCTACTGCAAAACAGGCTCGAGCAGGAGCAGATCCGGCTGCGGATCACCGAACACCAGGTCGCCCAATCCGAGGTTCGGGCCCCGGTGAGCGGCACCCTGATGCTTAACGACCCCCACGAGTGGCGCGGGCGGCCCGTCCAAGTGGGGCAACGACTGATGATGATCGTCGATCCGGCCAAGACCAAGCTACGCATCTGGCTGCCGGATAGCGACAACATAGATTTCGATAGAAGCAGAACCCTGACCGTGATCCTGGACTCCGATCCCAGCACCAGCCGAGCCGCGAAGCTCCGCTTCCTCGCCAGCCACAGCCAAATCGACAAGAGCGGCAAACCGTGCTTCAAAGCCGAAGCCGAATGGGCCGACCAGGACGAGAACCTGAAGATGGGGCTGCAAGGAACGGCCGTCATGTACGGGCAAAAAGTATCCCTGGGGTACTGGCTGCTGCGCCGCCCGCTCGCCGCCCTGCGCGGGTACCTCGGGCTCTAATCTGGTCATCCACGCCATGAACAGCCACGCTGCCATCCTGCCGACGCTTCGACCGGACATCGAGTTCCACCCCGGACCGACCGATCCGGACGGCTCGCCGACCTACACGATTCACGACCCGGTGCAGGGTACGTTTGAGAAGGCCACCTGGGTGCAGGCCCAAATCCTGAAGCTGCTGCGCAGGCCGATGACCGTCGGCCGGCTCCTCGAACATCTGGCCGCCAATTCCACGATCAGGGTCACTGAAGAGGACATCAAACGACTCTGCGCCGACGCATCCGGCCGAGGCCTGACCATGGACTCCCGGGTCGCCGACCTCCGAGCCTGGCAAGCCCGACAAGCCCACCCCCGGCACGGGCTCCTCGAGACGCTGCTGCGAAAGATGATCTACTGGCGCGTTCCCCTGGTCAGGCCCGACGCCTTTCTCGAACGCACCGTCGGCCTGGTCCGCCACCTGGCCGGCCCGGTCGCCCTGTCGATCTATCTCAGCATCTCACTGATCGGCATCTTCCTCCTGGGGCAGCGTTTCGACGCCTACGTGTCAACCTTCCCTTACTTCTTCAACCTTCGCGGCATTCTCTGTTTCACGATCGTCCTCGCCGCCGTGAAGGTCATCCATGAGCTGAGCCACGCCTACGTGGCCAAAGCCATGGGCGTCAGGGTGCCGGTCATGGGTCTGGCCTTGATCCTCCTGTTCCCCGTGGCCTACTCCGATGTGACCGACAGTTGGCGGATGTCCAGCCGGCCCCGGCGCCTGCTCATCGGCCTGGCAGGCATCATGGCCGAACTCATCATCGCCGGGCTGGCCCTGTTCGTCTGGGCGGTCAGCCCGCCCGGGGTCATCAAAAGCACCTGCTTCGTCCTCTCTTCGGCGACCATCTTTACAACGTTGCTGATCAACCTGAATCCCGCCATGCGCTTCGACGGCTACTATGTACTCGGCGATCTGCTGGGCATCGACAACCTCCAAAGCCGGTCATACGCCGCGGCTCGTTGGGCCCTCCGGCGCCACCTGCTGGGGGTGACCACCGAAACGCCGGAGCCCGGCCAGTCGCCCTCCCGACTGGCGACCATGATTACCTACGCCGTGCTCGCCTGGACCTACCGCCTGTTTCTCTACACCGGGATCGCCCTGATCTTCTATCACCGACTCACCAAGGCCGTCGGCATCGCCGTGTTCGCGGTGGCCATCTACTCCTTCATCGCCAAGCCGATTGCCACCGAGATGGCGGCCCTGCTGAAACTGCGGCGACGGCTGGGCTGGAACCGAAGAATGACCACGGTGGCAACAGCGCTGGGCCTGGCCCTGGCCTGGGCCATCCTGCCCTTGCCGCGCCGGCAAGCTGTTCCCGCAACGACCACCCCCCGCGAGAGCCAGACGGTCTACGCCCCTGGTGACGGCGTGATTCGCCGGCTAAGCGTTGACACCGGCAGCATCGTGCACCGGGGGCAGACGCTGCTGGTGATCGAGTCGGATCAGCTCGTGCATCAGGCCGAGCTTGCCCGCCTGGAGGTCCAACGGATCGAGATCGAGCTGGCCGTCATCAAGACCGATGACCGGCAAAGAGCCCTGCTCCCCCAGAAGACCGGGGAACTCGCCCGGGCCCTGGCCGAGCAGGACAGTATTCGCGCCGCCCGAGAAAGCAATCGAATTCGAGCCGAGATTGACGGCCTGGTCTGCGACTGGGACGAGGGCCTGCGCGACGGCACCCCCGTCGGCGTGAACCACACCCTGGGCAAGATTATTGACCAGGGTCCGCCGATTGTCCTGGCCTACGTCAGGCACGATCTGATCTCCGACATAGCGGTCAACGATCGGGTCTCGTTCACTTCCAACGCTGCCCCCGGCCGCATCGCCGGCCTGGTCACCAACGTCGATCCGGTGCGAACCACGTTTCTCGAACACATCGGCCTGGCCTCGATTGCCGGCGGAGAGATCACCGTGGCCCCCAATGCCAAGGGCCGCCTCGAAGTCCTCGATAGCTATTACGAAGTCGAAGTAACCCTCGAAGGACCGGTCGATACGCTCCGCACGGGCCAGACCGGCAAGGTGTGGCTACCCACCGCCCCCAGATCCCGCCTGGCCGAGCTGTTCAACAGCCTCTATCGCACCCTGATCCGCGAAAGCAGCTTCTGACTGATCGCCGCCAGGCGGTTTTCTCGGCCGTCGTTGGTCGTCCATTCCGGAGGCCTCGTCCGCGGTGCTCGAATGCACTCGGTCGCAGGGCCGGGGGCGGTTTTGTTCTGCACGGGGCAATCTCCTCGGCCAGCTCGCTTGGGGCCATCAGGAATCGTCCCCCCCTTGACATCCTCCTACCAATGTAGTAGACTTACGACAGTTGTAGTAACCCCGCGGAGCATACGCCTCGCCGGGGCGCCAATACGAGCATGGGGTAGTCAGCTCCGGATGTCCCCCGGGATGCGACCGGCTCGATCCAGAGCCGGGGCAACCTTCGCCTTCGCCTTCGCCTTCGCCGGGATGAGCGCCGTCGCCGCGCCGGCCTCGAGACCGACGGTGAGAATCCGCGGTTTTTTGAGAACGCGGCGATCTTGTTCGCCGTTAGCCCCGTAGTAACCCCATTCCTCCGACGGATCAGTATCGCGGTTTGCCGCCGCAGCGAGGTGTACAGATGTGCCGGTCTCCACGAGGGCTCGCGGTGTTGTTCTATGTTGCCTGGGCCGTGCTGGGGGCGTCGTCGGGGACGAGTGCCGCTCCGGTCGATCAGGCGTCGCCGGGTTCACCAGGAAACGCAACCCTGCAGGCCTATCACAGCGGCAACGGCCTGCTGAATCGTGGCCTGTTCGACCTGGCCGCCGCTGAGTATCGTCAATTCCTGGCCGCCCATCCGACACACCTGAAGGTCCCCTCGGCCCGCTACGGCCTGGCCGTCAGCCTGTTTCGCCTCGGCAAGTTCGAGGAGGCCCTGCCCGAACTGACCCAACTGCACGGCTCCGACAGGTGCCTGTACCCAGCCGAAGTCGCCACCATGCTGGGGCAGTGCCACCTGGCCAACCACGATCATGACCAGGCCGCCGGGGCCTTTGAATCGGTCGTGCGGAAGCATCCGGACCACGACCTGGCCGATGATGCGGCGGCCCAACTCGTCGAGGCCCTCTATCGCGGGGGCAACAATGAGAAGGCCGCCAAGCGGTCTGGCCGATTCGCCTCGCGCTGGCCCGAGTCTCCGCACCGCGACCGGGCGGACTACTTCGGCGGCCTGGCAGAACTGGGGCGTCAGGCATACCCGACCGCGGCCGAGCGTTTCGCCAATCTCCTGGAGAAGCACCGCAAGAGCCCCTTTGCCGGTCATGCCGGCCTGCTACTGGCCCAGTCCTACTACCACAACAACGACCTGAAAGCGGCCGGCCGGGAATATCGAAAGGTGCTCGGGCAGGCGGATCACCCCTTTCGCCCCGACGCCCTGCTGGGCCGGGGGACGATTCTGCAACAGCAGGGCCGCTCCGAGGAGGCCGCGAAGCTCCTCGATGAGCTGCTGGAGAAGCACTCGGCCGGTCCGCGGGCCCCATCCGCCTGGCTGCTGCGCGGCCGCGTGTGGTTCGATCTTGGAGAGTATGAGCAGGCCGGGCGGGCTTTTGGGAAGGTCCTGAAGAACGAGGGGCCGCTATCGGCGGATGCCGCCTATTGGTCGGCCAAGTGCAAGCTCCGGCTGAACGACTTCGACGGCGCCGCCGGTGATCTAAAGCGGGCCATCGCCCGCCATGACGACAGCGAGCTGCTACCCGAGATGTGCTACGACCGGGCCATCGCCCTGCTGCGCGGCGGCAAGCCCAAGGCCGCCGGGAAGGGGCTTACCGCCTTCCGTTCGCGCTTTCCCGAGCATGCCCTGTCGCCGGAAGCACTCCACCTGCTGGCCACCATCGACCACCAACGGCAAGATTACGAGGGCAGCCGGAAACATGTGCAGTCCTTCCGCAAGCAGTATGCCGACCACCGCCTGCTGCCCCAGATCGGCTTCCTATCCGCGGAGAACGAATACCTGGCTGGTAACTACGAACAGGCCGCCAAGGAATACCGCCGCTTCCTCGACCAGCACGGCAGCGACCCCCAGGCCGGCACCGCCCGGTATCGCCTGGGCATGTCGTTGTATCGCCTGAAGGAGTTCGACGAGGCCCGACGGCTGCTTTCGGCGATCGATGCCGCCGGCCCGCTGCCCGCAGCATTCCACGCCGTCAACCTGGCCTTGGGAGACATCCACTTCGGCCTCGAAGAGTGGCCCCAGGCGGCAAGCCGTCTGGGCGCTTACCTGGCCCCCGGCCTGGAAGTCGCGGCCGCGGACGACGCCCTGCTCAAGCTGGGACTCGCCTGGCAACGACAGGGTAAATACAACGAGGCCCTCCAGCAATACGACACCCTGTTGGAGCGCTTCGAGAAAAGCCCCCATCGCCCCCAGGCCATGTTCGAGCGGGGCCAGGCCCTGGTCGCCCTGGAGCAATACGACCAGGCGGCCCGGCAGTTTGAAGAGCTGATCGCCCTGGACGGGGATTCGCGCCTGGCACCGCCGGCCCGCAGACACCTGGCTTCGATCTCCTGGCGCGGAGGCGATCTGCAGGGCGCCGCCGAGCGGTATGGCCAAGTCGCCCGGGCCGCGCGGGGCAACGAGGAGGAGGCCGAAGCCCTCTTTCAGCAGGGTCGGGCCCTGACCACCGCGAACGAGTTTGCCGCCGCGGAGAAGGTGCTCGATCGACTCCTCGATCGTTTCCCCTCACACCAGCGAGTCCCGGCGGCCAAGGCCAATCTGGCCATCGCCCGGGCCCGTCAGGATCACCATGCGGCGGCCCTGGAGTTAATCGAACAAGTCGAGCTATCCGACCTGCCTTCGGACCTGGCCGCAGCGCTGCAATACGAGAAGGCCTGGTGCCTGCGGGCCCAAGGTCAGGATGACGAAGCGGCCCAGGCCTATCGCGAGTTGCTCCAAGGCCAGACCCGCGGCGAACTGCACCAACATGCCCTGCTCGACCTGGCCAACATCGAAGCCGCCGGCCAGAAGCCCGAGGAGACCATCAAGCTGCTCGAGCGGCTCCTCGAGAGCATCACGCAAGCCGGCGCGAGCGCCTCACCCGCACTGCTCGAGCAGGCCACCTATCGGCTCGGCGCGTCCCTCTTCGAGGTGGGCCGGTACGACCAGGCGGCCGAAACGCTGGCCGGCTTTGTCGAGAACCACTCCGAGAGCAAGCTGCTCATCTCCGCCTGTTTCTTCTGCGGCGAGGCGTTCTTCCAACTTGATAAACACGCCCGGGCAGTTGAGTACCTCGAACGAGTCATCGCCGGGGCGAAGAGTGACCCGGCCTACGGCCCGAGTCTGCTCCGCCTTGGCGAATGCTACGCTTCCAAACAACGTTGGGCCAAGAGCGAGGAGGTTTTTGCCGAGTACCTGGAACGTTTCGGCAGCGACCAGCAGTGGTTCCAGGCGGAATTCGGCACCGGCTGGGCCCGCGAGAATCAAGGACGCTTCGACGAAGCCATCGCCGCCTACCAGCAGGTCGTGACCCGGCACCAAGGCCCCACGGCCGCCCGGGCCCAGTTCCAAATCGGGCAGTGTCTGTTTGCCAAGCAGCGCTTCAAGGACGCCGTGCGTGAACTCCTGAAGGTGGACATCCTGTACGCCTACCCGCAGTGGAGTGCGGCGGCTCTCTTTGAAGCGGGCCGATGTTTCGAGAAGCTCTCCCAAACGGCGGAGGCCCGGCAGCAGTTCAAGACTGTCGTCGACAAATACAGTGACACCCGCTGGGCCGCCCTGGCCTCCGAGCGCCTGGCCACCGTGACCGCAGGATTGCCCCCGGGCCGCTAGTCCGGTGGAACTGATAGAAAGCAATTGCAGACCAAGGGAGGCCATCCGTGATTTCGTTGCCATCGTTCTTCGCCTCAGCAATCCTCGGCCAGGCTTCGGCGGGCCCGACCGCCGGTGCATCCGGGGCCGGCGCCGCCCAAATCCAATCGGTCTGGGACTTCGTCCTCAAAGGCGGGCCAATGATGATCCCCATCGGGGTGTGCTCGCTCATCGCCTTGACCGTGATCGTCGAGCGCCTGGCGAACCTCCGACGCCGGAACGTCATCCCGCCGGATTTCCTCCCGGGGCTCAAGGCCCTGATGAAGAACGGCGAAGAGGGCTATGCCAAGGCATCGGAGTACTGTGAGCAGAATGGTTCGCCTTTGGCGAACATCCTCGCCGCGGGTATCCGCAGGCTGTCGGAGTCCGTCGATCTCCTGGAGAAGCACATCCAGGAAGCCGGCCAGCGGGCGGTGTTCAAGCTGCGCAAATACCTCCGCACGCTGTCGGTCATCGCCTCGATCTGCCCCCTCCTGGGTCTGCTCGGGACTATTTTCGGCATGATCAAGGCCTTCCAGACGGTAGCGACCTCCGGCGAAGCCCTGGGCAAGACCGAGCTGCTCGCCGAGGGCATCTATCAGGCGATGATCACCACCGCGGCCGGCCTGCTGGTCGCCATCCCGGTCATGATCGCCTACCACTGGCTCTCCGCCCGGATCGATCGACTGGTCGACGAGATGGATCAAATGACCGTCGAGTTCGTCGAGGAATACGCCTTCGCCCCCGAAGCCCGAGCCGAGTCCAGCCTTCGACTGCAGAACGTCAACAACTCGGTAGTGGACCAGGCCGCGGCCCTCGCCCGGCCCTAGGACGGAGGAGCTTAATGCTGATCAGCGCCCGCCATCCCGACGAAGGCGTGTCCATCGAGTTGACCCCGATCATCGACATGGTCTTCCTGTTGCTGATCTTCTTCCTGGTGGCCACCACCTTCCACCAGGCCGAACGCGAGATGCAGATCGCCCTGCCGGCGGCGAGTTCGGCCGGCCCGATCAGTGCCATGCTGTGCGAGATCATCGTCAACGTGGACGCCGAAGGACGCATCATCGTCGGCGGCCGCCGGATCGAGCACCAGGACCTCCGGGCCATGATCACCCAAGCCGTCGAGGTAAACCCCGAACAGAAGGTAACCGTACGCGGCGACCGCAGTACGGCATACGCCAACGTCGTGACCGTCTTGGACATCTGCAAGGGCAGCGGCATTCAGGAGCCGTATCTCGATACGGTGCTGGACGAATAGTCCGGCCGAGCTTGCCGGCCGTGCTTGTCGGTCGGGCGACCAACCGCCACACAAATGAAGCGACTACTCAAACAACTCCTGGTCGGCTTGGCGATCGTCGCCCTCGTGGGTGTCGGGAGCATCGCCTGGTATCTCTGGCCGCGCCAGCAGCGTTTCTACACCGATGCCGGCTCCATCAAGACGCCCGAAGACATTGCCGTGGTGCGGGAGATCCTCTGGACCCCGCCGGCCCCCTTGTCCGAACGATTGAACACCGCCGCCGATGATTACGAGCCCCACCTGAGTTCCGATGGCCGATCCCTGTTCTTTGTTCGCGGCCAGGCCGGACAGAACGCGGACATCTATCGTTGCCTGCTCACTGCCGACGGATGGACCGAGCCCGAGCCGCTCTCGGCGGCAAACACCGAATATGACGAACTCGGGCCGGAGCTTTCCGCCGATGGAAGGTCGCTCTACTTTTACAGCGATCGAATCGGAGGCCTGGGGGGCTACGACCTGTGGGTCTCCCGGCTCGGAGAGGATGGCTGGCGGCCGGCTGCCAACCTGGGCCCCAACACCAACTCGCCGTACAACGACTACGGCCCGGCCGTGTCCCCCGACGGCCAGACCCTCTATTTCTCATCCAATCGACCCCGGCCTGACGATCTCGTTCAACCATCGCCCCATGCCTGGCCGGCCACCATTCGCGAAGAGCGGCATCAGCGAGATTACGATCTCTACGCCGCCCGAATCACCGACGGCGGCGTGGGCCGGGCTTCGGCCCTGACCTCGCTGAACAGCGAATCCGACGAAGGCTCCCCCGCGGTAAGTCCGTACGGGGATTTTCTCTACTTCAGTTCCAATCGGCCCGGCGGCTTCGGCGGGTTTGACGTGTATTGCTCACGTCGGCTGCAGGGCCGTCATCGACCGGCCACTAATCTGGGGGCGACCGTCAACTCCGCCGCCAACGAACTCGATCCCGATCTGAGCCTCGGCGGATACGCCCTGCACTTCAGTTCGGATCGAACCGCCGCCGCCACGGCCCCGCCCACCGAATCCGTCGAGCAACACCTGGTCGACAAAACTGAGCAATTACCCGATTACAATCTGTACTATGCCACCTCGCGCGAGGTCTTTCGAGAAGTCGAGACTCAGCGGGCATCGATCAACTGGGCCGGCCTCTGGCGAGAAATCGGCCCCAACCTGCTGTTGGCCCTGCTGGCCCTCTTGCTGACCTTGCTGCTGCTCGCCCTGCTGCGCGATTTCCGCCAACGCAAAATGAGCCTGCTGGCTCGATGCTTGCTGGCCTCGGTGTTGTTCCACCTCCTGCTCATGCTGCTCCTGAACGTGGTGGAAGTCACCACCAACCTGGCTAACGTCCTGCGGGGGCGCGGCGAGATTCGGGTCGCCTTGATGGCCAGCGCCGCCGGAGATGAAATCACCAGCCAGATCCGCGGGGAATTGACCCAGGTGGAAGCCCCCGCGCCGGAGGCCATCGCCCTGGAGCCGCCCGACATCACCCAGGACGCCGAGCCGATCGACCCGATGACCATGTCCACGGTCGAACACACCGCGCTGGTGCTGAACGAGCAGCCCCGCATTCCGCCGGCCGCGCGGGATGCTTCCCTGCCGACCGAGGAGACGACTCCGCCCCCGGACTTCGAGGTGCAGGTCGTATCTGCAGACGCCTTGCCGACGATGGACCTCCTCCTGCCGACCGAGAGTAATCCGGTCGCCGCCGTCGAGACCGACGCGCCGGTGCGTCCGGAGTTCGCCACCGATACCGCGACCAAAGCGCCCACGAGGGCCGTTGCCACGACCCAGCCCGCCTGGCCCGCGGCGGACCAGGTGATCGAGCCCGCCAGAGTCGATCTGGCCGCGCTGGACAGGTCGCCGACGCTGCCGCCGGATATGCCGGCCCTTCGTGACGCAGAGCCAACGTCACAGCCGCTACCCCTACTGCAGACATCACTGCCGGTCGAGGTCACCCCGGCCACACTTTCGGACTTGCCATTGCCGAACGACGAGGCGAGTCCGCCGTCGGAGATTGGGGAATCATCTCCGACCGTGCAGTTTGCCGCCGCCGGATCGGTGCGGCCCGCCGTCGACTCGACCATGCCCGCTGCCGCCCCGCCCGCATCGTCGGCCGCACAAGTGCAAGTCAACCCGGCGCCGGCTGCGCAAGACTGGGTCGAAGAATCGGCCCTCAGCGGATCGGAAGCCCCTCCGATGTCGGCGGCGCCGGCCACGGTGCTGGTGGCCATGGCTGCCCCGCAAGACCTCGACTTCGACGCCCCGGCATTGGGCGAGATCGCCTTGCCCCCCGTGACGCAGACCACTATCGCAGCCGGGCCCGGCGAAGAACGAACGCCAGGCGTGCGGGCCGTCCGATCAGAACATCTCCGAGCCGAAGCCACCCTCTCGCCGGGCATTGCAGCGGAGGCCACCCCTCCGGCCAGTGAACTTGTCATCCTCCCGCCGGCCAGGCAACCCGACATCTCCGAGCAGCCCGGCAGCGCGCTGGCCTTGACCAGGGCCCCCGCCGATGCGGCAGCCGGTGATATCTCGATGCGGACTCCCGACCAGCAGGCCGTAGCGGCGGTGACAGCCGATCCCCTGCCGTTGGAATTGGACCTTCCCGCCGAACTCGCGTCGCCCGGCAACAACGATGTGCCCGGCAACGCGGTGGGCACGATTCGGGGGCGGGTGGTGGATGCCGCATCCGGGGAGCCTTTGGCCGGCGCCGCCGTTCGACTGGTGCTGCCCGAAGAGGAGACCATCGTGGTGACCACCGATGAGGCCGGGCTCTATGAGCTGGCGGTGCCGCCGGTGCCGGATTTCTTCGCCCTGTCGGCGTCGCTGGCGGGGTACGTGCCGGGGACGGCGAACCTCTCGGCGGGGATGCTCTCGGGCCGGCCGGTGGCGGTGGATTTCGAGCTTCCCCCGCAGACCGACTACATCGTGGCCATTGAGGAAGTGCCCGACGTACACCACCTGGGCAACGATCTGTTTGACGGGCGGATCAACAGTCGATTCCAGAAGGTCAGCGAGGGTCGGGTCTTTCGGGCGACCTTCGAGATCAGCGAAGAGCAGCTCCCGCCGAAATACAGCCGGGCCGAGGTCTGGCTGATGGCCAAGGGGGTGCAGTGCCCCCATCAGATTCGGATCAACGGCCGCCGGCTGCGAAAGCGCCTGGACGACTCTCCGCGGGACGGCAGCTTCGGCGAGTTCACCGCGAGTTTCAAACCCGCCTGGCTGGAGGCGGGCACCAACAAGATCAAGATCACCGCGAAGTCCTGCAGCGGAGACCTGGACGACTTCGAGTTCGTGAACCTCCAGATAAGATTGTTGCCGTAGAGCAGCGCCGGCCCCGCCGCGCCAGGACCGGGCAGGGATTCCCATTCCGCCGGGGCTGCGGACCCCGCGCAGATTCTCTCGCCGGCTGGGCAAGTTTTTTTTGACCGGGGCTCATCTCAGGATCGGGGGGTCCTTCTTGTTGCACGTTTTTCGTTTTTTGTAAGTGCAATTTGCCGCAACTCGGCGCAACAACCTCGGAGTTTGGCGTCTGTGGCCGGGTCCGGGCGGGTCCCTTTCCAATGTAGTAGTCTTGCTCCGCGTTCTCTCACGCAGAGTGGTCAGTGGTCAGTTATCAGGGGGGGGGGGGGGGGGGTTGGTCTTGTTGTTGGGGTTGGCTGGCAGCAAGGGTGCCCCACCCCTTCCAGGGGTGGGGCACGGACCTGATTACGTTTATCCCCCCCACCGCTGTCGGCTTTCCCTTGACGCGACCCAGTATCCCCAATAGAATGCCCCCTGCCTGCAACGCGGAACCGGCTGCAGCGTTTGAGTCGAGTATCACAAAGGAAGCGCATGGCACCCAGCCCACTCTTCGTAGGTCGTGACACCGAACAGGACGAGTTCATCGAGTGGATGTCCTCGGAACCCACTCCGGAGGACCACGGGCGGGCGGCCCTGCTCATCGGTCCTGCCGGCATGGGCAAGTCCGCCCTGCTCGGCAAGTTCGAGCAACTGTGCATTGCGCGCCGTCCGAAGGACTGGTATGTCCAGCGAGTGCTGCTCAACGCCAACGAGTCACCCTCTTCGTTCTTGGCACGCTTGCTCATCGACGCCCACAAGCTGTTCAAGGGGAAGTACCTGCGCAGCGGCCCGCGCGACGAGCGTATCCTGAAGGGCCTGCTAAAGGCGGTGCCGAAGCTGGGCAGTCTCCTGGTGCACCTCGTCGATGAGGATAAACGCCCGGGCTGGCAGAGGTTTATCGATTACCTGGAAGCCCTGTCCCGAACGCTCCAGAAGTCGAACGGTCGTTTCGTCCTGCTGATCGACCCCGACCGTGCCATGCAGGAGGGCCAGGTCGATGACTGGCTGACCATCGCCAAGAGACTCCCGCCCCACATCCGCGTCGTCATTGCCCAGCGTCCGGACGACGTCATCGCCAGCCACGCCGAATCGAAGCTCTGCTTCATCACCATCCCGTCGTCCGGTTCCTTGCCTGAACTCGACGAGGACGGCGTGCGCAAATGGTACGACTACGAGTTCAGGATCGGCCGCTTAAAGGACGAGGTCCCTCGTTGGCCTGCTGACGTTCGGCGCACACTCCCGCCCGCGGCGTTGGCCCACTACCGCGGCCATCCCTTCGCCCACGACGCCCTGATTCGCCTGCTCTTGACCGACCCGGTGGATGATCCGGTCAAGGCCATCGCCCAATGGCCGCCTGATCTGGCCGCGCTGCTGGATATGTTGTTTCGCTCGCTCAGCATTCAGGGGAACGAGCGCCGGCAGGCGGCCTTTGCCTTACAGGTCTTCTCGATGTCCACGCCCTTGCAGGTCTGGGCCAAGGCGGCCGAGCTTTCCGAGGACCAGCTTGCCGACGCCCTGGATGATCCGCGCTACGCCCATTTCTATGTCAAGACCGAGGACGATGTGTATGCCCCGTTCCACCTCCTCTTCGCCGAACGGCTGGAGAGGGAACTGGAGCGCCTGCCCGAGATGCGCGTGGAAAGGGCAGACGCTGCCTGGCGGGCAATCGAGCCCCACCTCGACCCCGAGGTGTTGGCTACGTCGATCCCGAACGAGTATGCCCTCCTCGCCGCCACCAGCGTAGCCGCCCGTTTCACCGATCCCGCTCGCGTGCTGGAGGCGGTCGATCGCGTTGCCTTCGTGAAGGAGCGGCTCGGCCACCTCGACGCCGCTGAGGCCGACCACCTACTTGTACTCACTCGTTACGGAGGCGCCCACGAAGGCATCCGGGCCATAGCTTGCTGCAACCTCGGGAACTTACTCTTTATGCGCGGCGACCTGGACGGCGCCGAGGCCATGCACCGCAAATCGCTGAGGATCGACGAGAAGCTCGGCAACGTTCAAGGCGTGGCCAAACAATACGGCAGCCTGGGGAACTTGCTGCTGACGCGCGGCGACCTGGACGGCGCTGAGGCCATGTACCGCAGGGCCCTGAAGATCAACGAGAAGCTCGGCCACGACGAGGGCATGGCCAGCGACTATGGCAACCTAGGTATCGTGCTGCGCGTACGCGGCGACCTCGAAGGCGCGGAGGCCATGCAACGCAAGGTACTTGTGAGCGAAGAGAAGCTCGGCAGCGAAGAAGGCATGGCCGACGCCTACGGCAATCTCGGGAACGTGCTGGCAGCGCGGGGCGACCTGGACGGCGCGGAGGCCATGCACCGCGAGGCGCTGGTGATCGACAAGAAGCTTGGCAATCAAAAGGGCATGGCCGAAGACTACGGCAACATTGGGGCCGTGCTCGAGCGGCGCGGCGACCTGGACGGGGCCCGGGACCTTAGAACCAAGGCGCGGGACCTGTTTCGGAAGATAGGCATGCCGCACATGGTGGAGAAGGTCCAGCGATTGCTCGACGAATCGGACGACTTGAAGCAGGCCTGACTCGGCCCCAGCCCGGTGGCTGGGGTCCAGGTGTGCGTTCGCCGTCCACCTGCTAAAGGCAGGGAGCCGGGCCGTCCTTGGGCCGGTTCATGTCCTTATGGTGTTGAAGTGGAAAAGGGGTCTGGAGTCGTTTTTGTGCTTGACTCGGTGGTTGGTTCACTCGGGGTGTTTGCCGAGGCTGCAATGGATGGTGACGGGGGGTGGGGGGCGGGGGTCGGCTGGCGACTCATGTTGGCCGTCCGTAGGGCCCGTTTTTCACCGCATGACCGGGCCGACACGGCCCGGCTCTGAGTGGTCAGACACTCCGAGCCGGAGCACTGGCGGGCGAGCCGCCGGTGGCACCGAGCGTTTCTAAGCGAAGGACACATAATCGCAAGTGCCGTGACGTGTTGCTTGCCTGACCCGGCAACAGGAGACGATTTCACCGTTCCTTCCAGGGGCTTGGTGTTGCTGGGGGCCGTGAGGGGAATCCGTGTTGAGCGGCGAATACGCTCCGAAGATGCGACTCCGGACCCCTTTTTAGTTCTCCGGTTGGCGGATTGGAGGGGAACGCCGGGTTTGGGGGCTCCGGCGTTCTCCTCCAACCATGACACTGGGTACGTAGCTGTTCAGAAGTCCTTTAGATCGTGGTCATCGACCGTCAGGAGTTGCCCCAGGGAATCGATGTTATTTGCAGCCGAGGCAGCAACCGCGTGGGCCTGCGCCCGGTTCTCCGGGACCTGGGGCTCACCGATGTGGGCGACTTCGAAGTTCATTCGCCTCTTGGTCTGGTCAGTGGCGGGTCGGCCTTGAATCGAGGTGTTGGAGCCATCGGTTTGGCTTCCTCCGACTACGGAGATAAGTTCGTTGACCATGCCCTTGACGGCCTGGGCCTGGGCGGCCAGTTGCTCTGCAGCCGAGGCCGACTCTTCG
>CAZFMS010000014.1:0-28154 GCA_964520125.1 uncultured Planctomycetaceae bacterium
GGGAGTCGTTATTCTGGGGCGAATGGGCGGGCGCCGAGGAGGTACTTGGTCGGTGGCTCGGCAAGTTTTTCTTTGACCGGGATCAGCTCGGGATCGTGGGGTCGGCGTTGTTGCGCTTTTGACCTTTATTGTAAGTGCAATTTGCCGCAATTCGGCGCAACAACTTGGAGTTTGGCGCCTGTTGTCGGGTCCGGGCCGGTCCCTTTCCAATGTAGTAGTCTTGCTCCGCGCTCCGGGGGAAGAAGCGGTCGGCGATCCGCTCTGGGCGATCAGCTATCAGCGATCAGGGGGGATATCGAAGGGGTTGGGTCTGGTGGTCGGGGTTGGCCCACCACTCCGACAACCCGCCCCCCTCCGTTTATCCCCCCCCACCGCTATCGGCTTTCCCTTGACGCGACCCAAGGGCTCCAATAAGATGCCTCCTGCACCCGGCAGCGAGCCCGGGGCAAACCGTTCCGTCGCCGACCGGCATAGAGACAAGATCGATGGCCCAGGCCCCCGACAACCCGCCCGAGCCTTCCCGCCCGTGGTGGATCACCTCGCTGATCGCCGCGGCGGTCGCCATGGTCGTCGCCGCCTTTGCCATGTGGTTGCCCTTTTGGCGCGGCACGATCCTCCTCCTGGTTGGCTGCCTGGCGTTTCTATACGTCCTGCGGCGCAACCCGGCCTTATGGCATCGCCGCATGGCGGCAGCCTCCTTCGGCGCCGCCATCTCCAGCGGAATCGTCCCCAACATCGACATAGGCGTAACCCTCGGCCCAGCGCAGTTCGGCACCCTCGTATCCCAGAACGGCCCTGCTTTGCCGATCTTGTTCGGCATCCTGACGGCGGTCTTTGCCATCCTAGATTACCTGGGCCGACGGCCCGCCCCGGCCGCGCCCGGCGGGACCTCTCAACGTACTACGGTCTTGACAAAGGGGTCGGGCAGCCATGCCGCGGGGCGCGACCAGGTCGTGCAGGCCCCCCACTCGACATACATCGAGAACAAGGGAGCCGTCGACGCTGAGACCCTCAATAAGATCGTCGGCCGTTACGAGCAGCACATTGGTGATCGTGACCAGCGCCTCCGCGGCGCCGAAGATGCCCTGGCTAAGCAGGACCAGACCATCGAGCAGCTTCGGGCCGCCCTCGACCGGGCCGGCACCAAGGCGGCGGCGGGCGACCCGGCGGCCCGGGCGGCCATCGACGAAGCCCACAAGTCCGGGGACGTCGCCAGGCTCCAAGCGGTCCTCATCGCCGAGGCCGACCGCCAGGAGAAGCTGGTCCGCGACTCCGCCGCAGACTACCTCGCCCTCTGCCGTGAGATTGCCGTCGTCGCCTTCCTCCGCGGCGACATCGACGAGGCCCGCGAGCGACTCCACGCCGTCCTCCGCCTCGTCCCGGACGATCTTGACGCCACCACTCGCCTCGGCCACGTCCACAGGCTGCGCGGCGAATGGGCCGAAGCGGAGCACTCGTACAGAAAGGTCCTGCAGTTTGCCCCCACTGACATGAACACGCTGGCCGTCGCCTACCTCAACCTCGGAATCGTGCTGCGGAAGCGTGGGGATCTTGACGGCGCGGAAGGAATGCACCGCAAGGCACTACAGATCGAGGAGAAACTCGGCCGCCCTACGGGAATGGCCGACACCTATGGCAACCTCGGCATCGTGCTCGACAAGCGCGGCGACCTGGACGGCGCGGAGGCGATGCACCGCAAGGCCCTGGAGATCAATAAGAAGCTTGGCCGGCCCGAGGGCATGGCCTGCAACTACGGCAACCTGGGGCTCTTGCTCGAGACGCGTGGCGACCTGGATGGCGCGGAGGCCATGCACCGCAAGTCGCTCGAGATCGAGGAGAAGCTCGGCCGCCCCCTGGGCATGGCCAGCGACTACGGTAACCTCGGGATCGTGCTGAAGAAGCGCGGCGACCTGGACGGCGCCGAGGCCATGTACCGCAAGGCCCTGCAGATCAACGAGAAGCTCGGTCGCCCCGAGGGCATGGCCATCCAGTACGGCAACCTTGGGGGCGTGTTCGAGAAGCGCGGCGACCTGGACGGCGCGGAGGCGATGTACCGCAAGGCCCTGGAGATCAATGAGAAGCTTGGCCGGCCCGAGGGCATGGCCGACACCTACGCCAACCTCGGGCGGGTACTCGAGAATCGCGGCCACCTCGATGGGGCCCGGGAGCTTTGGACCAAGGCCCGCGACTTGTTTCAGAAGATCGGCATGCCCCACATGGTGGAGAAGGTTCAGGGCTGGCTCGACGAATTGGAGGACTCTAAGCAGGCCTGAGGCGGTTCCGCGGTGGTGGCTGGTGGGTCTGGTGGCTTCGGGCAGGGACCTGCACAGGAGCTGGGCCACTCAGGCCGACTTTAGGCGAATCGCACGGGTCAACAAGTTGACCCATGCCACCCGCGGGAGTTGTTTTTGGGAGCGTCTTTCGCCGGGGAGGTGTCGGGAGGTCGTCTGGCGTTGGAACCGGCGTCTCCCGCCGCCGGCTATTGGGTTTCGATGGTGGTTGGGTTAGGTCGGGCGGGTGGCTTGGTGCGAAATCTTGACTGCCGCTGGGGATCGGCCAGGAGGCGTCAGCGGACGTGGACGACGCGGGTGCGGGCTAGGCGGTCGCCGAAGCGGGCCCGCTCGGGGGAGAGTTGGATGAGGATTATGCCGAGGATGTTCAGGACCGGGAGGGTGTCTATCAGGCGGAGGACGTTGCGGAGCAGGGCTCGGGAGAGGCCGGGGGGGCGGCCGTCGGGGCCGATTACGCGGATGCCCGCGGCCCACTTGCCGGCGGTGGCCCCGGCCAGGCCCTCCAGGAAGACGGCGTAGGCGAACATGATCAGCAGGAAGGTCAGGCAGATGGGGTCGAACACTACCCAGCCGTGGGCCCAGCGATGGTCGGCGGCACCCATCAGCCAGACGCCCTTGACCAACCGGGTGACCGGGACGAACACCGCACAGAACAGCAGCAGATCGATGAGCAGGGCCGCCAGCCGACTGGCCAGCCCGGCATACCGCGTTGCACCCGTCATGGCCCGATCCTCCGACTTTCAGACAGTGCCCGGCTGGGGTGGCCAGCGGGGGTCGGCGGCACCCGTCAGCCACCCGCCCTGGGCCAGCGGCGTAACGGGGGCCGGCGGACCGCCGGTCAACGCCCGATCCTGGTGGGCCAGCAAGACACTGGCGGACAAGCCGCCAGTGGCACCCATCAGCACCCGTAAGCACCCATCAGCACTTGCGGTGTTTGACGTTTTCCGCTCTGAGTAGCACCTATCGGCCGACGGTCAGGGCAACAGAGATTGCAGCAGGGCGATCAAAGCGCTCACTTCCGCGGCCAGATCCGTCTTCTCCGTCAGGCCATCATCCATCCAGTCCGGCGGCGGGCTTTGTCCGTCGATCTTCTGGAGCAGGCTGGTTAGCACGTCGATGGCGCTGGGGATGTCGCCGTCGGCGATGAAGTCGGCGGCCTCATTGGCCCGGTTGGCCAGAGAGTTGCCCCGCCCGGCGTTGGCGTTGGCGTTGGGCCCGTTGAAGAGGTCCAGGTCCAACGAAAGGATGTCATCGGCCAAGTCCCGGGCGGCCTGCTCCGGATCGACGAGGACCTGCTGAAGCTCATAGGCCCCCATGTCGACGGTACCGTTGGCAATACGGGCGTTGCCGTCGAGGTCGGTAGCTGCGGTCACGACCGAATTGTCACCCGCGTCCAGGCAGGGTGAGCCGGCCGCGAGCCGCAGGTCGACATCCGCGAATTGGGGGTCGAGGTCGATGTTGCCACCGCCGTCGACGCCCAACAATGTGTCCCATCCGGCGCTGCTGCCTCCACTGCCTGCGATGTCGCAAGACTTGAAGGTCGGTTCGCTTCCAGAGCTGAAAACTTCGTTTCCCCCCCCCGGCGCCAATGCCAAATTGTCCCAGAAGATGCAGTTGTTCACCTTCGGTTCGGGGCTGGCGCTCGACCGGTTGTTCATTCCGCCGCCTTCTTTGGCTGTGTTTCCGCTGAACGTACAGTTGGCAACCGTCAGGTCCAATCCCACGTTGAGGGAATGCATTCCACCCCCGCGGCCAGAGGCCGTGGTCGTGCCAGTGGCGCTGTTGCCGGTGAACACGCAGTTGGTCACCTCTGCCTTGGAGTTGACATAGAGTCCCCCGGCGGTCGGGCTCGAGTTCCCGCGGAAGACGCAATTGGTGATCACAATCGGGCTGCCGGTGGCATTCGTGTAGGCGCCGCCGCCTTGCTGCACCGCTACGTTCCCACTGAACGTGCAGTTGGCCACCGTCGGGTTGCCCCCAAAGTTGCCCATCCCGGCTCCAAACTGAGCGAAGTTTGCCGTGAAGGTGCAGTTAGACACAATCGGGCTGCCGGACGGATAGATGAGCATTCCGGCACCAAAGCCGTTCGGCAGGCCGCCAGAGTCCGCCCGGCCGCCGGTGATGACGAAACCATCGAGGATGGCCGTAGCATCGGTGCCGGTCCCGGTCACAACGTGGTAACTGTCATCGCTGCCGGTCCCGATGTCGCCGCTGAGAGTGGTAGCGAAAGTGTCGGGGTCGCGGGCACCGCCACCGTTGGGGAAGCCGCCGAGGATCGACACGCCGTTGAGCAATTGGAACGTGGCCGTGCGGTCAGATCCCGTGGTCGGCTTGTAGGTGCCCTGGGCGACTCTGATCTCCGTCACCGTCCCGCCGGACCCGGCCGCGTCGGCGAGAGCCAGCTGCAAGTCGGTATAAGCCGTCGCCCAGGCCAGACCGTCACCCGGGGACGGAGCATCGTCGTCCACGTACACCGTTTGGGCGGACGACATGGAGGTCGCCGCGGCAACGAGCACGGCGACTACGACCAGTCGGTTGATGTGGATTGGACCAAACATAGTGACACCTCCTCATTGAAAAAGAACTCCTTCAAACCCGGTCACATAGCTGAGTATGGCAGATTGATGCCAGCGGGGCAACTCCCGATCGCCCCGATTCTCGAACGCCTTCAGGTCGGGAGGCCGGGCGGCTCACGCGGGGAAAGGCCCGGGATGAACGTCTATGCCGTCCCAGGGCGGCGACCCACGCCCTCTCGGTGGCAACGCAGGCCCCGTCGCGAGTTCAGGCTTGCGGCCGGAATTATCCGCGGGGAGCGTCGAGCCCGGCGCCGACTACCGAGCATACCAGTCATTCAAGGCGAGTTCGCTCGGCTCGGGATGAGCCAGTGACACACTGCTGGCACCATGTTGGGAGATTGTCAGCTTGCGGTCGGCCAGCATGGCCCGGGCACGCTACCGGCGCCGGGGTCCTGGGCGCATCGTGGAATCAGCCTCCCGAGGAGCCCGAAGGAATATCGGACACACCATAAGCCTTGACGACACCCATCCCGCTCTGCTACACTATTGATGCAGGTCACGCTCGGTGTTTCGACGACCCTCAAAAGTGGGCGGGGGAAGTCGGTGCCGGGCCTCCTGCCGCGGGGCGGCCGAGCCGTGTCGCGCGTGTCTGCTGACGACGGTCGGCGGACTGGGCCAAGCCCGATCGCCTCCATCCGAGGCCGGTCGGGGAGTTTGCCCTGTGAGAGGAGGTGATCTGTGGAATATGGTGAATGTATGAGGTGGCTGCCGTAGTGCAGCGAACGTGGCTGCGCTCACGGCAGCAGCCTTCAAGTTAAAGGCCCGCCGGTGGCGATAAACGCCCCGGCGGGTCGTTTTTTTGCCCCGGCAGTTGACCAGCGGGGAGGGCATCGGCGCCACTGCCGGTGAGGCCACCTTTGCAGATGCTGCCGAAACACCTCCTTGACGGCCAAATCGGCACGGCCATCATTGGACCTCCCCCGCGGTACCTCGTACGATGGAATCACGGATCGATGCCCGAGTTGGTTGTGGTCACCGGAGGGCGACGCAGGAGGAACCGGCCATGCCCCGTTCTCGAAGCCCGCTATATCTGCACGAAGAAGTCATGCTGCTGTCCCTGCGCGACCAGAAGGGAACCGTAGAATCCGGGGCCTGGTATCAGCAGGCCATCGCCGGAGCGATCCTGGCCGAGCTACACCTGGGCCGCAGGATCGCCGTCGAAGAGGGTCGCAAGAAGCTTGCCAACGTGGTCAACGACGAGCCGTTCGGTGAGCCGGTCATTGACGAATGCCTGGAGAAGTTGGCCACCGCCAAGCGGAGGACCACGCTCCGAAACTGGGTGCATCGCTTCTCGGGTCTCCGGCGGCTCAAGCATCGGGTGGCCGCCGGGCTCTGCGAGCGTGGCATCCTCCGGGCCGACGAAGACAAGATCCTGCTGATCTTCCGCCGCAAGGTATACCCGGAGATCAATCCCCGACCGGAGCGTCAGTTGATCGAGCGTTTGCGCAAGGCCATCTTGAGCGAAAGCCCGCGCGTCGCACCGCGAACGGCAATCCTGGTTTCGTTGGCCAACAGTGCGGGCCTGCTGAAGGTTCCCTTCAACCGGAGAGAACTCAAGACCCGCAAGCAGCGAATCAAGCAACTGGCCCAAGGCGAGCTAATGGGCAAAGCCGTCGCCGAAGCGATCGCCGCCGCCAAGGCCGCGGTCTGCTGACCTGTATCATTCCGGCGGTGACCACGGCTGCAATTTCGAGCCATTGATGGCCGGACGGCCGATGCGCGAGTGATGCCGCAGCCCAGGTCCACCGACCAGAATCCGACTGTCTACCGAGAATGATGCTCTTGTTCTGCAGGATTCAATGGTCGACCATGTCACTTGAATGTCCAACGTGTCGCGAGCGGGTGTCGTTCCTACGCACGATCCGCACCACCGCTTGGGGTCGGTTTCGGTGCCCGGCGTGCGGCTCAATCCTGGGGATTGATTTCAAGCGACGGATGCTGGCCCTCATTCCCTGGGTCGGGATAATCCTCTTCCTGCTACACATCGTTCGTGTTCAAGACTACGGGCTGCACGTCGTCATATCCACTTTCGCCTTGGCGTTCGTGGTGGTTTTCTACTTGTTCGATAGAGTTGCGCTCATCGAGCGGCGGGCCTTCTGCTGCAAGAAATGCGGCTATGACTTGCGGGGCCAGGTTGAACATCGCTGCCCGGAATGCGGGACGCCGTTCGACCCCGGCGAAAAGGCCCGCATCCTGGCTCGAATCGGCTCGCCGCCGCCCAAGGCCAAGCACAGGTGGATCGTAGTGGTTTTGATCCTCCTCCTGGCGCTGACCCTGATGGCCAACATCCTGACCTACCGGGCGGGCCGGGCCGGGCCGGGACCTGGACCGACGACTCGACCGAGCGCACCGGCGGCCGGCGCTCCGCAGGACGATGCGGCAGCTTCCCGCAGTGAGTCTTCAGTTCGTAGATGAAGTTCTGCTGGGCAATGAACGATCAGAGCCGCTGTTTGCCCTTGGCGGAGGAGCAGCCGCGGCGATCTTTCACCTTGTTGTCGTGAGCGGCATGGGCGCCGTGATCCTTGCCTTTGCCGCCGGAACACCCGCCGTGCCCCTTGTCATGGGCTGCTCCCTGGTGTTCTTTGCCCTGGTGGGCACGGCACTCTCCGTGCTTCTTGCCCTTATGGGCAGCGTGGCCGCCGCGGCCGTGGCCAGGACCGAAGCCGCAGCCCGAACCTCCACCATGCTTCGCCCCGATGAAGGCTTCCGCCTCCTCGTCGCTGAGGGTCCCGTCACCGTTGGTGTCGGCCTCGGGATGACGCTCCAGCATCTTGGCCTGGTGTTCCTTCATCTTCTGGGCGCCGAAGGCCTCGAACTCTTCTTCGGACAGCGCACCGTTTCCGTCGAGGTCAGCCTGGGGATGATGCTCCAGCATCTTGGCCCGGTGTTCCTTCATCTTCAGGGCGCGGAAGGCTTCGAACTCGGCCTCGGATAGGGTGCCGTCAGCATCGGTGTCGGCCTCGGGGTGATGCTCCAAGGCCTGGGCCCGGTGGGCCTCCATCCGCTGGGACCGGAAAGACTCGAACTCGGCCTCGGACAACGCGCCGTCGCCGTCGGCATCAGCTTCGGGATGGTGCTTCAGAGCCTGGGCACGCTGCTGGTCGGTCATCTTGCTGTAGTCCAGGTCGCCGATCATTCCGTGGTGCATGTTCCCCTTCATCCCGTGGCACATTTCCCAGTCCATGCCGTGGGGTATGGCTCCATCAACACCGTGGTGCTTGCCCTTCTTCATTCCGTGGTGTTTGCCCGCCTGGCATCCATGCTGGGCACCTTCAGCGCGGCCGTGCTTCTGGGTGAAGAAAGTCTCCAGTTCCGCATGAGTCAGCACTCCATCGCCGTCACCATCGATGCCCTGGTCGCCGAACTTCTCGAGCAGCTTGGTCTGCTGGGAGGCGGGGATGGGATCGGCCGGCTCGCCGCTGGCAGAGACGGCGACCAGGAACACTATGGATAGGGCGGCGGTCGTGGCCACTATCAGGTTCATCTTCTGGCTCATCACTGATCTCCTTGTGGTACTTAAGGGTGGGGGTCCACCACTGGGTGTCTCGTCTAAACCAATCTGAGAGCATACCCTGCCGGCCCCGGGCGGTCAAGGGCTCGACCTTGCCTACCAAGAATGCCAACCTAATCCCCCGGTCGAGGAAATATTGCCAGCCGGGTAGCCAATCCCTACCAGAGAGGCCAGATGAGATGCGCCTGTCCCATTACGTTGTGGGGGCAGAAGCGCATCGGCAACCGACCGGAATATGCGGCCATGATCGAGTCGAACCAGGCAACCATCGAGCATCCGACCGTGAATCCCGAGGCGGGCGTCGCACCGATTGCAAGCATCGAGCTGGACCGCTTCTGCACCGGATGTGGCTACAACCTGCGTACTCTGCCGGTCTCCTTGGATGGTCACCTGGGAATCCCGGTGGTCCGCTGCCCGGAGTGTGGTCGATTCCAGCCGGCCAATGATGCCTCCACGGCCTTGCACCCCTGGCTCAACCGGGCAACGACCCTGTTAGTGATCACCTGGATGTTGATTATTGCCGCCCTCTTCTTTCACCTGGGCCTGGCCGAGGGGGCCCTGAGCTACCTGACCCTGGACGAACTGACCATGCACGGCGGTTATACGACTCGAACAGTCAGCGGCGGCTCGACGACCACCGTGTACAATCGCGGCCTCGGCGCGCTGGAAATCAAACCTGATGATTCGGACGACGCGCTGTTCGCCGCTATGGTGATCTCCCTTTCGCTGGCCACCGCCTTGGTCTGTGGGGTACTCGCCGTGGTGGTCTTTCCCCACTGGCGCCGGGCGGCCTGTGCGGCAATGGTGCTGGTCATGCCCGTCGTCGCCGGCGTGGTGGTCGCCGCGATCTGGGGCCACGAGGCGCCGCACCTGTTTGCCTGGGGCCTGCCCTACATGGCCGGCCACGCCGGGGTGCAGGTATTTGGCGGGCTGGTGGGAATCGCCATCGGTCGCCCATTGGCCCGGCTGGTGGTCTGCATCCTCCTGCCGCCGGGGGTGAGGCCGCGGTTGGCCTATCTCTGGCTGGTGGACGACAAGCCCCTTCCCCGGCCGTGAGACGCGGCCGAGTTCCCGGGCCGGTCCTTCCAAGCGATCCAAAGCCGCCGGGATTTGACCGGGGGACCGTCTGGGCAGGAAGGACTCTCCACCGGCGATAGCGATCGGCGATACGTCTCTCAGTCGAACTCAATCTCCAGACTCTCCGTGCTGATGGGCCAAACACGGCCGGGCCGTCATTTGCCATCTGATGCAGTGATCGAGTACCCTGGGACGCCGAAGGGGCGGGCACCAGCATCCGCCTCGCGCGTTCGGAAGAAGATTGCCAGACCACCTCGCCCGAAGGAGACTGACCATGAAGGCTCGTTTGATTCTACCTGTGCTGACCCTGTCCATTTGCGTCTTATCGGGGACTACCTGCCCGGAGGACTGCCAGCCGGGCCAGCCCAATCCGGCGGTTGATCGGATCGACTTCACTCTGGTTTCGACCACCAGCTCCACCGCCGGCACGGTGCGGATCGAGGGAGTCGTCGAGAACAAGGGCGACACCACCTTTGACTCGAGCGCCGGACAGCAGTCGGTGCAGTTGTACCAGGGCACGACGCTGCTGGCCCAGCAGGAATTCGAGGACCTGGCCGCCGGGGCGACGGTCACCGTCGCCCACGAACTATCCTGGAGCACCAGCACCGAGTTCCCCCCGACCTTCCGGGTCATCATCGCCTACGACCCGGACATCTTCATCGATGGTAATGACAACAACGACGACTGCGCCAACTCCGACAACGCCTTGGAGAGGAGTGGCAGCGAGATAAACGATCTGTTCTAGCAGTACAGCGCCGAGTAAAGGGCCACTCCGCTCGAGAGCCCCTGATCTCGAGCGGAGGTGCATTCCCACGTGTTAGGGGGCTACCCCCCGACCAAGGTCGGAGGCTCTGGGGGCGCTGGTGGCGAAAAGGCTCTGTGGGACCGGCCGCTCTTCTCACGACATAGAGCGAGCACCTGATCGATCTGTCTGTTATACGGTACGCCAATCCTGCTCGGTCGGCGGACGATTGTCGAGAATCTGCTCGATACGTTCCATGACTTGGGGGGTCAGCTCCGCGACGACGTCCAGGGCCTTCATGTTCTCGACGACCTGCTCGGGTTTGGAGGCCCCGGTGATCACCGTACTGACCTGGGGGTTCTTCAAACACCAGGCCAGGGCCAATTGGGGCAGGGAGCAACCCAGTTCTCGGGCTAGCGGGGCCAGTTGTCGAACCTTCTCGAGGCGCCGCCGCCCCTCCTCGTTCAGGACCTGGTTGCGCAGCCACTGATACTCCGGAAGGGCCAGCCGACTATCCTTGGGAACCCCCTCATCGTACTTGCCGGTCAGCAGCCCGCTGGCCAGCGGGCTCCAGATCGTCGTGCCCAGGCCGATCTCCCGGTATAGACGGGTGTATTCCCGCTCCACCCGGTCGCGGTGGAACATGTTGTACTCGGGCTGCTCCATGGTCGGCGGGACCAGGTGTTCCCGGCGGGAGATGTCGTAGGCCTGGCGGATCTGCTCGGCGCTCCATTCGCTGGTGCCCCAGTAGAGGGCCTTGCCTTGGTCGACCAGATGGGCCATAGCCCGCACCGTCTCTTCGATTGGCGTGTGCAGATCAGGCCGATGGCAGAACACCAGGTCCACGTAGTCGAGTTGCAGGCGGGCCAGGGCCGCGTTGGTGCCCTCGATGATGTGCTTGCGGGACAGCCCGATGGCGTTCGGTCCGCCTCCCCCCCAGAAGATCTTGGTCGAGACGATCAGTTCGGAGCGTTTCCAGCCGGCCTTCTTGATGACGCCGCCCATCATCGTCTCGGCCTGGCCCCGGGCGTAGCCCTCGGCATTATCGAAGTAGTTCACGCCGGCCTCGTAGGCGGCGGTCATACACTGGTAGGCCGTGTCCTGGTCAACCTGGTCACTGAAGGTGACCCATGCTCCGAAGGACAAGGCCGAGACCTGCAAGCCGGACGATCCCAGGCGGCGATACTCCACGACACGGTTCTCCTTTGATTCCCCCGCACCAGCGCCGGGCCCCGGCGAATAAGTGCGGATGTTTCATGGTGAGCAAATAGTACTGGCGAGCGACCTCCCCGGCAAGAATGTCCCGCCCCTCCGGCAGGATGGACGATTCCCGCCCCTCACGATGCCGGGCTCAGGCGAGCCCCCCCAACGAAGGGTGCTCACTCGAGGGTCATGCGAAACTCCGCGAACACCGTCAGCGGCACATTCCATAGTGTTCAAGGCCTCGACCGTTCGTTTGGTGTGGGCGCTGTGGAGCACCGCCACTCTGGTCGCCGCCGGGCAGAGTCTGGCGATCCACTCGGCCTGATCCCGGGGCGAAACGTCCGTCGTCACCCCGGTGACCAGCCGCTTGCGGGGATTATCCCCCTTGACGAACGGTGCATCGCAAGCATTCGGCACCATGAAGAACACGACCGGCGTTTGGGAAACCCCATCAAGGGCCAAGGACGTGGCCCCGCGGCCGGCGGTGGCGATGAGTGCCGGGTTGGCGGCACTGAGTTGCTTCAGGGCTTTTTCTCGCCCGGGTTTGTCGTCCGGTCCGGGCACTTCGATGCCGACGCAGTCGAACCCGGTGCTTCGGAGTTTGGCTTCCAGCAAGGCGGCGGCATTTCGATAGCTCTTCTGGGCCCCGAAGAGCACAGCCACCCGAGTCGGCGAAGGTTGACTCCCGCCGCCGGCGGTCAGCGGCAGGCAGGCCAGACAAAGAAAGGCCGCGACGATGATGAGGAGCCCACCATCAGATCGCCGGATGTGATATTACCCATCGCCCAAAGGCACAAGCCGAATCCACGAAAGTCCTGGCACGCCAGACCGGCGACACTGGCTGGGATGGAAGACACTTCCTGGGCCCGAACAAGCCGTGCAGCCGGGGCGACCACGACCGTGGGCCTGGCCGGTCACCTCCGGGCTGAACCGCGTCGGCATTATCGGCGGTGTGCTCTACTAACGAAAGAGGGTAAGGGATGCGTCTCCTGAATCTGGACGATAAGTTCCCCGAGGCACTTCCGCTGCCGCACGGCTGAGCTGTCTTCGAAGTCCGACGGTCCCGCAGAGAGCCTGCGACATGAGGGAAGGCTGAGCTAGGATTGCGCTAAGTGCTTACGTGGAAACAAGTTGGGCTCAAAGGCCGGGCAATCGCCTGCTGCTGCCTCCTGGTGATGGGAGCGGTCGCCAGCGTTAGTACGGCCCTCATCTGGCAGGGCTACTGCCAATCGGTTCAAGAGATAACCGAGCATGCCGTGGAGCAGGCCAGGTCGATGGCCTACAGCGCCGAACCCGCCGTCCTGCTCAACGACCGGCAGGCGTTGGAGTACCTGGCCCGCGGGGCTAGCCAAGTCCGACACGTCCAGGCGGCAGAGATCCTAGATCCTCGGGGCCGGACCCTCGCCATCTTCGGCTGCGCGGACGGCTGTATCTGCGAGGACATGCTGGGAGCAAGGCCGCCAATCAAGGATCCCGTCAGGCGGGATTCCTACCGCATCCAGCGAACCGCCGATCGACTCATCGTCGTCGTGCCGATCTGGACTGAGGGCCAATCAGACCTTGACCTACTGGTCGACGGCGACCAGCAGGACGGGTCGGCCGAGACCACCGGCGACCTGCTGGGTTTCGCCGCCTTGATCTACAGTCTCGCAGATGCGAAGTCAGCGTTGAACCACAGCATCCTCCACGCCGTAGCCATCTCTGTAGTGGTGATCGTCATCGGTATCGGCATCACCATCCTGATGGTCCGGCAGCTTCTGACGCCGGTGCGTAGCCTGGTCGATACCACCACGGCTATCGCCAACGGCGACCTGGCCCGGCGTGCCCCGGAGCAAGCGATCGGGGAGATAGGAGTACTGGCCCGGGCCTTCAATCACATGGCCGGCCGTCTCCAGGAATCCTATGCCTCGATCGAAAGGAAAGTCGCCCTGCGCACCGCCGAACTCGAAGTTCGAGGCCGCGAACTTCAGAACGAGATAAGCGAGCGCAGGCGAGCGGAGACTCGGCGCAGGGAACAAGCCAAACTGCTCAAATCCAAGAATATGGAACTCGAGGCTCAACGCGGACAGCTTCAATTCCAGCAGCGGGACCTCATCGAAGCCAACCGCGCCGCGGAAGAGGCCCGGGGCGCCGCCGAAGCGGCCAATCAGGCCAAGAGCGAATTCCTCGCCAACATGAGCCATGAGATCCGCACCCCCATGACCGCGATCCTCGGTTTCACCGACACCCTGCTGGAACCGGAACAGTCGGAGGCCGAGCGCCTCGATGCCGTTCGCACTATCCGCCGCAACGGCCGGGCCCTGCTGGAGATCATCGATGACATTCTCGATCTGTCCAAGATCGAGGCCGGCAAATTGAAGACTGAAATCGCTGGCTGCTCACCAATTAAGCTGGTCGCCGAAGTGCTTTCTCTCATGCAGGTCAGGGCCCAGGCCAAGGGGCTGGCGCTGGAGAGTGAGTACCGTGGACCGATCCCCGAGACGATTCTGACCGATCGGGCCCGCTTACGGCAGATCCTCATCAACCTGATCGGCAACGCCGTCAAGTTCACCGAAATCGGCAGTGTTCGATTGGTCACCAGCCTGCTGACCGCCGGAAGCGCCGAACCCTTGATCCAATTCGAGGTCATCGACACCGGCATCGGGATGACCAACAAGCAAATCGCCGGTGTCTTCGCCCCCTTCCGGCAGGCCGACACCTCGACCACCCGCAAATTCGGGGGAACCGGACTGGGACTGACCGTCAGCAAGCGATTGGCCAACCTCTTGGGCGGTGACATCACCATCCAGAGCGAACCCGGCCGAGGCAGCACCCTGCGGGCCACCGTGGCTGCCGGAACGCTGAACGATGTCACGATGATCGAAAACCCCGCCGACAAATCCGACTCGCCGGCGGAAATGCCTGCAGGTGATCTGACCGAGGAGAAGAGATTCGATGGCCGCATCCTGTTCGCCGAGGACGGGCCTGATAACCAGCGATTGATCTCCTTCCTTCTCAAGAAGGCTGGCGTCCAGGTCACTGTTGTCGAGAACGGCCGGCTGGCCCTGGAGCAGGCCTTGGTCGCTCGAGACAGCAGCCACCCCTTCGACCTCATCCTGATGGACATGCAGATGCCGGTCATGGACGGATACCAGGCGACCACGCTGCTCCGTGAGAAGGGATACCGGGGTCCGATCGTTGCCCTGACGGCCCACGCCATGAGCGGCGATCAGCAGCGCTGTCTCGACGCCGGCTGCGACGACTATGCCAGCAAGCCGATCGACAAGGTGAAGCTGACCGAGCTGATCACCAGACACCTGCAACAGAAGGGTACCGCTGGCAAGATGGACATGTCCCCCGCGGACCCACCGCGAACACCCGAAGTGTTGGTCAGCAAGCTGGCCGACGATCCTGACATGATCGAGCTTGTTGAGATGTTCCTCGAAGAACTCCCCGAAAGGGTAAATTCTCTAGAGAAAGCTCTTGCCGAGCAAGATCTCGACACCGTTGCTATGCTGGCCCATCAGCTCGAGGGAGCCGCCGGGGGCTACGGCTTCCCGACCATTACTCAGGCGGCCAAGGACTGTGAAGCAACCGCCAAGGACCATGAGAATATGGAGGCTCTGGATCAACAAGTTCGGCAGCTCGCCGATCTGTGCCGCAAGGCCAGTGCAAAACCGGTGCCGACGACTTGATAGACTAAGGAGCTGCTTCTTGACCTTATGGGGCCCCGGCATCTCGCCAGCATGAGCTCTAGAAACAAGCCCTGATCCGCCACCGGCCAGAGGCCTGGGCCACGGCCTTGAAACAGCTCCTCAGTATTCTCCCAGAAGGCCCCACGAGCGGTTTGGAGCACTTTTCGTCCCGGCCGTGCCGACCCAGTCCCCAGATCCCCAGATCCCCAGGCTCCTATTCCTCCCTCTCCCCTTGTCGGCGATCTCTGCTTGCTCAGCGGTCATGCTCCGGGGCAGCCCGCACCTCCGTGGTGGCCTCGAGAGGCCGGGGCTGGCAACTTGTTGGTCCGAGAACCATCGGGCAAACGCCAAGACGTGACAATCTCGTTACTTGAACAACAACCTCAACTTCCCTAGACTGGGGCAAGAGTGAGGATCCGGCCCCTGCAGCGGCCCGGAGGAGTTGCGCGGATGAGGTTCAGCCGTCGCCCCATAGTAGCACCAGTTGCCGGCCGGTCGGCCCGATTGCTCGTGGCCCTGGCCGTGTTACCGGCATTGATCCTCTCCCCTCTGTCCGCGGAACCCTTCCTGATCCACAACCACCACGGCCACGATCTCCACTTCCACCCCCTGAGCAACGATTATTTTGAATCCCGGCCGGGAAGCCCCGAGAACCTTCACGACGAACACGATCACCAGTGCCAGACTCTTCATGAAGATGTAGACGAATGCCTCCTGATCCTGATCGCCGTTGATCTCGCGGGGACCTTCACCAGGGGGCGCTCCCAGGTCAGCACCGCCACTGCCGCGGTCGGCCTCTGGTCTGCGCCGCAGTCCAGCGCCATCCTGATCGATCAAGACCTGGGCCGGCACTCGGCGTGCATACGTCCGCCGGCCTTCGGGCTCGATTCTCGCCCTTACAAATCGATCACCAGCATCCTCCAGAGCAGCCACGCCCTTTTGCTCTGATCCATTCCCCAATCATTGAGCTACGTCGCCCAAACCGCGTGACGGTCTGCGCATGATGTGGATCAGGCCCTCATCGCGCGGGGCCGCCTAACCGCCAAGGAGATTCGAGGAGCATTATCATGAAATACGTATCAGCCTTTCTGATCTTGATAGCCGCTGTGGCCCTGGCCGGGCTGCCCGCATGCGATCAGGCCACTATTGCCTCGGGCGACGACCATGGCCACGGCGTAACCGCCGACCACCACCAAGCCGAGCATGGCGACGGTGAGCATGAAGGACTTGACCCGATCGCCGTGACCCTGTTCACGTCGCAGGTCCAGTTGTTCATGGAGTACCCCCATTTGGTGAAAGGGGAACAAGCCCAGTTTCTCGCCCATCTCACCGTACTGGCCACCGGTGAGCCCATCCGTTCCGGGAAGTTAACCTTCGAGGCCTCCGCTCCAAGTGAAGCCCCCATCAGGATGACCCTGGACGCCCCGAAGCGCGACGGCCTGTTCGTACCTCAGTGGAAGCCCGCCGCGGCAGGGCGGTATCACCTGAAGTTATCAGTAGACAGCCCGCAAGTCCGGGCCGTGGTCGATGTAGGCGAGCTGCTGGTCCATGCCGATGCCCATGAGGCCGAACATGTGGCCGAGGAGGCCGCCGGAGCAGAGCCGCCCGATATGGTGCCCTTCCTCTTGGAGCAGCAGTGGAAGATCGGCACACTCTACGAGCCGGTGGCCAAACGAACGCTGGTGCATCGCCTGGCCATCCCCGGCCGGATAGTGGCCCCCCAGGGGGCTTCGGCCTCGATCAGTCCGCCCGTCTCGGGACGCCTGATGCCTCCGCCGGACGGCAGGTTGCCGCGCATCGGAGATCACGTCGTGGCCGGCCAGATACTGGCCCTGATCGAGCCCCAACTGTCGGCCGCGGAGGTCTACGAGCTGGGCGCCAACCGGGCGGGAATCCAGGCCCTGGAGACAGAATTGGCCCTTCGGGAGTTGGATCTCGACACCAAAGCCCTGGAAGTGGAGCGCTCGATACTCATATCGAGTGCCCGTCTCGATTACGCCCGCCGGGCCTTGGAGCGGGTGTCCCAGCTTCGCGAGAAGGGCGTGGGTACCGAGCAGCAACACGATGAAGCCCAACAGAACGTTCGGCTGGCCCAAGCCGAGCACCAGGCTGCCCAGGCCATGAAGCAATCCTACGAGGGCGCCCGAGCCCGGCTGGCGGGCTTGCGCGACCGGGCCATTCCCGACCGCGATGGGACCGGGTCGGCGGTAGCGGCCAATCAAATGCCCCTAGCCGCCCCGATCACCGGAGAGATCGTTTCCGTGGCTCACATCGAAGGCGAGATGCTCGACGTGGCCCACGAGGAGGTGTACCGCATCGTCAATCGAGATCGCGTCTGGATCGAGGCGGACATCTCCGAATTCGACTTGTCCGAGCTGACCGAGAACCCGGGGGCCACCATGGTCCTGCCCGCCTATCCCACGCGGAGCTTCGACATCATCGATTCCGGCAGCGGCCACCTGGTCAACATCGGCAGCATCGTTGATCCGCACACGCGCACCGTACGCGTCGTCTACGAAATGCCCAACCCCGAGGGTTTGTTCCGCATCGGCATGTTCGCCAACGTCTTCCTGGAGACGCGCACGGCCGTGGATGTGGTCGCTCTTCCCGAGAAGGCCATCGTCTTGGACAACGGGCAACCAACCGCCTACGTGCTGATCGACGGCGAGTGCTTCCAAAAGCGGAAGTTGGAGTTGGGCATCCGCGACAACGGCTGGGTCGAGGCCAAGAGCGGTATGCTCGAAGGTGAACGGGTGGTCATCAGGGGGGCCTACGCAATCAAGCTCGCCTCTCTGTCACCGGCGGAGTTCGGACACGGCCACGGCCACTAAGTAAGGGAATCTCCGCCATGATTAACGCATTGATCAAATGGTCCCTCTCTAACCGCTTGGCCGTTCTGATCATCTCGGTGGCCCTGCTGCTGGCCGGGATCTATGTCACCAGCAACATGCCGGTGGACGTGTTCCCCGACCTGACCGCCCCGACGGTTACCCTGCTGGTCGACGGCCAAGGCATGGCCCCCGAGGAGATGGAGACCCTGGTCACCTTCCCGATCGAGACGGCGGTCAACGGGGCCGCCAGCGTGCGCCGGGTGCGCTCCTCGACCACGGTGGGGTTCGCCACCATCTGGGTGGAATTCGACTGGGGCACCGACATCTATCGGGCCCGCCAAACGGTCACCGAACGGTTGGCGGCCGTCATCGACAAGCTCCCCGACCATCTTGACCCGCCCGTCCTGGCCCCGATGTCGTCCTTGATGGGCGAGATCCTGTTTATCTCGCTAACCTCCGATCGCCACGGCCCGCTGGAACTCCGCACCCTGGCCGGCACCGACATCCGTCGGCGGATCCTCGCAGTCCCCGGAGTCGCTCAGGTTGCCCTGGTCGGTGGCGAGGAGAAGCAGTACCAGGTCGTGCTCTCACCCCAACTGCTCCGGGCCTACCAGATCAGCCTGGGAGAAGTCGCCGAGGCCCTGCGCCAATCCAATGAAAACGTCGCCGCGGGGTTCCTGGTCGAAGGGGGAGAGGAGTCCATCATCCAGGGGGTCGGCCGCATCAAAACCACCGACGACATCGGCCAGACCGTCGTGGTAGTCCGCCAAGGCCGGCCGATCCGGGTCTCCGACCTCGGAGCCGCCACCATCGGTGCGGCCATCAAACGCGGCACCGGCTGGGCCTCCCGGCGCGGGCCCAATTGGGAACCGATCATCGAGCCGGGCGTGATCATGGCGATCTTGAAACAACCCGGGGCCAACACCCTCCAGGTCACCGGACACCTGGACCAGGTGTTCGACGAGATTCAGGCCTCCGTGCCGGTGGGCATGGTGGTCAACAAGAACTTGTTTCGCCAGGCGGCCTTCGTCGAGGCCTCGGTGGACAACACCATTGAGGCTCTGCGCGACGGCGGGATCATGGTCATCCTGGTGGTCATTGTGTTCCTGGCCAGCATGCGGGCGAGCTTTATCACTCTGTTGGCCATTCCCGTGTCGCTGGTTACCGCGATCCTGACGCTCAGAGCATTCGGGGCCAGCATCAACACGATGACCCTGGGCGGGATGGCCATCGCCATCGGCGCCCTGGTGGATGACGCCATCATCGACGTGGAGAACATCATCCGTCGGCTTCGGGACAACGCGGCCTTGCCGGAGTCGGATCGCCGCCCGCCGATCGAAGTCGTGTTTCGAGCCAGCGTCGAGGTTCGAGCCTCGATCGTCTTCGCCACCCTGATCATCCTGCTGGTCTTCGTACCGCTCTTCTTCCTCTCCGGTGTCGAGGGGCGGCTACTTCGCCCGCTGGGCATCGCCTTCGCCGTATCGTTGGGTGCCTCGCTGGTCGCAGCCCTGACCCTCACCCCGGCTCTGGCCTATTACCTGCTGCCCAATAGCGCCACCGTTCGGAAAGCCCACGAGCCCCGGATCGTCCGGTGGCTAAAACGGGCCTATACCCGCCCGCTGGCTCTCGCCCTGCGCCATCCGTGGTGGGTGGTAACCCCCACTGCGGCCCTGCTGGTAGCCTCGGTCATCGGCGCCGGCACCATGGGACGCAGTTTCCTGCCCGAGTTCAGTGAGGGCGCCTTGGTCGTCGGCCTGGTGTCCGTTCCCGGTATCTCGTTGGAGGAGAGTGATCGGCTTGCCCACATCGTCGAAAAGGCCCTGATGGAGCATCCGGAGATCGTTGCCATCGGTCGGCGCACCGGCCGGGGTGAAGCCGATGCCCACGGCATGAACACCGAGGGTAGCGAGATCGATCTCACCCTGGATATGGAGGCCCCCGTCCGCCTGGGTCTGCCTCGCCGAACCAGAACCGAGCTTCTCGAAGCCCTCCGCGCCGACGTGGCTACCATCCCCGGCGTAAACGCCACCTTCGGTCAGCCCATCGGCCACCGGATTGATCACATGCTCTCCGGAACCAGGGCCAACATCGCGGTGAAGATCTTCGGCGAAGACTTGCTGGAACTCCGCAAGCTGGCCAAGCAGGCCGAGTCGGTCATGCGGGAAATCCCCGGTCTCGTCGATCTCTCCGTGGAACAGCAGAATCACATTCCCATCCGTCGGGTCGAGTTTGATCGCCAAGCCATCGCCCGACACGGACTCCGAGTAGGCGCCGTGGCCACCGCCCTGAAGACCGCCTTCGCCGGCGACGCCGTCACCCAGGTCCTCGAAGGACGAAACGCCTTCGATTTGGTCATCCGCAGTGGCGATCCCGCCGATCCCGAGGCCTGGCAGAATTTCTCCTCGGCCATGGTGGGTGAGGTCCTGGTGGACACTCCCGCCGGGGCGAAGATCCCCCTCAAGGCCCTGGCCCGCATCAGCGAGGAGCGCGGACCGAACATGATCAGCCGGGAAAACGCCCAACGCAAGATCGTGGTGATGTGCAACGTCGCCGACCGGGCCCTGGGCAGCGTGGTCGCCGACATCCAGCAGGCCATCGCCGAAGAGGTCGAATTACCCAAGGGATACTACGTGCAGTATGGCGGACAATTCGAGAGTGCCGAGGAAACCAGCCGGCGCCTGAGTGTGCTCGGGGTCGTGGTGATCCTGGGCATCGGCTTCATGCTGCACATCGTGTTCCACTCGTTACGGGACATGTGTTTGATCATGATCAACCTGCCGCTGGCCCTGATCGGCGGCGTCGCCGGGGTCTTTCTCTCCGGCGGTATCCTCTCGGTGGCCTCGGTCATCGGCTTCATCAGCGTCTTCGGGATCGCCGCCCGGAACGGCATCATGATGGTGTCACATATCCGGCATCTGCAGCGCTTCGAAGGCGTGACCGACTTCCCCGAAGCCGTCCGACGCGGAGCGATGGAACGCCTGGCCCCCATCCTGATGACCGCCCTGGCGGCCGGCCTGGCCCTGGTTCCCCTGGCCCTCGGCGGCGAACAGCCCGGCCGAGAGATATTGACACCCATGGCCATAGTAATACTGTGCGGCCTGTTGTCCTCGACCTTCCTGAACATGCTGGTCGTGCCCACGCTCTTTCTCCGTTTTGGAAGGCCGGTCGAGGCGGAAACCGCGCCAGACGCCCGAACTGACCTGTCCCCCACGGCTGACGTGGTTCCGGCGATGACGAACTAGGGTCTGTTTTTCCATGAGGTCAGGTAATGCACACGACAGCTCTTGATCGGGCGAAATCAGCAATGCGGATTGGTTGGTCAGTCGCGCCGCGGCCGCCCGCCCGGGCGCCGCGCTTGTTGGGTTGGGCAATGACCTTTTCCGCCGGGTTGGTCCTGCTGACCGGCTGCGCGAAGGTCAGACCACAAGAGGACTTCGCCAGGGTTCGCCAGCTCATCACCGAAAGCACCGGCGTCGAGGCGGTCTACGATCCGGACCAGGAGATCATCACCCGGGAGCGAATCGACGAGATGCTCCTCGACGGCCTGTCTCTTGACGAAGCCCTCCAGATCACCCTGATGAACAACCGCGGGCTGCAGGCCGACTTCATGGACATCGGCATCGCCAAGGCCGACTGGGTGCAGTCCGGCCTGATGACCAACCCCTCTCTGGGCTTGTCCCTGCGTTTCCCGGAGGCCGGCGGACGGAGCAACCTGGAGCTGTCTCTGGCCCAGAACATCGTCGATCTCTGGCAGATTCCGATCAGAAAACGAGCGGCCCAGCGGGCCTTGGACGCCAGCATTCTCCAGATCGCCAGACAGGCCGGCCAACTGGCCGCCGAGACGAAGGCCGCATACTGGCGGGCCGTCGCCGCCGACGAGTTGTTCAAGCTCTCCCAGGAGAATCTGGAACTCGTCAGCAAGACGCACCAGGCCGTCCAAGCCCAACGCCAGGCCGGCATGGCCAGCGAACTCGACGAGAACCTCGCCCGCGGGCAACTGCTCTCCTCGGAACTGAAGCTCCGCAATGCCAAGTTGGCCAAGTCCAGCACCAAACGCCTGCTGGCCCGCCAGATGGCCCTCCATCGTGATCTCGATACTACCACCCTGACCGACCCGCTGCCGGAAGCACAGCCCGATCTCGGCGCCGCCGCCGAGTTGATCGACCTGGCCCGTGACGTCCGGCTCGATCTCCAGGCCCTGTCCGAGCAAGCCGTCGCCGCCGCCTCGAACATACGCCTCGAACACCTCAAGGTCTTCCCGAACGTTACCATCGGTCCATCCGCGGAGCGTTCGGAGGGCCGGGCCTCGGCCGGTCGGAACATCCTCGCCGATGCCGCCCGATCTTCTCTCGCCGCCGGGGCCCCCACGGCTCCCGATATCCAATCCCGGGGGCAGAGAAACGAAGATCGCCGCCAGGAAATCGACGCCATCGTCGGCTTCGCCCTTTCGATAACCCTGCCTCTCTGGGATCAGAACCAGGCCCAGATCGCCAAGGCCCATTACCAGTGGCTGCAAGCCCTCCGATCCTACGAGGCCCTGTATCTCTCGGTCGCCCAAGACATCCGCCTGGCCGCGGATGTCGCCGACACCTCTTCCGAGAATCTCGAATACTACCGGATGGAACTCCTGCCCCAGGCCCGAAAGAATCTCGAATTCGCCAAGGCCTCCTACTCCAGCGGCCAGGCCGGCCTACTGCTGTTGCTGGTCGCCCAGCGAAGCTGGTTGGAAGCCCGTGGCGGGTACGTCGACGTCTGGCTGGATGCCGCCACCGCCTTGACGGAATTGGAGCATGCCGTCGGCCTGCCGCTCGAGGGAATCCGCGACCGGCTGGCCCAGACGTCCAGCGTCGAACCTACAACTACCGGAGCTGAATCGTGAAGAACCACCGGATGGAACATGGCAGATTCGGGCGGCTGGTCATGCTGGGGGGAATCCTCCCCCTGGGCGCGGCCGGCTGTGTGCCGACTTCACCCGAGCAGGCCGCCGGAGACTTTCTGGCCTTCGTTGCGGACTTCGCCCGCCAACTGCTCGCTGCGTGGCTGTTCTGAGATGTCCTGTTGGAAGGCGCTCCCGCAAGAGTCGGAGATCCACAATCGCGTGACCGGAAGCCGACACAGGAGCGGGGTTCAATAGCAAGGAATCTTGTTTGAGCAAGGTTGTTCGAAGGATGAGAAAGAAAACCAGCAAACGAAAGGATGTGATCATGAACACGAGAACCGCAACCAGGTTGATTCTCGCAGCATTACTGCTCCTTTCGGGGGTCGGAGTGACCGCCTGTAGCTCGTTGGGCAATTCGACGTCGGCATACAAGAACCAGCATTCTCGTCGCCCCCATCGCTTCAATCGCCCGCCGCGGGAACGTCGCCAATTTTCCACGCGCAGCACCCCCTCGGCCTCGCACTCCGCGATGCGATCCGATGGATGGAGAGACTAGGGCACAGCGCATTGTCACGCCAATAGCGCCCCAAGAGCCCCCGACCTTGGTCGGGGGGTGGCCCGGCAACACGTGGGAACGCACCCCCCGAGCAAGCTCGGGGCTCTCAAGCGGAGCGGCCCCTTACTTTGCCCTATACTGCCAGGACCGCTGACGATTGGGTGTGGCCCAGGCGCGGCCCCCGGCCGCAACCAAGCTGTGGCACCGGCGTCCCGCCGGTGGTGCCGCGAATCCAGCAGGGAGGCCATACTGCCGTGCGGCTACAGGCAACCGTGGCGCGCTCCACGGAGAGAGCGAATCACGGAGATTGGATGCCCGCCGCGATCCCGCATGCTATCCGCCTCCGTTTCTTTCACCCCAGCCGGAGCACCCGCGCCGCATTCGCCTCGGCATCCTCCATCTGCTAGCATCTTCGCCGACCTTACCGCCGGACTCATTTGGTGGCCCGCCCCGGCCCCAGGCTGACCCGCATGCTGAAGCAATACCTGGCCCTGCCCCGTTCGGTTCACCTCCTCTGCCTGGGGTCCCTGGTCAATCGGGCCGGCAGCTTTGTGGTCGTGTTCCTGACCCTCTACTTGCAGAGTGAGATGGGCCTGGGAACCAAGTTCGCCACCCGAGCCATGGGCCTGTTCGGCCTGGGGTCGATCGTCGCCGCCCTCATCGGCGGGCATCTCGCCGACCGGATCGGCCGACGGGCGGTCATGCTGGGCAGCTTCTTCGGCGGGGCGGTCATCCTGGTGATCTTCAGCCTGGTCCAGACCGGCTGGGCGATCATGCTCCTGGTGTCGATCTTTGCCTTGCTGGCCGAGATGTACCGGCCGGCCGCCTCGGCCATGATCGCCGACGTCACCACACCGGCCCAGAGGCCCCACGCCTTCGCCTTGATGTACGTCTCGATCAACCTCGGTTTCGCCATCGCCCCTCCACTCGGAGGCCTCCTCGCCGCCCACCACTTCCAATGGCTCTTCTGGGGTGATGCCCTCACCGCCGCAATCTGCGGCCTGATCATCCTGGTCTCCATCCGCGAGACCCTGCCGTCGCGACAGTCTCCCGACCACGCCGAGAAGGCCGGCCGGAGCGCCGATGGCCGGACTCCCGACCCGAAGGAAGCGGGCGCCACAGAATCGTCCGAACTCCCCTTTTGGACCGCGGCCCGGCAGATCATCACCGACCTGCCGTTCGTCATCTTCAGCCTGGCCACTTTCATGATCGGCCTGGTCTTCGTCCAGGCCCTGTCCACCTTCCCGCTCCATCTTAAGGGGCTGGGCTTCACCACCGACGAATACGGCCTGGTCATCGCCCTGAACGGCCTGCTGATCGTCGGCCTCCAACTGCCCCTGACGCCCTTGCTCAGCCGTTTCCACCGGGGCAAGGTCATGGTGCTAGGTGCCACGGTGATGGCACTAGGTTTCGGCTTGATCTCCCTCGCGGCCACCTTGGGACAATTCGCCCTTACCGTGGCAATCTGGACCCTGGGAGAACTGATGATGGCCCCGTTCACCTTCGCCATTGTCTCCGATCTCGCCCCCTGGCGCCTGCGGGGCCGATACATGGGCGTCTGCAACATGAGCTTCTCCGGCGGCATAATGCTGGGGGCCCCGATCGGCGGGGAGATCCTGGGCCGGCCGGGCCTGGGCTCGACCTGCCTGTGGCTGGCCGCCTGCTCCGCCGCCCTGGCCGCCGCCACGCTCTTTCTCTCCATCCGCAACCGGCTGGCCCGAAAGCAGGAGTGATGCCAAAGCCTCTCCGCGTGGAAGGCCAATGCTCTCCCCCAAGACCCGAACGGCAGAGGGACTATCGAAAAAGCCGGTCTGGAAAGCTATCATCATCCGACAGAAACTCGTCCTGATCAGTCTCGACGCTCATTGGATACCGCCATGCCCTGGTTTGACCGCCTGTTCCGTCGCCGACGGCTTCGACACCAAGCTATCGTCGGTCGGCCGTTTCCCGACGACTGGCTTCGATTCACCCAGCGCAGCCTGCCCTTCTATCGCCGTCTGCCGGCCGAGCATCGGCGGGCTCTCCGCGAAGGCATCCAGATCTTCATCGCCGAAAAGGAGTTCCTGGGCATCGGCCACCTGGAAATCACCGACCAGATCAAGGTGACCATCGCCGCCTCGGCGTGCCTGCTGGTGGTCGGCATTCCCGAACTCGGGGTCTTCCCCCGGCTGGGCGAGGTAATCGTCCATCCCCACGATTTCGGCGATGTCGTCGAGGCCGTCGGTCCGGACGGGCGGCGTTACCGGATTCACCAGACCCGCGCGGGCGAGGCCTGGCGCCGGGGGCCGGTGGTGCTGGCCTGGGACAGCGTAAGGCGTTCGGTGGCCCGGCCGTGCGACGGCTACAACGTGTTGTTTCACGAGTTCGCCCACGTGCTGGACATGCAGGCCGGCATCGCCGACGGGTCCCCTCCGCTGGGATCCAAACAGCGGCAGGCCACTTGGTCGCGGGTCTTCGAGGCCGAGTACCAGGCCTTTCGCGAAGAGGGCCGCCGCGGCCGGCTGACTTTTCTCGATCCCTACGGGGCCTCGAACCCGGCGGAGTTCTTCGCCGTGGTGACCGAGCACTTCTTCGAGCAGCCCCAGGAGCTAAAGGCCCGCCACCGCCAACTGTATGACCAGCTAAAGGGTTTTTACTGCCAAGACCCGGCCAAGTGGCAATCTTCACGGCCCGATGTCTCCCGCCGCTGGGGCCCGCGACATCGGAGTGATGGGTGATGACGATCGTCCCGCGCGTTGTCCAGCGGGAAGCACGTGTTACCCGGCGGGAAGCACGTGTTACCCAGCGGGAAGAAACAGATGTCTGAACAGCGTGGGTGCCACCGGCGGCTGGTCCGCGCGGGTGCCACTGGCGGCTGGTCCGCCAGTGCCTGCCCAAGGAACCAGCGAACAGTCAAAGCTGCTGAGTCACGTCTTCTCGTGTCCACCTTCTCGGGCCCGGTCAATCCTCCGCCTGATGCCTTCGCCGGTTAGGGGATGTTCGCCCTCGGCGGCCGGCGGCAGGTGCGGTTTGGCCAGATAGGTGTGGACCTCGCTGCGGAGATGGGAGCGCATATCGTGCCCGATCCGCCGCTGGCGTTCGGCGCGGAGGGCGTCGAGATCGATCGGGGCCACCACCACCTTTTCTCCCGGCCCGGGGTCGGCCTGGGCGAGAATCCGGCCGTCGTAGTCCACCACCATGCTCCCGCCGGGCCAGGTAAAGGGGGGATAATTCTCCATGCCGGCCCCCTGATTGGCGGCGACCAGATAGGCGGTGTTCTCCACCGCCCGGGTGCGGTTGAACAGCGTCCACCAGTCCATCGGTGGGGCAGCACCCCAGGGGTGCATGTAGGCGGAGACCCGGGCGATGACTTCGGCGCCGTTGAAGGCGATCTGGCGGATGGTCTCGGGGAAGAGGAAGTCGTAGCAAATGGCCACGCCCAGCCTGCCGATCTCCGTCTCCACCACGGGGAAGACCTCCGCGCTATAGTCGGCCAGGTCGTGGGGGCTGGCGTGCAGCTCCCAGGGGATCCAGGGGTTGACCTTGCGATACTTCGACAGCACGCCGCCCGGGCCGACCAACACGGTGGTGTTGAAGACCACGTCGGCGTACTGCGGGTCGGCTTCCAGGAAGGTGCCGGTCTGGATGTAGCAGCCATACTTGGCGGCCAGCCGGGCGTAGCGGTCGGTGTGCTCGTTGGGGATCTCGACGGCCAGCCGTTCGCGCAGCTTCTCGACACTATCATAGACCGGCGCGGCGTGGGCGAACTCCGGGAAGACCAGCAGCCGGACATCGAAGAACGGCTCGTAGCCGGTGATGGTCTGCTCGACGAGTTCGCCCATCCGCTTGACCCGGGCCGCGATCTCCCCACGGTCGGCAGGACAGGCAAAGTCCGTCTGGCAAGCGGCGGCATAATAGCGCAGGGCCATAGGCGAAGATCATACGGCAGAGCCCGAGTGATGTCTCGGCAGGACGAGGACCCGGCGGCATCGGCGGTGCGTTGCCGAGGCTGCGTTCTAGTTCACTCTATCCGAGGCGGGCCGATGATCGGATGATCAATGATCAATGATCGTGGTCGTGAGCGTGGTTGCGGTCACGATCGTGGTTATCGTCGTGATCATGGTCGTCATCGTCGTCGTCGTCATCATCGTCATCGTGTTCGTCGTGGACCTGGCCGCTGGGGGAGATCAGGACCTCGCGCTCCTTGCCGTCGACCTTGGCCTCCACCTCGTAGAGGACGATCGTCTTCTTCTCGAAGGTCAGCTTGGCCGATTTTGGAAAGGCCTTGGACGCGGCCTTGCGGACGGCGGCGGGCACGCTCTGGGCATCGACCTCCTCCTCCAATTCCACCAAGCTGCCGTCGGCGGTCACCTTGGCCTCATGCTCACGGCCATCGACCATCCACTCCGCCTCGTAGAACACGACGCCCCGGACCTTCTCTCGCTCAACCTCGGTGAACTTGGCTCCCTGGGCGTGTTTCAAGAGGGCCTCGCGAGCCTTGGCCGGGACCTTATCGATGGAAATCTGTTCATCGTCTTCATCGAAACTCGCCCAGCCGGTTGCGGCGACCGCCCCCAGCAGACCCAGCCCCAGCACGACACAAAACACCCGTTGCTTAGTCATGGCAGACTCCTCTGAAGAAAGTTCTCGTCGCGATCTCTCGGCACCGCCGGCGGCCCAAGGCCGGCGAACCAGGTAATCAGTATACCGAGAGGATTTGGCAAGACAATGAATGGAGGCCCAATAGGCTCAGGTAGGGCCGTCGGAGGCCACCAGTCGCCCCCCTATGCACCCCAGCCGCCACCCACGCGCTGGCCCCCCGCCGACGACGGCGC
>CAZFMS010000015.1:0-27852 GCA_964520125.1 uncultured Planctomycetaceae bacterium
CTCGCAGATGGTGACCCCGAGGCGGACGCGCTGGTTCTTCAGGACCAGGTCCACGGTCTTGGCCCGATCGGCGGGCTCGAAGTAGCGGTGCTCGTCGAAGACGTCGTAGGCGGGCAGGAGGGACTTGTGAAATTCGTCGATCAGCCGGCCGTTCTGGAGGAGGGCCACGGCGTTGTAGACCCGGCGGCCTACGGGTCGATCGTTGCGGCGGACGAAGCCGACCAGGGCCGCGGGACCGCCACGGGTGTGCTGGGCGAGCTGCTCGACGGCGGCGGCGTTGTCGGCCACGAACCTGGGCTTGAGCAGCAGGTCCTTGGGGGGATAGCCGGAGACGGCCAGCTCGGGAAAGACGATCAGGTCGGCTCGGGCCTCGCGGGCCCGGTCCATGAAGGTCCGGATTTTGCGACTATTTCCGGTAATATCCCCGATGAGCGGGTTGGTCTGGGCCAGGGCCAGGATCATACCGGCGAGTATAGCATGAGGGTTCCGGCCACAGTAGCCGGGGTCCCCGGGGGCGAGCGGACGGTCTGGAGGTCCTAAGCCATGGTGGAGTCGCCGACCGCGGGTGGGTGGTGAGCCATCCGGCCGATCCAGCGGACCCCAGGCGAGGTTTGAGGACCTGAACCGCGGCCCTCTGGTCATGGATCGATGAAGCCGGGGAGGATATCGGAACGGCCATGGGCGGGGGCGATGGCCCACGGACCTTGTCACGGAATGGTCCGGCGGTATATACTTGGAGACGGCGTTGGAGGAAGATCAGCGCGCCCGGCCTTCCGGGCGTGCCGGAGGGACTGCCGGGGGAATCCGACGCCCCAGCGACCCGGACTACGCATGCCGGGATGAGCCTACCTGCGGTTTTTGAGATAATTGGAGTATGGTGTCAAGATATCCTCCTGCCCGGGTCTCGCGTCGCCAACCGGCCCTCGGACACGTGGTGGGATCGTAGAATCGGACGGAGACCTCTGCGGGGGCGTGGTCGCGGCTGGACGGGTAGCCGGGGCGTCAGGCGCAGAGGGAGCCGCCCCGCACGCGGAGAGTGATCCTTGGTATCCTAAGAGAGTATCTCGAGACTTTGGCACCGGGTTTGGTCCGGTGAGGGGCATCGGCCAGAGGCCGGCGACCCAGGTCTGCGAGACAGTGCCCGAGCGAATGAAGCACTCCCTGATCTCCGGAAGGACAAGTCATGGAACGGTCACGTGATTCAAGAAGGTTGCGGTCGATGTGCTGCGTCACCGTGTTGGCCAGTCTCGTCGCTGCCTGGTTGGCAACGCCGGCGGGCGGCGATGAGCGGAAGTTCATGGTCATGCTGGCGACCTCGACGAAGTCGAGTGGCGGGGCCCCATCGCAACTCCCCAATCCCGGGAACGTCTGGGACGCATACTTCGACCAGGTGAAGGATGAAGGGGCCCAGCGTGTCGACTCGTTCGCCGAATACTGGGATGAGATTTCCTACGGGAATGTGAGCGTGAGCGGGGATGTGGCCGGCTGGGTGCGGGTTCCTTGGCCGATGCTTCCGGTCAACGTGGTAGGTGAGAGGATTCCGTATGTTGATCTCAACGAGAACGGGGTGATCGATCGCTTCGAGGGCGAGCCGGTTGTCCAGAGTCAACAGGCGATGATCATCGACGACAACGGCAACCTGGTTGGCCCATCGAGCCGTCCGCCGGGGATGGTAGACTTCGACATAGCCGGTCACGCGGTGTGGACGCCGGGCGAACGATTCCGCGACCTGAACGGCAACGGGGCGTACGACTCCCTGCTGGAAGGCAGTCGGGACGGCTGGGGGGCGGATATCAGCAGCTGCTGCGTAACCCATGAGGAGGGTGGTTGTGATGAAGAGGCATGCCAGGATGCGGTGTGTGCCGAGCCGGGGTTTGAGGCTTGCTGTGATCGAGACGATCCGGACAATCCAGGAACGACGATCCCCGGCGAATGGACCGCAGATTGTGTCAGCCAAGTCGCCTTAACCGCGGCCTGCGAAGGGCTGTGCGTGTGCGAGAAGGACGGGGAGATCGAATCGACCGAGTTCTGCGACCAGGATGAGGACGGCCAATGGGATTTTCCGGAGCCGTTCGAGGATTTCCTGGTCATCTACAACCCGGAGGGCCGCCTTCCGGAGCAGCGTTGGATTAAGCTCGACCCCAGCCATAAGAATCGCAACGCCGAGTCGCGGGCCTGGGCGGAGGCGTACATCAGGGCCAATTATCCCGGAGACGTGGGCCAGCCCACGCGGGCCATGCCCAGCGATTGCTGTTACGTTCACGAGGATCCGAGCTGCAACGTTCCGAGCTGTGCGGAGGCCGTTTGTGCGATGGATGCGGACTGCTGCAGCGACACCTGGGACCAGGCCTGTGCCGACCTGGCCAGGCTCCTGCAAGAGACGGATCCGACGAACGATTGTTTCTGCCATCGGCTGGCAGAGGACGAGGACGGAGAGGTGCTGATAGAGCCGGGCAGCGGCTTACTGGGTAGGTTTGGGAACAACCAATTCGACGGACCCGACCGATGGTACGAAAGCGGTTCGACGGGGACTGCCGGCAACGGCAGCAAGGTGCAGCAACTGCCCCAACCGGGAAGTTGGGTATTCGGGGCCAGCACGCCGCCGCCGGGCGACGGGCTGTTCCCGTGGAGCTACACCGATTGGTGGGAGGCGTACTGGGACGACAAGCAAGGGGACGCCGGCTTGAGTGAGGCCGCCCCCGACCCGCCGGAGTGGGACTCGAGGATTCCCAATCTCCAGCCCTTCGATCCGGGCGATCCGTCGCTGGGGCCCCTGCCCGCGCCGGACGACAATGATCTGAAGCTGTTCCGCCCCAACACGGGGGGGGATACGGCTCGCTCCGTTCTGGACTGCACTCCCGAATCAGATCCCGGCGAGGGCTGCGACAATCCGCCGCGGGATCCTCCCAGCCATGGCGACGGCACTGTTGTGGGGACGCCGAGCGGAAACGTCTTTCCCGATGTGCTGGATTCGAACTTCGACGGTGTACCCGACGCCTACGACGGGCCGGCCGAGTTCGACGATCTGCCTTCGTCGATTTATCACGCCCGCGATGTCTCCGGCCTGGTCTATGGGGGAGACGGGCGTCTGGGAGAAGTCACTTCGGTGCAGAATACCGCAGCCTTCGGCGAGGACTTCGGGGACGGGAACCCGGGCACGCCAGGGGGACCGGACGGCACCATTCCCGCCGCGGGCCCGCTGGCCTACAACATTCACGGCACCAACGGCTATGACGCAGGTAATCTGTTGAACCTGGAGTACCTGACCTGGCAGAAGGATCCCTACCTGTCGTTCGATGGCGCCTCGGGGTTGGCCTTTGGCGTATCTTTCCTGGGGGGCGCCCAACTCTTCGGGGCGGACAGCGGCGGCAACCAATTGGGGATCATCGACCACAGCAACGCGGCCTGGACGGTGGTGGGCGGATTCGACCCCGACCCCGACGATGGGACCGACATTCGAGTGACGGTTTTGGCCTCACATCCGACCATCGGCAAGCTCTACGGTGCGGGCAGATCGGGGGGCGGCCCGGCGCTGTTCGAGGTCAACTCGGGCAATGGCACGGCGACATGGATAGGCAACCTGGGCATCGGCGTGCCGCTGGATATGGCCTATGACCCTGTCAGCCAGACGTTGTATGCGGTGGTGCAGCAGTACAGCAGCGTCTGGAACGACCAGATCTGGAACCTGTATACCATCGACCCATCATCGGGTAGTACCGCTCTGGTGGTTCGGCTGGGACAGGTCGGCTCGGGGGTCAGTGGTTTGGCATACGATCCTGCCGACGGGGGCACATTCTATGTGGTCGACCAGGCCTTCGAACAACTGGCCACCATCGACTTGAGCATCGATCCCGAGACGGCCCCGCCGGGCGGGCGGCTCAACCTGCCACCGGTGGACGATACGGGTTTGGTTTTCGTGTTCTTCGAGGTTCGAGCCCTGGCCCTGGAACCCGGCCAGCCCCGGGTGTTTGGAGTAGATGAAACCGACCGGCTGTTCTGGATCGACGCCTTGGACGGCTTTGCCACCTTCGCGGGCCTGCTGGATTTCTCGGCGTCCCGGAGCCAAGCCCTGAAACGAGACTTCAACCTGGACGGCCTGCTGGACTTGGGCGAAGTTCGGGAGATCGACACCGAGAACTACGCTTTTGACGAGTCTCCCCTGACTCCCAACGACGGAGGTCCTTTTAGTCGCTATCCATTCAACCGCCGACGGATGACCGAAGACGCGGTCGCGGCTCTGGATTCCAGCGTCGACTGGGACCAATTGGTGATGCGGGTAGGCGGTACGGACTTCCTCTTCGGCACGATTCTGCTTCCCAACGGCCTGTACGCCGACGGCTTGGCGGCTGGGGGGCGTGGTTTGTTTCAGCTTCCTGCCCCGGCGATGGACCTACCCATCCAGACCAGGGACACTCCTACACCGTTTCCGGCCATTGTCTTCTCCGATTTCGCCACCTCCATAGGAGGAACGAGCGAGAGCGGCACGGAACAGGACCAGAGTTCTTTCTCCAAGCAATTGATGGCTCACGAGTTCCTGCACGTCTGGGAGGGCTATCCCGACCTGTACGACTACGACGAGTACCTTCCCGGTGGAATCGTTAACCGGCCGGTGGGCAGTTGGGACCCCATGTCCGGCCCGATGGTGCATCCGTGTCCGCCGCTGAAGGAACGCAGACTCGGCGTAGGGGCCTTCGGCATGGCTCACCCGCCCTGGATCGAGCTGACCGACCTCACCGATGTACTGGTCCCGTTCGAGGAGACGGAGGTGGTGCTGACCGACTACGCCTTCGACCCGGTGGCCTCGGCGTACTTCTTCCAGAACCCTACCTACACGGGCGAGCTTTTCTACTTCTGGCGGGTCACCTGGGTCGATCCGCCGAGCCCCAATCAGGTCAACTTCTCCCGCAATGCGCCCGGTGACGGGGTGCTGATCATGCACACCGACTTCGTGGCCAATCCCGAGGGCACGCCCCAGCAGCAGCGGATCGGTTCGCACTTCACCTACAACATCATCCAGGCCGACGGGCTCCAGCAGTTGGAAAACGGTGAAAACTCCGGCGACGGAGGCGATCCCTTCCCCGGCTCGGCAGGCATCACCGGATGGGACGCCTATACCGACCCGAACTCGCGTTGGTGGGGCCAGGCCCGCAGCGGCCTGTCTGTCACCGACGTGGTGCAGCGCACCAACAGCTCCACGGTGACGTTCTTCTGGGAGCCCCAGGTGGTGCCTTCCTTGAGGTTCCTGCGACCGCCGGGGGGGAACGTGGTCAACGACCAGTATATTGTCGAGGCGGAGGTGTTCGACCTCCACAAGGGCACTACGATACACTTCTACTATGACACGGTCGGCAGCGGCTGGAACGGCACTGCCGCCGGAGCGCCGATTCCCAAGACGGCACCGGGCATCGAAGAAGTGACCCAGGGCGTGCCGGTGGATGCCCTGGCCGACGGGGACTATTACTTCTATGCCCGATTGGAGCCGGGCGTGGGGGATGACGGCCAGATGGAGCCGTCCCATTCTGATCCGCGGGCGGCGCTGACCAACAAGGGCCGGGGGGCGGTCACCAACGTGATCGTGTTTACCAGCCAATCCAAGCTCGAACTCCTGACCATGGAGTGCATTGACGCCACCGACCCGGGCAGCGAGCTTTGGCGGGTGGAGGGCTCTCAATCGGGCGAGCATGCTAACAGAGCGACCACCGGCGTTCCGTACCTCTCCAGTGGTGGTGAGGCGACCTTCACGATCGTCTGGAACGGCGGCTTGGCCGACATCGACGCCGACGTGTTCGAGTCCGACGGCGCCTACTACCTGAAGGACCTCGATGCCAACTTCCCGGCTGCTGACTTCGAACCGGGAGACCTGGTGCGGATCACCGGCGGCACCGGAACCGCGCCGGGGTACTACATAGTCTGGTCGGTCTTCGACTCCGACGGCAACGGGACGGCCGATTCGCTGCAATTGGCCTCGGACCCCGGGGACTCCGGCGGGGCCGGCGATGTCAGCTACCGAATCCACAGCTTCACCGACGGCAGCCACCAGGCCAACGGGCAGGCCGACAAGTTCACCATGATCACCACCGGCCTGACGCCCTACAGCACGCCCATTCATCTTCAGAATGGCCAGGTCATCCCCGTGGCGGCGGCGGTCATCGAAGTGGATTACCCGGACGATGTGACCAATCCCGACCGGCGGGTGCCGCTCCGGGTGATCTTCGACGGCTCGCATTCGCTGGACGAAAGTGGCAACCAGAACACGGCGATGGACTACGAGTGGGATTTCGGGGACGGTGGTTCGTCCACCGCCGCGGTGGTGGAGCATGTGTACTTCCAGCCGTTCCCGGCGGGGGTCGAGGTCACCCTCACGGTCACCAGTCCCAACACCTACCCGGATCCCAACAACCCGGGCAATCAGCTCCCGATCACCGGTGAGGCCTCGACGGAGGTCACCGTCCAACCGCAGGATACCGACGGCGACGATGTCGCCGACATCTTCGATAACTGCCCCTCGGAGCCGAACGCCGATCAGGCGAACAACGACGGGGATGCGTTGGGAGATGCCTGCGACAACTGTCCGCTGGTGACCAACCCGTCGCAGACCGACCTGGACGGCGACGGCCTGGGCGACTCCTGCGATCCGGACTGGGACGGCGACGGCGTACTCGAGGACGGGGACGGCAGCGGCGTTGACGGTGACAACCCCTGCACGGGGGGCAACCTGATCGGCTGCGACGACAACTGCTCGGGCGTCTTCAACCCCACCCAGGAGGATGACGACGGCGACGGCCTGGCCGACGCTTGCGACAATTGCCCCGACGCGTACAACCCGCCCGCTCAGCCGGGTCAGGCCCAGCGCGACTTCGACCTCGACGGTGTCGGAGACGAGTGCGACAACTGCGTGATGGTCGCGAACTCCGGCCAGGAGGATAGCGACCAGGACGGGATCGGCCAGCAATGCGACAACTGCCCCGACTCGCCGAACGGCCCGCTGCTGGGTACTTGTAACACGACCCTCGGGGGGCCGTGTGTAAGCAGCAGCGACTGTCCCGCCGATGTTGACTGCATCATGAGCAACGTGGACATCGACGTGGACGGATTCGGAGATGTGTGCGACAACTGCCCCGGGCTGGCCAACCCCGACCAGGCGGACGCCGACGACGATCAGTTCGGAGACCTCTGCGATGAGTGCCCGACCGACGGCCGGAAGGTCACCCCGGGCATCTGCGGCTGTGGCTTCTCGGATGCGGATCAGGACGGGAACGGTGAGGCCGACTGCATCGCCTCGGATGCGGATAAAGACGGGGTGCCCGACTATATCGACCAATGCCCGCTTGATCCGAACAAGATCGCCCCGGGGGTCTGCGGCTGCGGCGAGGTCGATGCGGATGGTGATCTGGACGGCATCTTCGACTGCCGTGACAACTGCAGTCCGACCCACGAATTGCACGACTGCGAGGGCTTGGATTGTTTCAATTCCCAGCAGATCGATTCGGATCTGGACGGCACCGGCGACGTATGTGACCCGACCCCCGGCGGGGCCGTGGCAGGTTCTCCCGGCGGGCTGCCCGGCTTTGATGATTGTGGCGGCGGCGGGGCGTGCGGCGTGACCGGCCTGGGCATGCTGCCCTTGATGCTCTCCGGTTGGGGCTGGATGAAGGCCTCGGCACGTCGCCGGAGACGCCGCCGGTAGATTAGGCAGGAGGCAGAGCGGCGGCCCCGGATCTCGCAGGGCCGCGCCTGCCGCGATAGAAACCATTCGGCCCCCGGGACAACTGTTCCGGGGGTCGTTCTTTGCGCCCGGCGGTCACTTGCTACGCCGCGCGTTGAATACTGAACATCTTGGGTGCCACTGGCAGCTTGCTGCCAGTGCTTCTGTCTGGCAAGACACTGGCGGACGAGCCGCCAGTGGCACCCATCAGCACTTGCGGTATTCAACATTCTCCACTCTGAGTGGTATCTCCGAGAGCGTCCAGCGGGCAGGCTGGGGGGGCGTGCCGCAGGAGGCGGTGAGCACGCTGGCTTGAAGCATATCCTGATCGCGGGCCTCGTGGTGGACGCAGTCGGCGCCCCTGCCTTACTCAGCACTACCCCTCCTGGAAGATGCCGGCTGGGGCGGCAGGCTCGACGACCTGACTTGTGGTCCTCACGATCCTGCCCGGCTGGCATTCCCGCGAGGAGCAGCGTATAAAAAGGGCTTCCAGACCCGGTAGCGGCGGTCGCCGGCGAGACGGTATTGACGAGGTTCTGACATGGGCTACGAAACGATTCTGGTCGACGAGCAGAGCCACGTCCGGACCATCACGCTCAATCGGCCGGACGACTTGAACGCGTTGAATGAACGAATGGCCCGCGAGTTACAGGCCGAGCTGGCCGGCGTGGCCGAGGATCGCTCGGTGCGGTGCCTGGTGTTGACCGGTGCGGGCCGGGCGTTTTGCGCCGGGCAGGACCTGAAGGAAGTGACCGGCGCCCCGGAGCCGGTGGACTACCGGGAGATAATACATCGTCGGTATAACCCGATCGTGAGGCGGTTTCGGTCGATGGAGATCCCGATCATCGCCAGCATCAACGGGGCCGCGGCGGGAGCGGGCTGGAGCCTGGCCCTGGCCTGTGACCTGCGGATCGCCTCGCGGGAGGCCAAGTTCATCAGCGCCTTCGGCAGCATCGGCCTGGTGCCCGACGCGGGCATGACCTGGATGCTGCCGCGATTGGTGGGCCTGGCCAAGGCGTTGGAAATCTCCTGGTTCGGCGATCCCCTCACCGCGGCCGAGGCGGTACAATTGGGGTTGGTCAATCGCCTGGCGGCGCCTGATGAACTGGCCGCGGCCACCGGGGCGTGGGCCGCAACCTTGGCCCGGGCGGCACCGCAGAGTCTGGCCCTGACCAAGCAGGCGATGTATGCGTCGCCGGCCAGCGATCTCGATTCTCAGTTGGAGCGCGAGGCTCGGCTGCAAGGAATAGCCGGGAGGACGAAGGACTACATCGAAGGCGTGAAGGCCTTCCTCGACAAGCGAACACCGGAGTTTACAGGTGAGCAGTGAACGCGTGATCGGAGTGATCGGGTGCGGCACGATGGGGGCGGGCATCGCCCAGGCGGCGGCCAGTGCGGGCTTCATGGTCCACGGCGTGGACGCCGATTCGGGCCTGGTGGAGAAGGCCTATGGCGAGATCGCCGAGCGGCTCGAGGGGCGGGTGGCCCGAGGCAAGTTGTCGCCCACCGAGCGGGACCAGATCGTCTCGCGCCTGAAAGTGGCGACGGACCGGGGTTTCGTCGAGCAGGCGGAGTGCGTCATCGAGGCGGTTACGGAGGACTGGTCGGTCAAGCGGGAGGTCCTCGGCGAGTTGGCCGACCGGGCCGGGCCGCGGACCTTGCTGGCGACCAACACCTCGAGTCTCTCCATCGCCAAGCTGGCGTCCGGGCTAAGACACCCCGAGCGATTCCTGGGGATGCACTTCTTCAACCCGGCGCCGGTGATGCAGGTTGTCGAACTGGTCGCGGGCCCCGCGACCGGCGATCAGGCCATGGTCGCCGGGCGGGCGATCTGTACCAAGCTTGGCAAAACGGCGGTTAGGGTGAAGGATTCACCCGGTTTCATCGGCAATCGGGTCAACCGGCCGTTCTACCTGGAAGCGTTGGCGCTGGCGGAGACCGGCGAGGCGGATATCCGGGGCATCGATCGGGCGGTGAAGGAGGTGGGCGGCCTCCGGATGGGGCCGTTCGAGCTGCTGGACCTGATCGGCCTGGACGTGAGCCTGCGGGTGACCGAGACGATATACGGTGATCTTGGCGAGCCGGCCCGGTTGGCCCCCAGCGCCCTCCAGCAAGAGCTGGTCTCGCAAGGCCATCTCGGGCGCAAGGTCGGCAGGGGTTTTTACCACAACCACGGCGCCGACGGAGAACTGACCCCGGCGTTCGAGGCTCCTCTGCAGGACCGCTCCCGCTGGAAGCCGACGGCGGCGTTGGGCGATTTTGCCGAGGCCCTGGATCGTCCGGCCGACCGGGCCATGTGGGTCTATTCCCGCATCTTCGCGGCGGTGGTCAACGAGGCCTCCCTGGTCGCGGAGACCATCGCCCTGGCCCAGGACGTAGACCTGACCATGGAGCTGGGCTTCAACTATCCGCAGGGCCCGCTGGCCATGGCTGACCACGTCGGCTTGGACGTGATCCGGGCCTTGCTGGGTGATTATGCCCGGGAGTCCGACGGTGACCGGCGTTTCCAGCCCAGCCCGTTGCTGGAAAGGCGCGTGGCCGCCGGGGACCTGGGCGAGAAGACGGCCCGCGGCTTCTTGCACCACGCCCTGTGATGGGCCCCCACCTACGGAGCAGCCTCTTGAACCGGCCGAGCAGACGATGCGGTGGACTCGCCTGGGCGGCCCTGCTGGCCGCCGCCGCCGGGGGATGCCTGGGGCGAACGGTGGAGATCGGCCCGGCGGACGGCTCGGCCAACGAGAGTGGCCCGGCGGTGATGGACTGGTCGGACTGGGGCCTGACCCTGAGCCAGGTCGTGGCCGGCGACCGGGTCGACTACCACCGGCTGCTCGATGATCGGCGGGCTTTGGATCGATTTCTGTCGTTGGCCGGTCGGGTGGGGCCGGAGACGGCGCCGGAGCAATTCGCGGATCGTGACCATCGCCTGGCCTACGCGATCAATTGCTACAATGCCACCATACTGCGGAGCGTGCTGGAACTCGCCGATTCGCGGGAATTACCCTACAACGTACCGCTGGACCTGGAGCGGCGCTTCCGCTTCCGGATCGACGGCCGGCAACAGACGCCCGCTGATCTGCGTCGGACGGCCCTGGACCTGGCCGGCGACGACTGGCGGGTGGGCCTGGCGTTGTGCGCCGGCCGGCAGACCGGCCCGCCGCTGTACCGACGGGTCCTGCTGGGAGAGTTGCTCGACGGGCAGTTGCATCAGGTGACCCGGTCGGCCCTATCCTCGCCGCAGGTGGTGCGGATCGACCACGGCGAGATCAAGCAGTTGCTGGTATGGCGGGGCCTCTACCGCATCCAGAACCGGCTGGTTGGCGAGCATGAACAGCGGGTAAATGCCCATAACGCCGACCTTCTCAACGTCCTGCTGGAGTGGTCCGATCGGCCCCGGCGGGAGACCCTGAACACCGCCATCGGCTACGCCGTCGCCCCGCTGCCGCCCGACCACCGCCTAAACGCCCTCGATCCGCCCCCGGACGACGACCAACGCGACATCTTCTCGGTGCTGAAGTCGATCAAGTCATTCTCCTTCCTGCGGCCGGGCTGAAGCGGCGGGTGCCTATGTTGCCCAATGCTACGCTGAATCGAATGCGCTACAGCAGCGTTGAAAGACCCGGCTTCGCAGCCAAAGTGGCGAATCGGCTTTCCAGCCACGAGTTGAGGCTGATGCTAGGTACTGTCAGCACCTTCGAGGAATCTCGCGGCCGTTTGACCGTGCGACTCAAGAATCTGTTCAAGCTCGCCTCGGAGTTTCTTGTATTCCTCCGAGTTACTCGCAAAGCGCTCCTTGCTGATACGACCGGAACCGGAAAGACAGGAGCCCCCTTCCTTCGTTAGGGATAGACGCTGACCCAGCTTCTCGGCACATTCCTCAAACGTCGAGCTTGTCAGCACCGCTCTTGGTGTTGGGTGGCACCCGACATACGACAGATCTCGAATCGCCGCGCACGTCAGCATCTTGTCATACAGCTCCGTTGTGAGCTTCGCTTCGTCTGTGCCAACGGAACGGAGAATCTGCCGAGATAGCATTTCGACCCGCGCATTTACGCCGCTGATCATTTCTAAGGTATCGACAACTCTCGCAGCTTCTGAATCTCTGGTCAGGAAGGAGAACATCATGCCTGCCCACTGTTTCTTTAAATACGACTCTATATCGTTGAAGTCTTGAAAGGGCACTAAGGCATTGTTGACGGCAGCCTTTCGGACAGCATCAATGAAACTGAATATCTTTGTGCTGTCGACTGCCGGGTAGACGATTTTCGCCTCGTCTACATCTGGATTGTCTCGGTTCTTCAAGAAGACGTGATGTTCTGCGTAGACGGCTTGTTCGACAAGTGCAAATACGGGGACTTTGTGGCGAACGGCCCCCTCGTACTCAGCGTTGGTTATGGACTTGTCTGTCTTCCTGAATCGGCCACCAAATCGTCCTCCGATGATCAGAACGAATAGCTGGCAGTTTGACACTTCAGACGTGCAAGAGTCATGTGTATGCTTCTCAGGGTCGTAGAAGACGGCTCCTTCTTCGCTGAGCACAGGCTCGTATCCGATCGTGCGAACGAAGTACTTCAAGTTCTCGCGAATGTACTTGAGATCGTAGCAAGTCGACCCGACATAGACCCTCGGCATTGCCATAGCTGCGATCCCTTCTTATTCAAACCGAACGACCGAGTCCCGTCGCGGGAGGGTCCTCCCGAAGTGGCTTCGACCACCTTAGCACCGTTTCATCCTCACTGCTCCGTGCCGAAAGTCTGTCAATCGGGGTTCTTAGTTACGCCTCGACGCCCGCGGCTCCAGGATGCAGCTCTGCAACAGCGGCCGGCGCTCCTGCTGGCGGGGAGGTGCCGGACGGACGTTGTTGGTCTTCCGATAGATAGCATAAGCTATCGCGACTATCGCGGCAAGGCAGACGTGGCTAGCTGGTGGCGTGCCCGCGGCCGAGGGCGACGGTGGAGGGTTTGGCGTTTCCACCGCCCCATCCGGGGCGGGGGGTGGTTGAGGGTCATCTCCACCACGGGTTCCGCGTTGCTCCACCCGTGGCTACATTCGGGGACCCCTTCGGGGTCCTTGCCCACCCTGGATGTTCGCGGGGCCGTGCTTGGCAGAATCGAATCGTGTACCCCAGGTTTGAAAACCTGGGCCACCCAGCCGGGGCGGGCGTCTGGTCACCTGGGTCGGGCGTTGGGTTACCTTGTGCGGGCGCGGGGGGCGAGGCGGGAGACTTTGCGTTCTTTTCGGCCGGTCGTTCGGGGGCCGGTGACCTTGAGGGCCTTTTTGGCGTTGTCGACCTTGAAGATGCCGATGGTGCGGCCGCCGGCGGTGCCGCTGGTGACGTAGGCGTAGCGGATGCTGACGTGTTGGCTGTTGAGCCGGGCACATATGCTGCCCATGGCCCCGGGTCGGTTGGGCATGTCGGCGGCGAGGACTTCGGTCTCGGCCAGGGGGATGTTCAGGGCTCGGAGGACCTTGCGGGCCTTTTCCACGTCTTTGACCACCACGCGCAGGACCCCGTGCTCGACGGAGTCCATCAGGGTCATGGCGACGATGTTGATCTTCTTGGCGGCCAACTCGTCGCAGACGCGGGAGAGGATGCCGGGTTTGTTGACCAGGAAGATGGAGAACTGGGTGGTGACTTTGAACATGATGCGGTTTCTCGTCGAAAAAGAGAGTTTGGCAAGCAGGACCCTGGGAGTCGGCCGGGACACTGGAAATCTGCCGATGTAGCGATATTATAGCGCCGTAGAGGTCGGCCGGGAAGAGGGCTGGGAAGCAGGCTGGGAGCCGCCAATGCCGTCGGTAAAACTCGCGTTTGTGGGGTCGGCGCGGGACGTGTCGCCCTGGCTGCTGCAGTCGCTGGGCCGGGTGGGCACCTTGGAGGCGATCTGCAACGAGGATGCCGAACGCGACGCGGCCAGATTCCACGCCCGGTGGGCATTTTCGGACTTGGCCACTCTGCTGCGGGAGACTGAGCCGGCGGGGGTGGTCTTGCATCAGCCGTTGGAGCTGCGGGCCCGGCTGATCAAGCAATGCCTGGCCGCGGGGGCCGCGGTGTTGGTGCCTGGGGCCCCGGGCTCGGCGGGGTCCTGCAAGAGATTGGGGTCGCTCTGCAAGTTGTCCGGGCGTTTCGTGCTGGCCGCTCCGGCGGTTCGTTTTTCGCCGGCGGTGCTGCTGGCCCGGCGACTGGTCGAATCGGGGAAGCTGGGCCCGCCGATTTCGATGACCGTCCACTCCACCCGACGCGGGGCGACGCGGACGGGCTCCCAGGATCGGGGGGCCGTGCCCAGCGATCAGGTCTTCGAGGCCATCGATCTGATCCATCACCTGATCGGCCCGGTCCAGCGGGTCTTTGCGGTAGCCCATGATGACGGGGCCCTGGTAGCGAGCCTGACGGCGGAGCAGGGCGTCCCGGTAGGGCTGGTCTTCCACGGCAGCGGGCCCGCCGAGGCGGTCGGCGTAGAGATGGAGATCCGGGCCGCCGACGGGACCAGGCTGCACATGGACCGAAACCAGCAACTGGTCTGCGGAAACGGCTCCCGGGTGGACGTGGCCCATCAGGTGGCCCTGCCGATGGCGGATCCGGCGGTCGAGTTGGGCTACGAGGGCCTGCTGGCGGAATTCAGGCGGTGCATCCAGTCCGGTCGGGCGGGGCTGGGGCTGGTGGGCCAGGTTCCGGCGACGGTGGCGGCGACGGAGGGGCTGTTTGCCAGCGTGGCCCGTGGTCGGGTGGTGGCCCTCAAACAGGTCTCTACGGGGCTGGAAGCGGCTTCTGCGGGGTCGATCGGGGCACTCGGGTAGGCCTCCGGGGCGGTCCAGAGGGGAGTTTCAACCACCGGGTCGCAGGGTGGCCGACCGACAGGATCCCGGCGTGATGGGGGGTGAGATGGCGGTCCGGGGGGGGGCGGACGACCTGGATTCGGCCGGGTGGTCAGACTTGGGGGCGGATTTTGGCCGGGAATGCACTAATGGGGGTTGACTAGGCGTTGGCCGGTGTTATGCTACTGGGTTCGAGTTACTGTACGAGACGAGGCCTTGTATTACGGGCTTGAGTGATGTCTTTTGTGACCGACAAGTGTTTTCAGGCTAAGCGTGGGGAGGTCCCGCGGAATTGGTACCGGGTTGACGCCGAGGGCCTGGTGCTCGGTCGGCTGGCTACCAAGCTGGCCACCGTGTTGATGGGCAAGCACAAGCCAACCTACACGCCGCACATCGACACCGGCGATTTCGTGGTGGTGACCAACGCCGAAAAGGTGAAGGTGACCGGCCGCAAGGCGGAACAGAAGGAGTACGACTCCTATTCGTATTATCCGAGCGGCCGAAAGGTGCGCTCGTTTGCCGAGGTGCAGCAGAAGCACCCGGATCGGATCATCAAGTACGCCGTCCGCAGGATGTTGCCCAAGAGTGCCATGGGGCGGCGGCTGCTTACCAAGTTGAAGGTGTACCGGGGTAGCGAGCATCCCCACCAGGCCCAGCAGTGTCAGCCGCTGGACTTGGATCGTATCTGAGTATCCTGCCAGGAGAGCCTTAGACCGTGTCAGACGAGCCTACCCAGCCGGAAACACCGAGTTCTTCGACGCCCCAAGCAAGTGACGGCGCCGCGCCGACGGCACCGGATAATCCGCCGGCCTCGACGCCGAGCGAACCGGTGACCGTACCGCCCGCCGAGCCAAGCGCTGCGAGTCCCTCCAAGGCCGGCCCGGCCGAAGCGGTGGCAGACGCCGGGGCCCCGAGTGCGGCACCAGCGCCCGCAACAGACCCAACCCCAAAGCCCGCGAAAGACCCGACCCCGAAGCCCGCGAAAGACCCGACCCCGAAGCCCGCGAAAGACACGGCCCCGAAGCCCGCGAAAGACACGGCCCCGAAGCCTGCGAAAGACACGGCCTCGAAGCCCGCGAAAGACCCGGCCTCCAAGGCAGGTCCGAGCAAAGCGGCAGCGACCGCGGGTCCGAGCAAAGCGGCTCCGACCGCAGGCCCCAGCGATGCCGCCACCGGAGCCTACCCGACGGCCCCGAAGGAAGGGGCCAGCCCCCGAAAGACCTACTCCTGGGGCACGGGCCGACGCAAGGCCTCGGTCGCCCGGGTGCGAATCCGTCCTGGCGGGGGGAAGTTCCTGATTGGCAAGCGAGAGATCGACGACTACTTTTTCGATCTCCGCCACCGGATCGACGTGGTCGCCCCCTTGAAGGCGACCGACACGCTCGGCAAGTACGACATCTTCGTCAACGTCGGGGGCGGCGGCCAGACCGGGCAGGCGGGGGCCATCCGGTTGGGCATAGCCCGGGCCCTAATGGTCGAAGACCCGGAGCTGGAAGACACCCTGCGGACCGGCAGATTTCTGACGCGTGACGCCCGCAAGGTCGAGCGGAAGAAGCCCGGCCAGCCCGGGGCACGCAAGCGGTTCCAATTCTCGAAGCGTTAATTCGAGTTTAGAATCTATGACCGTGAATCCTGCGGGGCAGGCGCCGCGCCCGGTGAACGCGCCGCATTTGGCGGAGGGTGCCGGGTTCGTTCATTTGGGCTTCCGCGGCTGCATTGCACCGCCCCTGCTGAGGTGAGCCGGAGAGATGCGGATCTTCGATCGGGTATTCTACTATCCGGACCGCAAGCAGCGGGGTACCCCGGCGGACCATTCGCTCTCCTATGAGGATGTCTATTTCCCAGGCGGCGACCAGGCCAGGCTGCACGGCTGGTTTCTGCCCGCGGCGGCCGAGGGGCCGGCCCGGGCGACGGTGCTGCACGTCCACGGCAACGCGGCCAATATCACCGGGCATTACGAGTTCATCCGCTGGCTGCCCGAGGCGGGCTACAATGTCCTGACTTTCGACTATGCCGGGTATGGCCGGAGCGAAGGGTCGGTGACTCGCCGGGGGACGATCGGCGATGCCCTGGGGGCCCTGGATTACCTTCGCCGGCGGCCGGAGATTGACAGTCAGCGGATTGTGATCTTCGGCCAGTCCATCGGTGGGTCCGTCGCGGCCGTCGTCGGGGCCCAGCGCCGGGAGCAGGTCCGGGCGGTGGTCATCGACTCGGCCTTCAGCGGCTACCGGGCGATCGTCCGTCGGCACGTGAGGAGGAATCGGTGGTTGACGGTGCTGGCCTGGTGGATGCCCGGGTGGGTCTCGAACGGGCAGGACCCGATTGATTTCGTGGGCCGGCTAGCTCCGGTGCCGGTCCTGTTCATCCACGGCCGGTCCGATCGGATCACCCCCTGGGAGATGTCCCGGGAGCTTTTCGAGGCGGCCGAGGGGCCCAAGGACCTGTGGTTGATCGACGGGATGGATCACACGGAAGTGTGGGAGGAGCATCCCGAGGCGGCCCGGGGGAAGTTGCTGGATTTCTTCGGTAAGGCCTTGTCGGCCGAGGCGGTGGCGGTGTAGCCCAGCTTCACCGGGCACGCCGAGACGGCGGGCGATGCGGCCCGGCAACGCTGGGGAACGTACCCTCCGAGCAAGCTCGGGGGCTCTTGGGCGGAGTGGCCCCTTACTTGGCGCTATACTGTCGAGTGCTTCTGGAGTTGACCAATGAACATCGCGGTTACGGGGGCTACGGGTTTCTTGGGTCGGTACATCGTTCAGCGTCTGACCAGCGGGGGGCACCGTTGTCGATGCTGGTATCGGCCGGGTTCGGATCGGTCGGGCTTCGGGGAAGGTGAGAAGGGGATTGACTGGGTCCCGGGGGCGTTGGATGCCCCGGACGAGTTCGAGGCCTTCTGCCGGGGCGTCGATGCGGTGGTACACAGCGCCCTCTACCGCCCACCGGGGGCCGGCTTCCGGGCGGCGGCGGCCGAGGGGTTCGCGGACTTTGTCAGGCTGAACCTGGAGGGCTCCTTGCTGCTGATGGACTCGGCTCGGCGGGCCGGGGCCGGTCGGTTCGTGTTCATCTCCACCTGTGCGGTACACGAGGTCATCTTGCCGGATCGGGACCTGGACGAGGCCCATCCGCTCTGGCCGATGAATCACTACGGGGCCCACAAGGCGGCGATCGAGAAGTTCGTACACAGCTTCGGCCTGGGCGGGGGCTGGCCGATCTGCGCCCTGCGTCCGACCGGGATCTACGGGCCGGCCCATCCGCCGGAGCAGAGCCGGTGGTTTGACATCGTGCGGAGGGTCTGCCGGGGAGAACCGGTCCGCTCGGACGTCGGAGGCAAGGAGGTTCACGCGGCGGACGTGGCTCGGGCGGTGGAGATCCTGCTGCAGGCCCCGGCGGATCGGATCACCGGCCAGGCGTTCAACTGCTACGACATGTACATCGCCGAGCAGACCGTAGCCCGATTGGCCAAGGAGATCAGCGGCAGCAGTGCGGAAGTCTCAGGCCACAACGCCGGAGCCAAGAACCAGATCGATACGGGTAAGATCCGCGAATTGGGAATGACCTTTGGCGGAGAGCCCCTGCTGCGCAAGACCATCGAGCAACTGACCGGTGCCTTCGAGGGATGAATGGGGGATTACCCGCGAGGTGCTAGCGACACTTGGGGCGCAACTACCCCGACCGGCACTTGGTGTGTTGCCCCTGGCGACAGTTCTTCAGATCCCGGCCGATGCGCTTGGCCCCGGAGCCGAACACGCTGGGGACGTTGCCCTGACCGATGCCGAAGTCGCCGACGTTTTGGCGGAGGGTCGGCGGCAGGGGCGGTTGGATCAGTTGGCCGCCGGCGGGTTGGGCGTCGGGATCAAAATCAGGCACTACCCCGATCCGGCCGTCCTGGGTGGGGACATCCAGGAAGTTGGCCAGGTTTCCGCCCTGCGGAATCAGGAAGCCGAGGCCGCTGCTGCTCAGCAGAGCGGCCAATTGCTCGGGGCCCATCAGTCCGAACACGTCGTTGACGTTGATCTGCCGATCAAAGTGGGCCTCCTCGATCGCCCGAACCATCTCATGAGTGACGAATTGCCCGGGGGTGACCAGGCGTGAGCGCAGCCAGGTTCGGGCCCCGAAGGCGGTGGCCCGCATCTGGATGGCCTGGATCATACCGCGGCCCTGATCGGTCATGGACATCATGAACTGGCCGTTGCGATACTCGAAGCGGAAGATGTCGGTACCACGTTTGCTCAAGGTGGCCACCGGGGCCTTGATCTCCATGTCGCTGCGGGTCCGGCCCTCGGCCACGCCGGCCCGAATAGCCCCGTAGCCAAGCTCGATGCGAGTCTTGGCCACCCCCTCGCTAAGAACGATCTCGGAGAAGTTGATGAGGCTGGCCTTCTCGATCAGGACCACCGTGGGGGGCTCGGCCGGACGGGCCACCAGTTTCAAGGCCCCGCGGAAGGGGACATGAATCTTGGTGCCTGGCCGGACCTGGTAGCCCACCTGGACGTACGACCAGCCCTGACTGGACTTGGGGTCCAGGTCGGACGGCCCGATGCGGACCTTGCCTTTGACGGCGATCACCTCGTAGGTGAGTGATCCTTCATCGAGGCCGGCCGGGCGGGAGGCCAGCTCCTGCGGCGATTGGGCGAGCGCAGCGGTCGCGCCACACGTGCAAGCCAGACAGATTACGAGCCGTGCGAGAACGATTTGGCGAGCCATTGTGTGAATCCTTGGCGATATTACCCAGGCTGGGACTCCCCGATTGGGCAATATTGCCCCGAAACCGGGAGGAGGCGATCCGCTTCTACCCTCCGCAAACAGGCTGACCGTCGGCCCAGCCGCGATTTCCGGCCAGGCGGCGAGAACACGAGACCGGGTCCGCCGCTGCCCGGGTGATATCCCAACAAGTTGCGTGCCACCGCTCAGTGCAGGCCCGTCAGCCAGGTGGCGGAACTATCAGCTCACCGGTTTCGTCTCGATCGCCCTCGTCGGTCAGATCGATGGTCTCGCTATAGTATAGGCCCTTCTTCTCCATCAACTCGTCGGCCTTGGCCATGACGGTGATCATGGCGGCGCCGGTCATGTGCTGATAGTCGACGGTCCCGTCGATCATCTCTCGGTAGAGCAACTCGCGCAGGGCGTAACGCCGATCCCCCAGGCCCCAGCTTCCGAAGAGGCGGAAGTTCACGCCGCCACGGATCTGGCACACTCGGCAGATCATGTAGGCCACGGAGCCGACATCGATGACATTCTGGGGCTGCAGGTTCCATTCGGGACGGAGGATGCCCCGAGACTCCAACTGCTGGCGGCGCTGCTCGAAGGACGTGCTGGAATCCTCTCCGTCGGCCAGGATGAGCATGGCCCGGTAGGCCTCTTCCACGGTGACCAATTCGGCCTCGGCCAGGTAGGCCTGGAATCCTTCGTCCGCCAACGTGCTGGGATCTACCGAGGGGGCAGAGTGGCGGGGGCCGACACAGCCGGCGGCCAACACAGCGCACATCAGGGCCGGGATGATGATGCCCGGACCGGGGCGTAGCCGGTTGGACCAAGGCGGATACCGCCGGGGCGCCGGGGCCACCAGGGCCGGGCAGGCCACGGGCGAGGCCGACGCCAAGAAGGTCTTTTGACGTTTTCTCAGAACGACCATGTGATCCCCGTGAGCAAGAAGGTCCTGGTGGTTCGGTCAGTGAAGGCCTTGCCGGGGAAGAAGGTGCCGAACCGGATCGTCCAGGCCAGGTCGCTGTAGAACCGGTAGTTGGCGAAGTAGTCCATTTCCCAGCCGAGGTAGCCGGACTGGCGATCGGCCAGGGAGTCGCTGACCGCGGCATTTGATCGGTGCTTGGCGTAGAGGTACCAGTCGGTGCCCACTTCCAGGTGCTTGGCCGCTTCGACGTCGGGGAACGGTCGGAAGGAACCGCCGGCCCGCCAGACGTGGATGTTGCTCAGCCGAGGGGAGAACGCAATTCCGGTGTCGCGGAAGCCGAAGCCCACCAGGCCTCGATCGACGAAGTCGTTGCGGTTTCCGCCGGCGGCGTTGGTCGGGCTGCCCAGGCGGTTGGCGTCGCCGCTGGCGAACATGTACTCGAGGGAGACCACGGGCTTGGTCTTGTGCCGGAACAGGTAGTCCAGCCGGTGGTCGAACCCCCAGGCCTTGATGGTATCCCGACGGAGGAATCGCCGGTTGCCGTAGCTGCGGCCGCGTTCGATGACCCATTCGGTGCTGTAGCGGAGGTTGTTGATCAACTCTCCGGTCGAGCCGAGGCCGATGTAGCGCGAGTCGTAGCGGTAGTTCTGGAGATAATTCGGGGGGTCCTCGCTGGTGTTGTCGTCCTGCCAGGCGATGTAGAAGAAGGGCTCGTGGCGCTCGAACCCTTTGTAGTGCTCCTCGATGATCCAGAAGGTCCGGTTGCTGTGATCGGCGACCGGGCGGCTGCGGTCGATGTTCTCGGTGCTGGCGGGGGTCTTCCCGGCGGTGAAGGTGGTCTCGAAGTCGCGCCACTCGGTCTCCAGGGCCACGTGGTCGAGCGGTAGATCGATCGCGTAGCCCGTCCCCACGTACACCAGATCTCGGCCCAGCTTGAGCTTCAGCTCGAACGGTGCCTGGTACACGTCGTAGCCCCGCAAGGCCCGGCCGATGTCCAGCCGATACCAGCCGCGCTCCAGGTTGGGGCCGTCGAGGTCGTCTTCGTTGCGGGTAAAGCTGTCGCCGGCATTCCAGTCGTTGTAGGTCATGCGCATGCGGGCGTAGCCTTGGTGGATGCCGCGATCGGCGGTGAACGACATCCAGAGGCGCAGCTCGTTCTGCCGCAGGGTCCGGCTGCTCTCTACGCCGTCATCAAACAAGAAGAAGTATGAGTTGAACCACCCGCCGTAGTCCAGGCGGAATTTCTGGGCCAGGGGCAGGTCCTGCTGCAGCTTGCGTTCGTTCTCCCGCTCCAGGGCCTGCTGGCGTTTTAGGAAGCTGTCACTGACGCCGGAATCGAGCCCGAGCTGGCCGTGGGCCGGGCTGCTCATAGCCACCAAGAGGGCCACAGCGGCGGCCAGGGCAACGGGGTATTCTGAGAGTGGTCTCCGCAAAGTCCCGCCTACCTCCTCGCATGGGGCCGCACCCTGGCGATACGTGCCGAGGGTCGCGCCGGGCAACGCCGGACGGCCGCCATCCATAGGGGCATCCTGGCCAGACTCGCGTGGTTTTGCAAGGCCCAAGAGTTAAACAAGCTCTCGATGTTGCACGACGTTCGCGTCAGGCAGCATGGCCATGCTGCTGACGGGCACCATGGCCAAACAGCGTCCCGGCCCCCGCGGCCGAGCACCTGGACACGAGCGCCGCGCCCCGCGACCAGAGAATGTCGACATCATCGGCCGGGACCGGTGCTCTGGACCGCAAAATCCGGGCCGGGGATCGGCATAATGGCCCAGGTGTATCGATGGCCCGGCCGCCAGGTCAGGGCCCCTGCTCCCGTCCAATGGCGGCACGGCGATGCCACTGCCGGAACCGGTTATCAGTACTGATCCTGCGGATAGAAGGCTCCCCCCGAGTGAAGCCGGCGGCCAAGGGAAACTCCCCTGCGGCGACAGAGGCGAGACCGAGATCACTTACCCGCGGCCGCCACCAGGGCGTTGATCCGCTTGGCCAGGCGGCTCTTGCGGCGTGCGGCGGTGTTGGGATGCATGGTCAGCCGAGTGGCGTTGCGATCCAAGATGCGGGCGGCCCGGCGGTAGGCCTGCTCCGCCGCCTCGGGATCTCGGGCCCCGATGGCGTCATTGACCTTGCGAATGGAAGTCCTGACTTGGCTGCGACGAGCCTTGTTGCGCTCGGCGCGGGCCTGGCTCCGGCGGAGCGCTTTCTGAGACGATATTGATCGGGCCACTACACTCTCCTTGGGCTGCCCCTGCGGCCGTGTACACACTCGGCATCGCGGGCCAGGACCGCCATTCTACCTTGCGGCGGTCGCCAATGGTAGGGGTTGCCAATACCGGCCTGGTCGATGCCGGCCGACCGGGCTTGGCGAGCCCCCCAGGCTGATTAGGCCCCCCCGGCCTGTTCTGGAGGGGCCAGCTTCTCCAGACGCCGCCGGGCGTCGCGGTAGTTGTAGTCAAGCTGGATCAGATCGCCATAGGTCTTCCGGGCCTCGGAGAGCTGATTGGCCGCCTCCAAGCCTCGGGCCAGCCAATACTGCAGCTCCAAGGCCATCTTGCTGCTCACCGACTCGACCTCTTCGAGGGCCGAGCGCAGGGTCCCCACGGCCTGGTCGCTAAAACCCTTCTCCAGGAAGCAGCGGCCCAGGTAGAGCCGGCTCTCGAAACGGCACCGACCGTCTACCTGGGAGTGCTGAAACAGGGGTATCGCGTCGTCGAATCGCCGGGCCGTGAAGAGCCGCGAGCCGAGCAGGAAGTGGATCTTCAGGTCCGTCGGGTAGTGGGCCAGGCGGTCCTGGAACAGCTTGATCTCGATCTCGCTCTGGTGGGTCTTGTGGCCGGCCAGTCGCCGGCGGAGTTCGGTGTTCTGCGGATCGGCCTGGGCCTGGGCCTCCAGCTCGCGGCGGTGGCGGCTAATTTGCCGCATGCGGAGGTCGTCGGCCTTCTGCTTGAACAGGTATTCTCCGGCCCGGGCATACTCCTTCTCCAGCAAGGCGACGGCCTCGTTCTCCCGGTCGTCGCTCTCTATTCGGACCATCAGATCGACCAGATTGAGCAGCTTGCCGGCAACCCCGGGATTGTCTTCCCACACCCGGCGGGCCCTGGCGATCAGCTCCCGATTTCGATCCTCGGTGTGGACCATCTTGTCGGCATCACGGAGGTCGTGCTGGGCCTTGCCGTCCTTGAGCGACTCGGTGAAGCCGTCGGCCCGGGAGAAGCGACCCTTGACAATGGTCAGCTTGCTGCTGGCCTTGCTGTGGGCCCTCTCCGCCTCGGAGGAATTCGGGAAATGCCGCGACCAGATTTGGGCGGCAGCGATGTTGGCCTCCAGGATCTTGGTCGCTCCCTCATCGGCCTCGACGGCCATGGCCAGGTCGGACGCCTCATTCAGGTCCTGGCAGGCGGCTTCGTAGCGCCCGGCCGAGAGCTTCTTGGCACTGTTGTAGGCGTCCACCAGGACCGGAGCGATCCACTCGACCATCCGATCGCACTTCGCCTTGGTGGCCAGTTGCAGGATATGCTCGATATTCGGGAGGCTGCCGGGATCGAAGCCGAAGAGGTAGAGGGCGTTCTTCAGGCTCTTCAAGACGTCCCGGCCGCCCAGTGGGTACTTGCGGGCGGCGATAAAACCCAGGGGCTTGCCGCCCTCCAGGCGTCGCGCGGTGGACACGACGCGGAGCTTCTTCAGCCCCTCCTCGATGGCGTCGGGCCACAGGGCCAAGCCGTCAACGTACAGCTTGATGGCATAATCGTAGTTTCTGGTGTCGGCGGCCTTCTTGGCGTGATCGTAGAACTTCTTGGCCTTGGCTCGTTGGGCCTCGCCGGCGATCAGACGCCCGAGCGTTGGGCCGCCCTGGTCCAGCGACCCGGCTTGTTCATCATTATCGCTCATTGGGCGGCGTACTCACATTCGACGCAGCAAGACCCAGAAAGGACCCCTGTCACAGGAGGCCAGTCTAACACCGGCCCGGGATCGGTCAATCAGCGGCCGACCTCGCCCCGCATGGTTTTCGGCTCTCTGGCGAGGACCCAGTGACTATTATATGAGCAGCGACGGCCCGGCGGCCTCACGCCGAGTGGGTCGGATCGCTGGAGGAGGGGAGGATTCCCGGATTGCGGCGGTTGAGGACCATGGCCACCCTGCACGAGGTGGTGCGGCTCGGTAGTCCCATTCGACGGCCCCGTCAGAATCGGGCACGACAAGCCGGTCGGATCGTCGAGCTTCCCGGATACTCGACGCCGGGGCGCTCAGGAGCGCGGGTTCGGCGATGAGGGTCGCTCCGAGTATGATACGCTGGCCCGATCCTTTGGGAGGAGCTGAGCCCTGATGCCCATCGACACCGCCGCCCTGCAGATCATCTTCCATCCGGACCCGCTGCTGCGCAAGGTCTGCCAGCCGGTCGAGGCCTTCGACGACGAACTGGCCCGCCTGACCGGGCGGATGTTGGAGCTGATGCACGCCGACAAGGGCATCGGACTGGCCGGCCCGCAGGTCGGCGTCTTGCTGCGGCTTTTCGTCTGCAACGTGACCGGCGAGCCCGGGGACGACCACATCTACGTCAACCCCCGGCTGACCGACCTGCAAGGCCAAGCCGAAGGCGAGGAGGGCTGCCTGTCCATCCCCGACGTGACCGTCACCGTCCGCCGCGCCCTGAGCTGCACCATCCACGCCTGCGACGTCACCGGTCGGCCGTTCGACTCCGCCGGGGCCGAGCTGCTGGCCCGATGCTGGCAACACGAGTACGACCACCTGGACGGGCGTTTGATACTTGACTACATGTCGGAGGCCGACAAGATTGCCAATCGTCGGCCCCTGAAGCAGCTCGAGTCGCTCTACCGGCCGGGAAAGACCGCGTTCTAGCCGGCATGACGCTGAAGTCTGAACAGGGTGGTGCCGCTGGCGTCCTCAGCAGCAAGGCTCTGAAGTCTGAACAGGGTGGGTGCCACTGGCGGCTTGTCCGCCAGTGCCGGCACAAGTGATCGACAGATGGGCGGACAAGCTGCCCGTGGCATCAGTGGCTGGCAGCTCGTCCGCCCTCGGTCTTCCAGGAGATTCGCCGATGCGCATTCTGTTCCTTGGTTCCGGCGAGTTCGCCATACCAACTTTCCGCTCGATCCGCGAGGACGGCCACCAGATCGTCACCCTGGTGACCCAGCCGGACAAGGTTCGCGGGCGGGGGCGCCGGACCTCGCCCACTCCGGTAAAGGCCGCCGCTTTGGAAGCCGGCGTCCCGGTGCTCACCCCGGCCGACGTCAACGCCCCGGAGGTGGTGGACCGGATCAGGTCGCTCAATGCGGACCTGGCCTACGCCGCGGCCTTCGGCCAGAAGATCGGCCCGGAGCTGCTGGAGGCCTTCCCCGCAGGGATCATCAATCTGCACGCCTCCCTGTTGCCCGCCCTGCGCGGCGCCGGGCCAATCCAGTGGTCGATCATCAACGGCGACCGCCAGACCGGGGTGACCGTGTTTCGCATCGTCGAGAAGATGGACGCCGGTCCGATCCTGATCCAGCGGCGGACCGCCATCGGAGCGGACGAGACCGCGGACGAGCTGCACGACCGGCTGGCCCGGATCGGCTGCGATGCCGCCCGGGAGGCACTCAAGGCCCTGGAGGCCGAACCCACCCTGCCCGGGGCCCCGCAGGACCAGACCAAGGTCACCTTGGCCCCCAAGCTGAAGAAGCAACACTCGGTGATCGCCTTCGATGAGCCGGTCGAAAAGCTGGCCGGGCGCATTCGAGGCCTGTGGTCCTGGCCCGGGGCCAAGTGTCGGTTCCGCTCGGCCGACGGCTCGCGCGACGAGGAGGTCACCCTGGCTCGGGCCGTGCCCTACGATGGCCGGGCCATACCCGCCGCCGCGGACGACGACCTGGGGCGAATCACCGATATGTTGGCCGCACAAGGCGTCGACCGCGAGCTGACCATCCTGGAGATCAAGCCGGCCAACGGGAAACTGCTGACCTGGCCCGACTTTGTTAACGGCCGACATGTCCGGCCCGGCGACCGATTCCTACCCCTCGAGTGCCCATGAACCATACGATTGACGAATCTCAGGTCCGACGATCGCCGCGCGACCGGGCCGTCAAGGTCCTGACCGCTTGCTACGACGGACACCGGTTCTGTCGAGACCTCTTGAGCGAGTTGCAGAGGGCCGAGCCGCTCTCAACGCTGGATGAGGACCTGGCCGCCGAGTTGGTCTTGGGAGTCTCCCGGCACCGGATCACCGCCGAGCACCTGGCGGCCCGGTTCTATCGGGGTCGATGGGCGGGATTGCGGGTGCCGGTGCGGGTGATTCTGGCCCTGGCGGTCTATCAACTATGTTGGCTGGACCGCATCCCCGACTATGCGGCGATCGATCAGGCCGTGCGCCAGGCCAAGCGTCACGGCCGTGGCACCGCCTCGATGGTCAACGCGATCTTGCGGAAGCTGGCGGCATGTCGCGGCGAGGCCTCCGCCCGCCCCGAAGGGCCCGACCCGCGGCGATATCTGTCCGTTGACGCCGACCGGGGCCGGCTGTTCGCGGAGAACATCTTTCCCGATCCCGCCCGCAAGCCCCTGGACTATCTGGTGGCCGCCACCGCGCATCCCCCCTGGCTGGTAGAGCGCTGGCACCGCCGGTTCAAGCCCCAGCTCTGCCGACGGATCTGCGAGGCCGGTCAACATCGCCGGCCGCTGGCTCTCCGTCCCAATTCGCTGCGGGTCACCGCCGCCGAACTGATCGAACTACTCGCCCGGGATGGTCTCCAGGCGATCCGGCTCGAGGCAAGTGAGACCGTGCTCCTGCCCGCCGCCCCGCCGGTGTCTCAGGTCTTCGCCATCCTGGAAGGCCTCTGCCAGCCGCAGGACAGCACGGCCCAGATTCCCTTGCGGCTCTCTCCACCGAGGCCGGGGGATCTGGTGATCGACCTTTGTGCCGGCCTGGGCACCAAGGCGACTCAGGCCGCCGAGATGATGAAGGACGACGGCCTGGTCATCGCCACTGACGCCGACCCGACCAAGATGGATCGATTGCCTGAGGCCGCCGAGCGGCTGGGAATATCCACCATCAAGCCGACGCCGCTGGACGAGCTGGAGAGCACCCTGGCGGCGCAGGGCCGGGCGCCGAGCCTGATCTTGCTCGACGTGCCCTGCACCAACACCGGCGCCCTGGGACGCCGGCCGGAGGCCCGGTATCGGGCCACCCGCAAGGCACTGCTCAGCCTGGTCGAAGTCCAACGGGGCCTGCTGCGGCGGGCCCGAGAGCTGGCCGGCCCGGCCACGCGAATCATCTATGCCACCTGCGCCCTGGAGCGGGAGGAGAACGAAGATCAAGTCTCCTGGTTCCGTGAGGAGTTCCCCAACTGGCGGGTCGAGAAACAGGCCTTCACCATCCCCGACCAGTACCGGGACGGCGGCTTCGCAGCCGTGCTGGTTCAAGGCTAGTGCTCTGCTATTGTTGATTCGAGCGTTCGAGTGAGCCGGGCCGTCCTCGGCCCGGTCTTTGCCGAAAACCCAGACCCTCACCCGTCTCGGGATGAACCCACCAAGTCAAGCATGACTGAGCACCAGAGCATTTGACGAGTAGATGGAGCGTCGGGGCTTGTCCCCGACACCACTGGATGTTGCGTAGGGCGGCGCCGCCCACAAGGGGCGACGCCACAGTGCGCAGGGCGGCGCCGGGTGCCACTGGCGGCTTGTCCCACTACTGTCCGGTTATAAGTCGAATAACAGC
>CAZFMS010000016.1:0-26336 GCA_964520125.1 uncultured Planctomycetaceae bacterium
CAAGCAGGAGCGAGGGTCGTTCGCGGGCATCTTCGGGATCATGATCAACCTCGGCCAGACCGGCGTGGGCCAGCTTGCTCCGATGCTCGCCAGGGGGTTCGCCGTACCGCTGATCTTCTTCACCATCACTGTTCCGGTGCTTGATTGGCGGTACATGTTCATCGTTCCCCCCGCCATCGTGGTCATCATCATTGTGCTCATGAACCTGGGGGTCAAGAACCACCCGGAAGAGGCCGGCTTCAGCGTGGTCCACGACGATGAGCAGCCCGACGACGATCCGCACGCCCGGGTGCGGCTGGCTGAGGTCTTCCGCAAGATCACCTCAAACCCCGTGGTGTGGATCGTCGCGGGGGCCTACTTCTGCACCGGCTTCGTGCGGACCGCGATCTTCGCCTGGTACGCGATCTACTTGAAAGAAACCTGGGCGGTGACCAAGGTCGGCGAAGGAAGCGCCCTGTTTTGGTGGTTCGCGGCCATCCTGCTGCCCTGCTTGGCGTCGGCCGGGTCCCTGGGCTCGGGCATCGTTTCAGACAAGTTGTTCAACAGCCGGCGGGCCCCGGTAGCGGCGGTGTTGTACCTCGGCCAGGTAGTCTTCATCTTGCTGGCCATTGCCATGTCCCAAGGGCTCCTGCAATCATCCGTGGGGTTGGCGGTGGTCTTGATTCTCGGCATCCACACCGGCTGTAACGCCACCCACTCGATCCTGGGCACCGCCGCGGCGATGGACTTGGGCGGTCGCAAGATGGCCGGCTTCGCCGCCGGGGTGATCGATTCATTTCAGTATTTCGGGGCCGGCCTGGCCGGGGTGGGCCTGGGCTGGTTTCTCGACCGATTCGCCATCCCCGCCACCCGGGCCGCTGCCGATTCCGCCCCCGGGGCCCTGGCCGTCACCGCGCCGGTCGCGGCCGTCTTCAATCCAACCGTCTGGTTCGCTTCCATGTTGCCTTGGGGACTGCTCGGCGCCGCACTGATGACCTATCTCTGGCTGCGTCACCGAGGCTCCGACGAACGCGGCACCTAGACAATTCCACGCTTGCGTGTGTCCTGGAAGAACCGCGGGCTTCAGCCCGCGCGGCCTTGCCTTGGAAAAACCTCCCGATTGGCCGCGTCACATGCAATCGTGAACCGCTCCAGAACAGTCACCCCCCCGTCTCGGAGCCCTGAATCCCACCGCTCGCAGCCGGCCCCACTCCTTGATGAAGCAACTGACTTCAGGAGCACATCGCCCCCAAGAGCCCCCGACCTTGGTCGGGGGGTGCCCCGGCAACACGCGGGACCACCCCCCCCCGACCAAGCTCTGGGCTCTCGAGCGGAGGCACCCCTTACTTGGCGCTCTGCGGTCAGGACCGACCCGGCCCCAGCCTGGCATAACCGCCTGGGCAGTCCACCAGCCGCCGCGGCCGACAGCCCCCTCGTGGTAGGACCCTCTTGCAGGTGGTGCTGGCGGTGGGTAGAATAATATCCCTGGAGGCGACACATCGGCAGGCCAGGCTGAATGGCAGAATCAGGTCCCGGACGCGCTCTCGATCAGAAAGGAGTAGGTGCCATGAACGCAGCAAGAATCTTGTTGGCGGCCGTGGTACTTGCGGGTCTCTCGTCCACGGCGAAGGCAGTCAACATGATCTGGTGGGAGGCTGAGTCCTTGAATGCTGATTCGCTCGTGCTCCAAGAGGGCGAAGGACTCAATCTCGACCTGCAATGCGGCCTGGACGGTGCCCCCCTGCCCATGCGGTGTGAGTGGGAGATCACCATGTACCTTCGCAACGACCAGGGCATCTCCGGTTGGGCGAACGATCTGGCCACTAACCCGGATGACGACTCCCTGTTCGTCACGGGTTTCGAGTACATGACCTGGCACGGAGGAAAAACTGCAGGGTACTACTACCCGTTCGACTACGTGAACTACTGGGCAACTACCGGCAGCGGAGACGCTCTGCTCACCAATACTGCCGCGTTCAGGCTGGGGACTATAGGTCCGCCCCCTGCTTGGTATCCGAACGGCTACCCCCTTCTCCGATTCACCCTCTCGAAGGACAAGACCCCGGAGTGGGTACCTGGTTGGACAGACATCCACACGACTCTCGGTGACTTTGGATGGGGACCTGACCCCGAGTACATACTCGTCCAGTTCGGCGACAACGCCCCGATCCCGTTGTTCACCGGCAACTCGCCGGCCGGCCCGGTGATCAGCGTCTTCAACATCCCCGAACCGGCGACTGTCACTTTGCTTGGTCTGGGGGCCCTGTTATTGGCCCGCCGGCGGCGCCCGGCCCGCACTCCGGGCACACGCCGCTGACGTTGCCCACAGAGCGCGTCCATGAACGGCTGAATCACGCCCCAACAAATCCTGCCCGCTACTTCGACTTGAACAGGTCCGCCAGGGTGGTTCGGACCAGCCGCTTCTTCACCGCTGCGGCGAACTCTTGCCGGACGCGGTTGATCGTCTTCGCGACCGGCCGGGCAATGTCCTTGACCTGATGGCGACGGGGGTCCAAGGGAGCCAAGACCTCCGCCCCCTCGAAGATGTCGTACAAGGTGATATTCTTCATCGGCCGATTCAGACGCAAGCCACCTTGCGGGCCCCTGACCGAGTCGAGGATTTCGGCGTTTACGAGTTCGCTGAGTATCTTCGGCACGTAGGCTTTCGGCAGCTTGTACTTGGCAACGATACTGTGCACCTGAACACCAGGTGGGTTCTTGACGCCGCGATGCCGCCCCGCGATTTCATACATGGAAAGCAGTGCGTAGGCCGCTGTCCGATTGTCCAGCATGGTAATAGACCCTGTTTCTGTACCCCCAACCTGCGAGTTACTCGGGAACTGCCTTAGGCCGGCGTGTCCCGTCCACCATACCCGGGACGGCATCATACCGGGACTCGACGCCTCCGGCCAGTCGCCACACGCATCCGACCTTGGCCCCCGCCCGTTCACCCGATCAGCCCGGGCATTAGAAACGAGGATCACCTGGCGGCTGGTGCTTGACCCCAATTGACGCGCGTCGCGGCCGGATGTGGGAGGCTGGTCCGCAGGCACGTCCGATACCCTAGCTCGGCTTCAATGGGGCCGGCCACCGACCACCCCCCCCACCGCGGACACCCTGACGCTCGCCCCACACCCCCAATCAGCAGCGTTCCCGCGTCCATTCAGCAGCCGGGGTGGTTGAATTCGCTCTCTCATCCTGAGTACGATGGACCCTCAGGAGGGAAGCCATGAAGAAGCCGATCATCTTTCTGATGGCCCTCACGCTGCTGGGGGGTTGTGGGGGCCTGCACGACTTGGGGGGCCCGGCAGCATTAGACTGGCCCCGGCTCCATCGAGAGCCCACCCACGGAGAGATTCTCAGCCGCACGCCCGCCGACGGACGCTGGATCATCGCCGACGTGGAAGGGGAACGATTCTGCCTGACCATCCAGGAGGAGTGTATCTCCATCGTCAACGTCGGCTGCCGGACGGATGGAGGCGGGTTCGCGGCTCGAATCCTCGACTTCCCCAAGGCGGTCCTGGCCGGAACCCACCTGGTCATCTCCACCACCTACAACCCCATCGTCTCCGATGAGACCATCCAGCAGCTTACCTTCAGCGGGGACCTCCACGTGGACGGCTCCTTTGCAGGGATGGTCATCGTGGAGACCAGCATCCCCCCCGATGGCACCCAGGAGAGGCGATTCCCCCAGGAGACCATCACCGAGCGACCCGCCGTCCTGATGCGGGAGTTGTCCACCTGGTGACGGAAGCGTTGGGCCGGCGCATCAGACAACATGGGCGGACGACGCCATTCTTGACTCACACCCGCACCAACAGGTAGTTCGGATTCTTGAGCACCACCTCGTAGCGCTCGGACGCGGCGACCTCGGCAACCACCTCGCAGACTTCCCAGCTGGAGCCGTCTGCGGAATCGTCGAAGAGGATGAAACCGCCGCGGACCAACCAGGCGTCCACGGCCGCAAAGTCGCGGCGGACCGCATCGCGGGTGTGGGCCCCGTCAATGTAGGCGAAGCTGATCGGCCCGCCGAGCCGGACGCCCCGGCCGAACACATCCTCCACCGCCCGCGACGAGCACCAGGCCTCGAAGAACGGGCCCGACATCATCTCGACGGTAAACGGCAGCCGATCGCGGCTGAAGAACCGGGCGTTGCGCAGGAATGAATCCCGCACGAAGGTGCGGTAGTCGTCGGACCGGATGGGTGCCTGGCCGATGGTGGCGTCGGGCTGGGCCCCTTCGAACACCCAGCCGTCGCAGGTGATCAGCCGATTGGGCTTGTCGTGCTTGCGAAGGAAGTACGTCAGCACGTTGGCCGACAACCCCGCGAACGTGCCGATCTCCACGACCGGGTCGTCGGACGGCAAGTAGCGGATCGCGTGTTCCATGCAATAGGGGTTACCGCGGTGAAGCATGCCGGCGTTGGCGAAGGTCAGCCATTGGACGAACTCGTCCGCCACCGTGAAGCCGGTCGTCTCGACGCAATGGGCTGTTTTCGTCGCAGTCATACCCAGTAGACCTCGGCAGAACCCCGCCCCACCCCGCACGGTTTTCCGCCTCCTCACCCGCCGCGAGGATGCGGCCCGCGCCGCCCCCAGCGAGGATCACGCCCCCAGCGCGGGCCATGTCGGTTGAATTGAACAAGGCCGCGGTGCCGAAGACCGGAGGGCTGGTGCCCAGCCCGGAGGCATGCCCCCGCGGAAGGGGGATCGGCTGGCGAGGCCCCGGCAACGCAGTCAGTGCCCGGCCTGCGCGGATTACCGTCTTCAGCGGCCCCTCGACCTGCCGGAGCGGCGTCGGAGGCGGACCAGGCCCAGGGCACATAGGGTGAATCCTACTCCGGCCGGGGCGGCTGCACCGCAAGCCCCACAGGGCGGGGGCGAGACGGTGGTGGTGGTGTCGGGTTCGGTTGGGGCGGTTTCGATATTGCCCAGCCGGTCGCGGGACAGGCTGTAAAAGCGGTAGCGCCGGCCGGGCTGGCCGGTGTAGGTCCCGCTGGTGGCGGTGGTCTGTTCGAGCCAGGTTTCGTAGGCGGCATCGTCGGGGGAAACCATTACGGTATAGTCCAAGAGGCCGCTGCCGACATCGCTCCCGGACCAGCTTACGGTGATGGCCGAGGGCACACTTCCCGGCAGCGGGATCACGGCGCTTTGCGGGGCGGTGCGGTCGATGGTGCGCTGCATGATGTTGGTGTCGATGGGGTCGTTGAGGTCGAAGATGATCCGGGCCTGGTTGGAGATGGTCGTGCCGTCGGCAACGCCGGAGGCGGGCTTGACGTTGAACTCTACCCAGCCCTGGCCTTCGGGCGGGGTTACGTTGGGGGGCAGGTTCATCTTGGTGAAGGTCCAGGTGATCGTTCGAGTTGCGGCGTCAAACTGCACCGACAACTTGTCGGGATGACTGCTGGCGCCGATGACCAGGCTGTCCCAGTCGAGGTTGCCCTCGAGGATGTCGGTGATTCGGACCGTCTGGGCGGCGGCGCTGGCGGCGGCCAGGTTCTCGAAGCGTATGCGATAGCGGAGCGTCTCACTGCCGGTGATGTGGTCGTTGATCCCTATGGTGCACATCTTGTCGTTAGGGTCCGTAGGGAAGAGCACGGCGAACTTCAGCAGTGAACGGATGAAATCGTAGCAGTTCTTCAGATCACTCACTACGCCATAGGTCATCGCGAAGACCGGCAGGCCCCCGGGGACCAGGGCGGTGACGGCCAGCTGGGCGATGCTCTTGGCGACCAGGCCGCCCAAATGGGCGGCCCCATACTCGATGGCCGTGTTGCGGATGACGTTCTTGACCACGTCGGCCCCGTCGGTGCCCAGGCTGCTGTGGCCGCGGCGGCACAGCTCGGTGTTGATGCCCTTGACTACGGCGTTGCCGAATTGGCAAAGTTCGCCGATGGGCGAAGCGGTGGCCTGATCTTTGCCCCCCGTCCCCTGCTTGCCGCAGGGACCCGCCCCGCTGGAGCCTTTCAGATAACCGGCCCGGGCCTCCATCTCGATGTTCCACTGGGCGGGGCTTCCACCTTGGCCGAATATGCTGACCGGGACCGTATAGGTGTGTCCGGGAGGCAGTCGATCGATCCAGATGCTCACCGGGTCGGCGCCGGCCGTGCGCTTTTCCGGGGATGTAGGGGTGGCCCCGGGGACCGTGGGGGGGACCTCGAACTCGAATTCCGTGCCCTCGGTGAAGTTGAAGGAGACGACCAGGTCTTCCAGGTCGACGTTGCCGGTGTTGGTGGCCCGGACATGGATCGAGGCGGCGCTGCCCTCGGCGGTGGCGGTCACCAGGGGGCTGCCCAGGAGGTCGAGGGTGGCCTCCTCCCGGGCCTCGACGATGGTAAAGCCTTGGTAGATCCGCCAGGCGGTGCCCCCCGATGGGGTGAACACCAGGTCGTACTTGCCGGTTGGTTGGCCGGTCAGGTCGAAGCGGGTCTGGAGGGTGCCGCCGCTGAGAACGGCGGTGTCGGTGCCCACGATGTCGGTCTGCCCGGAGCGGGCCAAGGCGGCGGTAGTGCCCGCGGTGAAGCTGCCGGTGACCCGGACGGTGACGCGGCCGTTGTTGCCCCCGACCTGGGGCACGACCACCCCGGAACCGGCGGCGGCGGTCAATTGCACGACCAGGGCCCCGCTGCTGCCGGCGACTATGTACAGCTTGCCGCCGTCGGGGGTGATGACCATCTCACGGGCGTTGTAGGAGCCGATGGTGTTCCAGCCGTTGGCCTCGGGAAGGTTGATGCCGGTGGTGCCGTTGCCGGCCGTGCCGTCGAGATCGATCAGGTCGTAGGTGGCCCCGCCGGCGACCAGCAGGCCCTCGCCGCCGTAGGTCGCGAAGGTCTGCAGGGCCCATTTGGTACCCCAGCCTTGATAATAGATATAGGCCCCGTCGGGCGACCGGGCGAGCAAGGCCGGTTCCCATTGCTCCAACTGGTTTATGCGGATGGTCTGCAGAACCTGCATGTTGGAGGTCTGCCAGACGTTCCAGTGCGAGTCGAACAAGGTCGCCCCGTCGCCGGAGACGAGGAAGCGCGGGGCGTAATTGGTATTGGAGGGGTTGGGTATGTCGTATGCGCCCAGGGTGAGCGGACTGGTCGTGCTGCCCCCGGCAATTCCGTCGATGGTGTGCAGGGCGAACAGCCCATTGCCGCCCATTTCGCCGGTCGCGTATAGGCGGTTGCCATCGGGGCTGACCGCGATGCGCCACGCCCGATGCCAATTGCCCCCCCACCCGGGGTTGGCGGCAACCAGGCCGTCGATCTGGCCCCCGGGCAAGGTGTCGACAAAGGCGATCTGCCCGCCGGCCAGGCTGACCACAAAGACCTCGGTGCCGGCGGCCACGTAGGCGGTCAGGCCGTTGGGGGTCACCACGATCGGGCCGTCCCACCAGCTCGCGGGGGCGACAATGTTGCGTATTACCTGATTGGTGGTGGGGCTGATCTCCAGGAGGCGCGTGTCGGTAGAGACGAAGACCCGCCCGTTCGGCCCGATGCCTAGGCCGCCGATGAAGTCGTTGACCGGCAGGGTAATCGTGGCGGCGATAGTGTCGGTAGCGGTATTGACAACCACTATGCGGCTGAAGGCGTCGGCCAGATAGACGCGGGCCCCGTCAGGCGAGACGGCGACGTGAGTCCACTCCCCGCCGCCGGGCATGGGCAGGTAGTTGACGATGCTGTGCGAGAGGGGGTGGTCAACCGCCCCAGCCGGCGAACAGAGCAGGGCCCAGGCCAAGGCCAGGATTACGCCCGTCATCCTCGTATGGCAGCCGGGTAGGTTCATGTTCTACTACTCCAATGCGAGGGTGTTGGCTGATTCGACTCGTCTGGCAAAGCCCACTGCGGCACTGCCACCAAGAGTGGTGGAACCACATGCTCTGGTGTCTGGGCCCCAGGTCTTCTCGGAGTTCCTCAGTTCGGCGAGGCTCAGGGCGGCCGACGCGTCGTTAAAGATGAAAGCGAAAAAGACGACGCGGCCTACGATAGTGCATTCCCCGGCAGTTCGGCCGACATCCCCCTCGAATGGCATTCATGGTAACCGATTCCGGCCGGCCCGACAAGCGGGAAGACGGCTCCCAGGCTCACCGACGGGTCGAAACCGAGTCGCGATGATCCTTAGGGCGGCCGCCGGGTTGGGGTTTGTTGGGGCACTTGTCGGACCTGGGGGATTCCAATAGGGTGGGCGGACTATGTTGGCTCGAGTGCATAGCGTGACCCTCGTAGGTATTGAGGCGGTCGCTTGTGAGGTGGAGGTCAACGTCGCTACGCGGGGGTTTGCTACGGCGGTGATCGTGGGGATGCCGGGTGCCGCGGGCGGCTGGTCCGCCCATGCCCGGAATCACTTTGCTCACCTTCCGGGCAGGTCCAAGGTCCCTGCGGTCGGCGCTTTCGGTGGGGCTAGGCGTTTGGGGCGTCGAGCGTTTCGACGCGGGTGGTGACCTTGACACCGCGCCCGGCCAGCTGGTCCACGAAGAACTCGAACAACCCCGGCCGCCGGGCGATCAGCTCCGGCGGAAAGACACCGGGCTCGGTAAACGCCCCCGTCGCGACCAGCGTCGCCGCGATGATGTTGGGAAACGCCGTGGTTCGGGCCATTGAGGACATCCTCGACTTGGCACAATACTCGTCGTACAGGTCGAACGTGTAGCGCACCCGCTCCCCGTCCTTTACCCCCTCAACGACCGTGCGCAAGACGGTGAATTCCTCCTCGCCTTCCTCGAACGCCCACAGCGGAAACAGGAGCTTCGACGTCACGTCGAGAGGGCGCACCAGCATGCCGTTAACTTCGATGGGTTCCTTGCCGAACAGACCGGTCTCGCGGAAGACGGCCATGAGTTCGACATGCCCCGGGTAGCGTAGCGTTTTTTCCTTCATGTTCGGAATGTTGACCGTGGTCAGCAGAGTCCGAAGGCCGTCGGTGTTGAAAGCTTCGAGCGTACCGGCGCGGGGCAATTCGATCAGCTCCGGCTCGGAGAGGGCCGGCTTGGTAACGATCGACCCGTTTTCCACCAGGCGCGCGGGCCGGGTGTAAACCTCCAGAATATCCGACGGGGCAAATGGAGCCTTGTACGCGAAAGGCCAGGTCTTGGCCTTCGGCAAACCGCCGACGTAGACGACGGCGGTGTCGGCCCGATCGAGCTGGGCGTCAGCGAAGCCGACCATCATATTCGACAGCCCGGGCGAGACACCGCAGTCGACGATGGCGGTTACGCCGGCCGCCTTAGCACGGTCGTCCAGCGACAGAGGGTCCTCGGGCATGAACGATATATCGCAATACGGCTTCCCCGCGTCGATGACGGCGCGCAGTGCCCCCCAACCGATCCGACTCGGAAGTGCTCCGAGCACTATGTCGTAATCGGCGACCAGCGCCCGCAGGTGCTTGGTGGACCCGAGATCGACCAGGGTGGTCTTGACTGACTCCTCCTCGTGCAGGCGGGCGAAGTTCTCCTCGGCGAGGTCCGCAACGGTCACGTCAAACCGATCGTCGGTGGCCAGTTCCCGGGCCATGATCGAGCCCACCAGCCCGCAGCCGAGGACGACGGCTCTTTTTTGCGGCGATCCGTTCATTTCGTTCCTCAACTCCGCCGGGGCAACGCTTCCCCGCCGGTACTCGGCGAGCGATGCGGTTTCCAACGACATCGCCCGCCCATCAGACCTCAAACCGTCCTGGCACGAGGGCGGGCTCTACAATGCTAGCAAGAACGGCCCTTCTCGGCCCGACCCTGACCGGTCGGACCGCTTCGTCCGGACAACGCTGCTCCTTCAGCCGCGGAAGTTCAGCAGGGTCTGCGGTGCCAACCGATGCGTTTGCGGGCGTTTCCCGCGAGGCCTGGTCGCAAGAAGGACCCCACGTTTCTCGGAGCCACGGACGGGTCGAGCCCGGGGGGCCATGCCGCGTCAGGACCGCCGCCGGGTTGGGGTGTCCGGGGGCACTTGTCGGACCTGGGGGATTCCGATAGGCTCTGGCCTATGTTGGCTCGAGTGCATAGCGTGACGTTGGTGGGGATTGAGGCGGTGGCTTGTGAGGTGGAGGTCAACGTCGCTACCCGGGGGTTTGCTACGGCGGTGATTGTGGGGATGCCGGATGCGGCTACCAAGGAGAGCCTGGAACGCATCCGTACGGCCCTGGTCAACTGCGGCTATCAACCGCCGGCCCATCGCATGGTCATCAACCTGGCCCCGGCCGACGTGCGCAAGGAGGGGCCGGCCCTGGATCTGCCTATCGCTTTGGGGATGATCTTTGCTGCCGATGGGGCCGTGCCGGAGGGGCTGGGGCGTTATGTGATTGTGGGGGAGCTGGCGCTGGACGGGCGGGTCCGGCCGATCAAGGGGGCGCTGTCCGCGGCTATGCTGGCTCGGCGCGAGGGGTATCAGGGGGTTCTGGTTCCGCGGGAGAATGCCAACGAGGCGGCGGTCGTCGAGGGGTTGGATGTCATAGCCGTCGGGAACCTCAGCGACGCGATCGGCTTCGTGACCGAGCAGCTTCCCTTGGAGCCAACCACCATCGACCTGGAGGCGACCTTCGCCCAGGCGGGGAAATATGATCTCGACTTCGCCGATGTCCGCGGCCAGGAGTTCTGCAAGCGGGCCCTGAGCATTGCCGCCAGCGGGAGTCACAACGCCCTGCTGCTGGGTCCGCCGGGCTGCGGCAAGACGCTGATGGCCAAGTGTTTGCCGACGATTCTGCCGGCCCTGACCTTGGGCGAGTCCTTGGAGACCACCCGCATCTGGTCGGCCGCGGGGCAGCTTGCCGTGGGTACGGCCCTGTTGGCCAAGCGGCCGGTCCGGGCCCCGCATCATTCGGCCAGCTCCGCGGCGATGGTCGGCGGGGGGACCATCCCCCAGGCCGGCGAGGTCTCCCTGGCCCATCACGGCATCCTATTTCTCGACGAGTTTCCGGAATTCCAGCGCTCCATCCTGGAGACGCTGCGGCAGCCGATGGAGGACGGGTGCGTGACCATTGCCCGGTCGCACAGCGCGGTGAGCTTCCCCGCGGAGTTCATGCTGATCGCGGCGATGAACCCCTGTCCGTGCGGCTATTACTCCGACCCGCGGCGGCCGTGTAAGTGCTCGCCGCCGCAGATAGAGCGGTACCTTAGCCGGATCAGCGGGCCGTTGATCGACCGGATCGACATCCACGTGAGCGTCCCGGCGGTGCCATTTGACGACCTTCGCCGCCAGAAGGTGGGCACCGCTTCGAGCACCTTGCGCGAGCAAGTAGTCAAGGCCCGCGAGATTCAGCGGCAGCGCTTCGGAGAGGACAACAACGTGCTCAACGGCCGCATGGGGCCGCGGCTGGTGCGGAAGCACTGCCCGTTGACTGCCGAGGGCGAACAGCTTCTAAAGCAGTCGATGACCGAGCTGGGTCTGTCGGCCCGGGCCCATGACAAGGTCCTGCGCCTGGCCCGGACCATCGCGGACCTGGCCGGGGTGGCGGACATCGCCCCCGAGCACCTGGCCGAGGCGGTTCAGTATCGGCGTCTCGATCGGCAGGTGTAGGAGGGCACCGAAGCAGTCCGACACTCCTGGAAGGGGCGGAGCACCCAAGCCCGTTCATCGATTCCTGGTGCGGGCCCTGGCGGACAAGCCGCCGGCGGCACCCGGCGGGGTGGCGAATCAGGGTGGTCCGGCCTATGCTCTCGGGCAGGAATAACATGACCGACGGCTTGGGGTCGAGGCTTGCGGCCACGGTGGCTCAGGATTCCTGTCTGGGGCTTCGGCCAGCCGGATGATGATGCCCCGGCTCGCTCGGTTTCAAGCTCTGACATCCAGGAGGCGACATGATTGATCCACGGATTACGAAGCTGGCTGATGTCTTGATCAACTACTCTTGCGCGGTGCAGAAGGATGAGAAGATCCTGATCGAAGCCATCGATGTACCGCACGAGTTTACCTGCGAGTGTGTTCGCCTGGCCCGGGAGGCCGGCGGAATCCCGCTGGTCAAGCTGGAATCCAACCAGCTCCGTCGGGCGATGATGCTGCACGGCAGCCGGGAGGGCTGGGACACCATCGCCGAGGCCGAGAAGTTCGTGATGGACCGGGTGCAATGCTACATCGGGGCCCGGGGCGGTCCCAACGTCAGCGAGCTGTCGGACGTGTCGGGTGACCAGCAGGGGCTGTACGAGAGCACGGTGTGGAAGCGGGTCCACATCGAGACGCGGGTCAAGAAGACCCGTTGGGTGGTCATCCGCTGGCCGAATCCGTCGATGGCCCAGATGGCGGAGATGTCGACCGAGGGCTTCGAGGAGTTCTACTTCAACGTCTGCACCATGGACTACCGGAAGATGTCGGAGGCGATGAAGCCGTTGGTGGCCCGGATGGACCGGACCGACCGGGTCCGTTTGTTGGGGCCCCAGGACACGGACTTGACGTTTTCGATCCAGGACCTGCCGGCGATCTCCTGCGCCGGGAAGCTGAACATCCCGGACGGCGAGGTGTTTACCGCCCCGGTCAAGGACTCGGCCAACGGGGTGATTCACTACAACGCCCCGACCATGTACCGCGGCGAGACGCACAACGACATCCGGCTGGTGTTCAAGGAGGGCAAGATCGTCGAGGCCACCAGCACCAACACGCGGAAGCTGAACGAGGTTCTGGATGCCGACGCCGGGGCCCGCTACGTGGGGGAATTCGCCATCGGGCTTAACCCCTATTGCACCAAGGCCATGAAGGACATCCTGTTCGACGAGAAGATCGGGGGGTCGATCCACTTCACCCCCGGGGCCGCCTATGATGAGGCAGACAACGGGAACAAGTCCGACGTCCATTGGGACATGGTGATGATGCAGACGCCGGAATGCGGCGGTGGAGAGATGTACTTCGACGGAGAGTTGGTCCGCAAGGACGGGCTGTTCGTGGTGGATGAGCTGAAGGACCTGAATCCGGAGAATCTGAAGTAGGACGGGTGCCGGCCGGGCCGGTGCCGGATATGGCCAATCATGACGAGCAAGAGGCGCCGTTCCAAACGAGTCCCGACCGCCAAAGCCAGGACGAACATTGAACAGGTCCTGACTTTGGCCGACAGCCAAGGCCGGCGCAGAGGGAACAGGCCGTCCGTCGCCGCCTGGGACTCGATCGTCGCTCCGGCCCGTCGGAGGAAGAAGGGTAAGAGGAAGGCCTCGCGGCGGGGCGAACGCAGTTCCACCAAAGACGCGGCTAAGCCGCGGCATTCGGCGAAGCGCCGAAGCCCCCCTGCTCCCGCTCGGCGGTCGCGTCCCGGGAAACTTACCAAGACCCAGATCCGGGCCTGGGTCAAGGCACACTACCAGCGAACCGGCAGGTGGCCATCACAGTGCTCGGGACCGGTCTACGGCGTGGAGGGCGTGACTTGGTCGGCGATCGAGCAGGCCCTGCGTGGCGGGTACCGGGGCTTGCCCAAAGGCGGGTCGCTGGCCAAGTTGATCGGCAGGCGTCCGGGGGGCCTCGAGAAACTAAAAAGCCGGCGGTTGACCGAGAAGCAGATCCTCGCCTGGGCCGACGCGCATCATAGTCTGACGGGCAGTTGGCCGACATCCACTTTCGGTCGCGTGGGGAACGCCCCGGGCGAGACCTGGGAGGCGGTCAATGGCGCGTTGAAGACCGCGTCGCGGGGTCTGTCCGGGCACAGCACCGTGCGGCAGTTGCTCGCCGAGCATCGGGGCGCCCCCTACAGCTGGCGAAACCACACTAGGCTCACTGTCAGGCAGATCCTTGCTTGGGCCGATGCGCATTTCAAGCGGACCGGCCGGTGGCCACATGCACGCTCGGGTCGGATCGCGGAAGCCCCGCGCGAGACGTGGAGAAGCGTGCATGCAGCGTTGTACGAAGGGAGACGGGGACTGCGAGGCAGGACTTCGTTGCCCAGGCTTCTGGCTGAGCATCGGGGCAAGCGACATCCAAACTACCTTCCGCGGCTCACCGAAGCCGGCATTCTGGCTTGGGCGGACTCCTATCACAAGCGGACGGGAAAGTGGCCGAATGCCACGGCTGGGCCTATTCCTGAGGCCCCGGGCGAGACCTGGACGATTGTTTTCCACACGATGCACGGGGGGCGACGGGGGATGTCAGGAAAGACCACCCTGTGCAGACTGTTGGAGAAGCACCGCGGCGTGCGTCCCAGCGTGTGGCGGCCCCTCTTGAATGAGAAGATGATCCTCCGTTGGGCTAAGGTGCACTACCGTCGGACAAACCAATGGCCGAACATGCGGAGCGGGCCGATCGTCGGCGTCCAGGGCGAATCATGGAACAACGTAGACGCGGCTTTGAGAAAAGGGAATCGTGGTTTGTCGGGGGGTACATCTCTGGCTCGCATCCTGCCGGCTCGTCGTCGGGCGCGGCCCTCCTACCGCTCAACGCCCTTGGACCGGGAGGAGGTCATCCTTTGGGCGAAGGCCCATTGTCGTCGGACGGGTAAGTGGCCGACGAAGTACTCCGGCCCGGTGGATGACGCCCCCGGCGAGAACTGGCAGGCGTTGGATAATGCCTTGAGGCAGGGTTATCGCGGGCTGCCGGGAGGTTCTTCGCTTTCCAAGACGCTGGCCAAGTGCCGTAAGCCGCAGGCGATGAAGATGTTCGCCGGTCGGCGCAAGCCTCAGAAGCGCGTCATCGGTTAGCGCCGGATTGCGTGTCGCGGATCAGCGACTTCCCGGGGCGGCGGGGGCGGCCAGGTTCAGCCATTGGAGACGACTACTGCGGTGATGCTTGTCGTGCCGGTGGACAAGGGGTAATGTCTTGGGGTGAGTGGTTTGCCGAGCGGATCCTGGTGAACCGATCCGTCCGGACGGGCTGTTCGTGGTGGATGATCTGAAGGCGCTGAATTCGGAGAATCTGAAGTAGGGCAGGTGCCGAGGGAAGCCCGAGTGTCCAGAACCGGTGTTGGGCAGGCTGGGCATGAGGTAAGATCGTAGTTGGAACAGGGCATGAGCGTTTTACACGACGAAGTCGATCCAACGTTGAAAGAACTGTTCGAGGAAGGGCGCGAACTCGAGAACGGGGCCGAGCATTACTTCTCGATGATCGGCGTCGACTTCAGAGCTGTGCCTAATCAGGAAATGGAGCTAGCGTGCCAGGACGTCTACGAGGGCCGTCGGGACGAGGCCCGTGAGCTAGTCATCAGATTTCGCAAATGGATATACTCTGTCTGCGGGCGCATCCAAAGCCGAGTTCTTGCAACCAGGGATGATTTTCAGCGACACATGGGATGGTTCGAAGAATGCGTTCACGGGGCAACCGGTCACGGGACGGACCCTGAGCAGGCGTGCAAAGCGGCTGTGTCGGTTATTGAGCTGATTCAAGATTGGATGAGATCGGTGGGCGCCATCCCCGAGCAGGATTTACGCCCCGCCGCTGCCCAACAGGAAATAACCATTCTTCCCAACACGGCTTTCATTCTGATGTGGATGGCCAAGGATAGACCTGAGCTCGAGGATGTCTGCGTGGCCTTCAAAGAGGTCTTCGCCCGATTCGGGATTGAGGCCGCTCGCGCGGACGACGTTGAGCATCAGGATGTTATCACACAGGTGATTCTCGAGCGCATTCGCAGCGCCGAGTTCTTGATCGCAGACCTAACTGGTGAACGGCCGAATGTTTACTACGAGGTAGGCTACGCTCACGCGATCGGCAAGAGACCCATCCTGTACCGGAAAACGGGCACGCGGCTTCACTTCGACTTGGCCGTTCACAATGTTCCTGAGTACAAGAATGTGACTGAACTTAAGGACCTGCTCCAGAATCGCCTCGAAGTGATAGCCGGAAGGACGCCGCAGGAGTGAAGGCCGATATAGCTTACATGAGGGATGGCCGGGTTGGGAACGACCCGGCTCACGGGAGCGGGTGGGAGCAAGGGTTCGCCCGCACGCGACTCGTCAGAGCCGGCTCGTGTCGAGCCGGTCCGGGGCGACACGCCCCGGCTCTGATGCGCGCTGTGGCCCCGGCTCTGATGCGTGGTAATGAATGCGAGATAGGGTTCGCACACGTGAGACCCAGCAGAGAGTTCAGAGCCGGCTCGTGCCGAGCCGGTCCGGGGCGACACGCCCCGGCTCTGATGCGCGCGCTGCGTCCCCGGCTCTGATGCGTGGGCTGTGAACGAGGTTTGCCTTGACCACCGGAAAAAAGATCAAACTCACCAGCTATGCCTCCTGTGCGGGGTGAGCTGGCAAGCTCCCTTCGGGAGCCATTGCGCAGGTGCTGCGCAATCTACCGGCGACCAGCCATCCGAACCTGCTCATCGGACCTGAGCACTACTCCGATGCCGGGGTGTACAAGCTGCGCGATGATCTAGCGATCGTTCTGACCGTGGATTTCTTCCCCCCGCTGGTGGACGACCCGTTCACCTTCGGCCAGATCGCAGCGGCCAACAGCCTGTCGGATTGTTATGCCATGGGGGGCAAACCGCTGACCTGTCTGAACATCGTGGGTTTCCCCGATAAGGAACTGCCCATCGAGATCCTCAGCGATATCCTCGCCGGGGGGGCGGACAAGGTGGCCGAGGCCGGGGCGGTGATCGTCGGCGGGCACTCGGTCCGCGACGCGGAGATCAAGTACGGGTTGGCGGTGACCGGGACGGTGCATCCGGATGAGGTGATAACCAATCGCGGGGCCCGGCCCGGAGACCGGCTGATTCTGACCAAGCCGATCGGCTCGGGAACGATGACCAGCGCCGCCAAGGCGGAGAAGATCGCGCCCGGCGATCTGGCGGAAACGATTGCGGTGATGACCCAGCTCAATGCAGTGGCGGCCGATGTCGCCCGGGCGGTGGGCGCCGGCGGCGTCACGGACATCACCGGCTTCGGGCTGATCGGGCACAGTTCCGAGATGGCCGACGCCTCCGGGGTGACGTTCGAGATCAGCGCCCATGCGGTACCACTTATCGGTCCTACCTTGGAGCTGGCCGCCGCCGGGGTGGTCACCCGGGCCTGGAAGAGCACCCTGGAGAACGTCGGTGGGCAGTTCCGCAACGAAGGCGTGGATGAGACGCTGGTGCGGGTGCTGGCTGATGCCCAGACCTCGGGCGGGCTGCTGATGTCGGTACCGGCCGAGCGAGCCGAGGAATGCCTGGCCGGGCTCCGGGATGGCGGTATTGCCTGGTGCGCCGAGGTCGGGCAGGTGGTGCCGCGGACTTCGGTAAGCGTTGTCCTGGGGCCTTAGCCGCGCACATCCGAGGTGTCGGGGGGGCATCACCTGGAACGGCATGAGCCACCCAAAAGCCTCGAGGTGGCCACCGGGACTGCCAGGGGGACGGGTCGCCTGTCGGGGCACATCCCTCCGAACATGCCGGGCGGCTCCGGGGCCGGCCGTTTCCCGCTGGATTGAAATCTCTGAAGGAACTGGTATCCTATCGGGGGTTGGCTTCATCAACGGGCGCGCCGGCAGTGCGGCGGCGCGGGTATCGGCAATCAAGTGGATCGAGGCAGGCAACAGTGAGACGAACTACCCCCGGCTTGAGTCTGTTCGAGGTGATGAACAAGGCCCCGGAGCCGCAGAGTCCGAGGCGTAGCCCCGGCTTTTTCGCTCGGCGGCGGCGTCCCAGCGAGTCCGCCTCGCTGATGGTCGCCCAACCGCTCACCGAAGAGGAGGCTGCGGCCGAGCTGGAAGCTCGCCGGGCCCCGGAGGCGGATTGCGCGGCCCAGGCGGCGGAGGCTGAACCCCGTGGGCCGGGCACAATTGCCGTATTCTGGAGCCGGGTCTCCAGCCGGGTGCTTGAAATCCGGCCGAAGCTATCGTTGAACACCGTGGGCTGCCTGGCGGTTGCGGCCAGCGTGTGCCTCTTGACCTTGGGGGCCTATACATTGGGCCGACGGTCGGCGAGCGGGGCGCCCGGCAGAGGCCTGGAGCCGGTCGCGGCGGTGAGGAATGTGGCGGGTTCCACACGTTCTCCGTTGCTATCCGACCGGGGCAGCTCGACCGAGTCCTCGCGGAAGCAGGCTGGCTATGCCAGCAACCCCGACTTGTCGGAGTTGCTCAGGCAGCCTCCGGCCAAGCAGGCGGGCATGGTCATCCCCAATCAGCCGGCCAGCGTCGGTAAGGAGATCGGCGTACCCGTTGAGAAGTTGAACTACCTGCAGATCGAGTCGTTTCAGGTCACCCGGGAGCGGAACGGCGAGCAGCTCCGGCGGGACCTGGCCGATGTGCGGGCGTTTCTTGCGGCCCGCGGGGTGGAGACCTTCGCCCGGAACCTGGGCAATGTATACGTCCTGTTAGGCAAGCAGGGCTTTCCGACCGGCCAGGACCACGAGGCCCGGCGGGAGGAGTTTCGCAGGAAGATTGAGCAATACGGTCAGGAATACCGGCGCGGCGGGGGGCCTTATCAGTTTCGAGGCTGTTTCTTCGTCAGCCATTCGAGGAGCAGGGCCGGACGACCGGTGTAGCGCCGCTTAGTATCGAGGAGCATGCGAGATGTCATTGGACCGATCACTGAAGATCAAGGGGTCTCTGTCGAGGCACCGCAACGTCCTGACCCGCACCGAGCGGATCAAGATTCTGGAAGAGCAGGACCGGTTTGGCGAAGGCGACAGCCCATACGGCCTGCCCAAGATCCCCCACCGCAAGGCGCCGGTCGGCGGCAAGGTCAAGAAGGTGCCCGGCAAGGAGGAGGAGGGCGCTGCCGGAGAGGCCGGCGAGACCGCGGAGGCCGGCGGAGAGGCGGCAAAGAAGGCGACGGCTTAGGGCGACTCCGGGGCGCGGCACCCGTCGCCAGACCTTCCGCGGCCCGGCGGACGGCGCCATCTCGAGCATCGTTGATCTACATCTTGTCGAGGGGGTCGGGATTCGATCGTGGACGCCAGCAAACTGCTTGCCGAACGGACGAGGAAAGTCGAGTTCTCCGGCATTCGCAAGTTCTTCGAGTTGGCCGGGCGAATGGAGGACCCCTGCGACTTGTCGATCGGGCTGCCCGACTATGACGCCCCCGAGTCCATAAAGCAGGCCGCGATCCGGGCCATCGGGGAGGGGAAGAATCGCTACACCCCCAGCGCCGGATTGCCCGAGCTGCGTGAGCGCATCTCGGGGCATTTGAAGGAGGCCCATGGCCGAGATCTGGAGGTGATGATCACCGCCGGGGTCTCGGGAGGGTTGACCCTGGCCCTTCTGGCCACCGTGGATCCCGGCGACGAGGTCCTCTTCCTGGACCCATACTTCGTTTCCTACTTGCAACTGGTCAACATGGTTGGTGGGACCCCGGTGCCGGTTCCGTCCTATCCGGATTTCCGGTTCGATGGCCGGGCGGTGGAGGCCGCCATCACGCCGCGGACCAAGGTGCTGTTGATCAACTCACCCGGCAACCCGACCGGTCGAGTCATGACCAAGGAGGAGATTCGCACTGCCGCCGAGTTGGCCCGGAAGCACGACTTGCTGCTCATTTCCGACGAAATTTATGCTCAGTTGTGTTACGACGGACCTAACCCGTGCCCCCTGCCCCACGCCCCGGAGAACACCCTGCTTCTGCAGGGATACGGGAAGACCTACGGTATCACCGGTTGGCGGGTCGGGTATGCGGCCGGACCGGCGGCGGTAATCGGGGAGATGACCAAGCTGCAGCAATACACCTTCGTGTGCGCCCCGTCGATAGCCCAGGAGGCGGTGCTGACGGCCATGGACACCAGCGTGAAAGGCAATCGGGAGGCCTATGCCAAAAAGCGTGACCTGGCCTGCGGCCTGCTGCAGGAGAGCTTCGATTTCGCCAGGCCTTCGGGTGGCTTCTATCTCTTCCCCCGGATTCCGAAGCGTTTTGGCTGTGCGGTTCAGTTTGCCGAGGCGGCGGCCGAGCACCAGGTCCTGGTCATCCCCGGCTCAATTTTCTCCGGACGGGACACGCACTTCCGCATCAGCTATGCAGTTTCCGACGACCTGATCCGCCGGGGCTGCGATGTCCTCTGTCGCCTGGCGAGCGGCCAGGCTTGATCAGGGGCGGAGCGGCCCGTTGACCGGCCGGCATGCACTAGATAGAGTAACAAGGGGATAGGCCGCTAAGTATCGGTGATTACAGGAGTTGGGTGAGAGCGGGTTGGTCGGCAGGACGTTACAAGAGGTCCCTGGGGGATGGGACGTTGGTGGTGTAGGCCTCGCGGACCGTGGTGTTCCAGATGGTGAACATGGTCTTGAGCCGTCCTGGTAGCCGGCCGTGGTCGGGCATCGCACTGTCGAGTGCGGCAACGGCGTTGAGTCTCCTGGCCGCAGCGGTATCGGGTGGTGGTTGCGTGAAAGACGGGGACCCCGAGCGGGGCCCTGCGGCCGGCGTGGCCGAGAGTCGCGCAGGAGGTGAGGAGCCTGATGAGGCCAGGGGCAGCAGGTCGGTATTCGATCGGCCGGTGCGGAGGCTGTCTGTCGAATTCACCGTTCTCCGTTATTCGGCGCCGCGAGGCACATTCTCTTCGGACGAGGCCATCTGGAAACTGGTCAGCGATCCCTTGCCCGACGCGGCCACTGCGCTGCACCTGGCCGACAACGGGTTTCGTGCGGCGATCGGCCGCCAATCGGACCGCCTGGGGCTGCGGGCGTTCATGGGGAGTGTCGGCGAGCTGGGCAGCGTATTGGACCACGCCCGTCCGGATGTGACGCGGCACGTGGAATTGGATCTGGGCCCATGTCCCGCCCGGATGGTGGCGTTCCATTATGAGCGTGGCGGGAAGCTGCGCGGTCTGGATTTCGTCAAGGCCCGGGCCAAACTGCAACTCGCGTTTGAAATGCGATCCTTGAACCTGCACGAGGTATGGCTGGAACTCGTTCCGGTCATCGAAGAGCCGGCCGGCCGGCCAAAATGGGTGATCACCGAGGAGGGCGCCCGGCAGGTCCCTCAGGAGCGGCGTTGTGTGTTCGCCGATCTGACCTTCTCCGCGAAGATCCCGGAAGGTGGGTTTCTGCTACTGGGGCCGACGGCGACAGTGTACGATCGCCCGCTGGTGGCCAGACCGTTCTTCCTGGAGGCGTCCAACAAAGGGGCCGAGTGGTCTGTGGGATGGCGCGAGAGCATCTATGTGATCAGCCCGATTATACGTTCTTATCAGCGGAGTAGAGCCGAAGATGGAGTTGGGCCCTTGGCCGTTGCAGGCCGGACTCGACCGGGCGCAAGGCAATGACGACTGAATCAGACAGCTATTTTGGCGATCTGTGCGAGAACCTGGGGTTCGTCCTCATCGCCGTTGACCGCGACTTGAGCATTCACGTCTGGAACAGCCAGGCTGTTCAGCAATTCGGGTACTCCGCGGAGGAGATCGCCGGGCGGTGCATACTCGAGATCATCCCGGAAGATCAGCACGAGGAGGCCAAGCGCCTGTTTGACGAGGTCATCAAGGCCAAGGCCGCCGGAGAAATGGAGATCAAGTACGACCGGGAGGATGGGAAGCGCACCACCTTCGTTCTGATCGTCTCGCCGATCATCGATTCCACCGGTGGCTGTGTGGGGGCCTCGGCGAGTATGCGCGACATTTCGGCGCGCAAGCGGCTTTCCAGGGAGCTGGCCCAGAGCCGTCGGATGGCGGCCCTGGGGAACATGGCCGGGGCGGTGGCCCATCATTTCAACAATATTCTGGGAGGAATGCTGACCAGTATCGACTACGTGCTGCCGAGCGATAGCCCTCGGGAGCTGCGGCGGACGCTGCGCTTGCTGGCCCAGGCGATCGGGCGGGCCACTCGGATCACCAAGCAACTGGAGGCCTTCGCGGAATGCGAGCATGAAGTGGCCACCTGGATGGAACTCAGCGCCTTGATGGAGAGCTTCATTGAGCGGATCCGGCCCCTGGCGGAGCAGGCCAAGATCCACCTGGTGACGGACATCGTCGACGTCTCGTCGAGGCCTTTTGAAGCCCAGCGTCTGATGCCGGCATTGGAGAGCCTGGCCCGGAACGCATTGGATGCCATGACCCCCGAGGGGACCCTCAGTGTGCGGATGTGGCAGGAGGGGGACGAGGCCGTAGTGACTATTGCCGACACCGGTTGCGGGATTTCAGAAGATGTCCTGGATCGGGTCTTCGAGCCCTTTTTTACCACCAAGGGGGAGTTGGCCGGCGGTTCCAGTGACAACATCGGTCTTGGCTTGGCGGCGGTCCATGGCCTGGTCGCGGAGCTTGGTGGCGACATACATGTCGAATCAAAGGTGGGAAAAGGTACGCGGGCGGTGCTCCGGCTGCCACTGAACCGAGACGGTCAGGCCGAGGGGCCATCCGGGGCGGCTCCACCAAGCGGAGAGGCCGATTCCAAGATGGCCTAGACGGACATATTTCGACAGCAGGCATGCCCAGGCCGCCTCGGCAACAAAGGAACATCAGAGCCGTTATTCTTCTATCTCGGGTCGGCCGGGGCCAATAACGCTCCGGGTGCGGCGAGCGCCGGGGCAGGCTGGAAAAAAAGTCTGAGATTTTGATTGGCGTGGGGCCCAGGACCCTCTATACTATGGTGTTTTGCCGCTACTGAGGCGGAAATAGGCCGATCGGGTGGGACTGTTCGGCTTGGCACAAGATGGCCCCAGTAGGCGGTAGTCCCCTGGCAAACATCGTTTACCTCCAATAGGATAAGGTGCATCGTTAGGTCTTTGTGTTTGACGCACGGGACTCCGGCGGTTGCTCGCGGGGCGAGGCGTCGCCCCGCAGAGAGGCTGTGCGCGCCGGCGGTTTGACGCAAGGGCGGACGCCGCGGCGGCCCAGGTGGAGGGTGTGCAGCTGGGCCGTGTCAGGCGGCGGCGCAATCGTCCGGGTGCAGCGAAGACTGGTGGCCGGCGGGCCACCGCTCCTGGTTTTGAAAGGGTCGAGATGATCGGCACGAAAGTCATTCGGAATTTCGGCAAGGTCGGGGATGCAATGCCCATACCCAACCTGATGGAGATTCAGGTCGGATCGTACAAGCGCTTCCTGCAGGCGGATGTCGCGCCGGCTAAACGGGCTCCGTCCGGTCTGGAAGGTCTGATGCGGGAAGTGTTCCCGATCACCAGCTACGACGAGAACATCACCCTGGAGTACCTGGAGTACACGCTGGGCAAGCCGCGGTATACACCGGATGAGTGCCGCCAGCTGCGCCTGACCTATGGGATGCCGTTGCGGATTCGCTGCCGGCTTCATCGCAAAGACAAGGACGAGATCGTCGAAGATCGGATCTACCTCGGTGAGCTTCCCATCATGATCGGAGGGGGAGAGTTCATCATCAATGGTGCGGAGCGGGTGATCGTCTCCCAGTTGCACCGTTCACCCGGAGTCGACTTCATCAAGGAGACGCCGTCGGCGGATCGGCCGCTGCACGCTTGTCGGATTATCCCGGAGCGGGGCAGTTGGATCGAGATCAATATCACCCGGCGGGACATACTGGTGGTGCGGATCGATCAGTCAAGCAAGATCCCAGCAACCTGTTTTCTGCGGGCCATGGACATTCGATATGGGTCGGACGAAGAACTCATTCGTGAATTCTACCCGACCAAGACCGTGCGGGCCGGGAGCCTGAAACCGGACATGTACGTGGTTTCGGATATCCCGAACCCCGAGGCCGAGGAGGACGTGGAGGCCGAACCGTTGGTCCGGGCGGGGTGTCAAATCGGAGACGCCGTAAGTCGGGTTCAGGAAACCGGGCTGAAGCAGATCGAAGTCATCGAGCGGGTGACCGATCCTCTGATCCTCAACACCCTGGCCGAGGATACCAGCCGGACTCACGAAGAGGCCTTGATGCGTATCTACCGGAGTCTGCGTCCCGGCAACCCGGCCCAACTGGACAAGGCGGCCAAGCTCTTCCACGAAAAGTTCTACGACGAAAATCGCTACCGACTGGGAAAGGTGGGTCGGTTCCGGATCAACCGGAAGTTCGGCCTGTCCATTCCGACGACCTTGAATACCCTGACGGTGGCCGACTTCGTGTCCTGCCTGAGGCACCTGTTGGACTTGCGAAGCCAGGAGCGGGTGGGCTATTCGGTCCCCCGGCGAATGCCGTTCGAGCTTTGCATCCTGCGCTGGACGCAGGAATTGAGCAAGCAAATCAATTCCTATCAGACTTCCGGTTCGGAGTTGAAAGCCGCCAAGAACGGGGTGGTCCTTGGCCAGTTGGATGCCATCAGGGAGGGTCGCCGGAAGCTGCGTCCCGAAGACCTGGTCAAGGAGCTTCAGCGACAGCTCAAGGCGATTTCGGACGTGCCGACGGAGTGGGTTCCGACGGCGTCGATCGACCAGGACGTGATGCGGCCACTGGTGGGTCGAGGGCGGACGGATCGCGGCCCGGAAGTCTCCAAGTTGGCCAAGGATTTCATCGTAGCCACCGTTCGGACGCGAGCGGGGCGCATCCTGGCGGGGATCGACAAGTATCTGGCGGCGGTGGAATTGGAGGGCTTGGAGAAAGGGCAGCTTGATTTTCTGAACTATCACCCGTTGCCGGGAGCCATCTATACGTTCAACGAGAACGAAGCCAAGAAGCGGATGACCGCCCAGACGGCGAAGGTGGAGTCCAAGTGGCGTGATCTCTTCGGCAGTTCCGCCAAACACGTGGCCTTCGAATCGCTGGACTACGTCTCCGAGATCGTGAAGAACCTGAAGTCGACCGACCGGGAGGCCCTGTCGGTAGGCAACGTCTACGAATACGCCTGGAAGCAGACCCGGGTGATCGTGGCGGAAGACGACATCGATCACCTGGGCAATCGGCGGCTGCGGACCATCGACGAATTGGCGGCCGACGAGATTCGCAAGGGCTTTCTCAAGCTCCGCCGGACGGTGCAGGAACGGACCAGCATGAAGGACCCTGATCAGATCGGCAAGCTGGCCGAGCTGATCAACTCCAAGGCCATCTCGGGGGCCATCGAGTTCTTCTTCGGTCGAGGCGAGCTGTCCCAGGTGGTGGATCAGACCAACCCGCTGAGCCAGCTCACCCACGAACGGCGATTGTCGGCCCTGGGCCCCGGGGGATTGAACCGCAAGCGTGCCGGGTTCGAGGTGCGCGACGTGCATATCAGCCATTACGGGCGGATTTGTCCTATCGAGACGCCCGAGGGCACCAACATCGGGTTGATCGCCTCCTTGAGCATTTATTCCACCGTCGATGAGTACGGCTTCTTGATAACTCCGTACCGTCGGGTGGACAAGAACCACAAGGTCAACGGAGGGGTCGAGTTTCTTCGGGCCGACGAGGAAATGAAGACCATCCTGGCCCCCCCGGAGGTAGTGGATCTGCGGAACAGCAAGGTGGTGGGGGATCACGTCATGGCCCGGGCCCGAGGCGATTTGGTCACGGTGAACGGCAAGGATGTGGAATACGTGGACATTTCCCCGAAGCAAACGGTGGGTGTTTCCGCCTCTTTGATTCCATTCCTGGAGCACGACGACGCGAACCGGGCGTTGATGGGCTCGAACATGCAGCGTCAGGCGGTTCCGCTGTTGATCACCGAACCGCCCGTCGTGGCCACCGGCATGGAGCGGGTGGTGGCCGACAACAGCGGCATGGTTTCGCGGGCCGGCCGGGACGGGACGGTCACCTACGTTGATGCCGAGCGGGTCGTCCTGAACAACACCGACGAGTATGAGCTTCGCAAGTTCCAGGGTCTGAACGAACGGACCTGTTTGAACCAGAAGCCGAGCGTGGCGATGGGGCAGGAAGTCAAGAAAGGGCAGCTCATCGCCGACGGTCCGGGGTGTACGGACGGCGAGCTGTCGCTGGGGCGCAATGTACTGGTCGCGTTTATGACCTATGACGGCTACAACTTCGAGGATGCCATACTCATCTCGGAGCGACTGGTTCAGACCGATACGTTCAGCAGTATCCACATAGAAGAACACGATGTCGAGATCCGCGAGACCAAGCTGGGGCGGGAGGAATTCACCCGTGATATTCCCAACGTTTCGGAACGGATGCTGGCCAACCTGGACGAGGACGGGATCATCCGGATCGGCACGGAGGTGGGGCCGGGCGACATTCTGGTAGGGAAGATCTCACCGAAGAGCAAGAGCGAGTTGAGCCCCGAGGAGAAGCTGCTGCACGCCATCTTCGGCCGGGCCGGGGAAGACGTAAAGAACGACTCGCTGGAAGTGCCCAGCGGGGTATCGGGAATCGTCATCGATGCCAAGCGCTTCAGTCGGCGGGCCCACCTCAGCGACGAGCAGAAGCGTTACCTTCAGCAGCGAATCGCGACTTACAAGACCACCTCGAACGTCCGCACCATCGCCATCTTCCGTCAGATGATGTCAGAGATAGAAACCGTGGTCGGTCAGCCGATTGTGGACCCCAACACCAAGCAGGTGGTCGGCAAGAGCGAGCTGGAAGTAGTGGTGATGGAGCAGATCGGGGAGCCCGGGAACTGGGCCTTCGATCTGAAGTGGATCCGACCGGCCGCCAAACGGAATGAGTGCCGTCCGATCTACGAACGCTATTGGCCGCGGATCGCCGAGCAAATCGAGGAACGTGAGCGGAAAGTCGCCCAGATGAAGCGAGGCGACGAGTT
>CAZFMS010000017.1:0-25876 GCA_964520125.1 uncultured Planctomycetaceae bacterium
GGAGGGGAGTTTGCCCTTGGCGTGGACCCGGTCTACGTACTTGCTCCCCCATCCAGCCCGGATCTCCCGCCGGCGCTGCAGCAGAACCTCGTTCAGCTCGCCCATGCGCTCGGAGTTCTGCGAGAAAGTACTCTCGTCGGTCGCCTCGTCGGCGGGAGTGCCGATGGGATGAAGGATGACTTTGGCCATTAGCCAATTCCCCCGTTGGGCTCTCCCAACAGCCGGCCGATGAAGCCGGTGTCGTACTGGCCGGCGGCGAAGTCCGAGTCGCTCATGATCTGCAGGTGAATGGGGATGGTAGTCTTGACCCCGGCGACGTGGAAGGACTCCAGGGCTTTGATCATCCCCGTGCGGGCGGTATTTCGATCCGGACCCCAGACGATCAGTTTGGCAATGAGGGAATCGTAGTGAAAGGGGATGCTGTAGCCCGGCCGCACGTGTGAATCCACCCGCACCTTCACCCCCGGTATCTCCGTCGGCGGCACGAACTCGGTAACCTCTCCCGGCGAGGGCCGGAAATCGTCGAAGGGATCTTCGGCATTGATGCGACATTCGATCGAATGGCCCTGCGACTGAATCTCGTCCTGCCGGAAGGAGAGCGTTTCATTCGCCGCTATCCGGATCTGCTCGGTGACCAGGTCGCGCCCGGTAACTTGCTCGGTGACCGGATGCTCGACCTGGAGACGGGCGTTGACCTCCATGAAGTAGATCTGCCCGTCGGAGTCGCGGAAGAACTCCACCGTGCCGGCACTACGGTAGCCGATCGCCCGCATCGCCTGGCGGAGACCTTCGCCCAGCTCTTGGCGGGTGTCCGAATCCATGACCGGCGAGGGGGATTCCTCGACCAGTTTCTGATGCCGCCGTTGGGCCGAGCATTCGCGCTCGCCCAGGTGTACGACATTACCGAAGGCGTCGGCCAGGATTTGGAACTCGATGTGCCGGCCGTCGACGATGTATTTCTCTAAGTACAGGTCGCCGTTGCCGAAGGCCTTGTCCGCCTCCAACGCGGCTTCGCCGTATTTCTGCTCGAATTCCGCGGCATGGTCGACCCGCCGCATGCCCCGGCCGCCGCCGCCGGCGGTGGCCTTCACCATCACCGGAAAGCCAATCTCCTCGGCGAGCTTCAAGCCGTCGTTCGGATTGGAGAGCGTCCCCTGCGACCCGGGAATCACCGGCAGGCCGCCGGCCCGCATGGTTTCCCGGGCGGTGGCCTTGTCACCCATGGCCCGGATGGCCCCCGCCGGGGGGCCGATGAAGGTCGTCTTGGCCTGCTCGCACAACTCGGCGAACAGGGCGTTTTCCGCCAGGAAGCCGTAGCCCGGGTGGATGGCGCAGCACCCGGTCTGCTCCGCGGCCTGGATGATCGCCTCCATGTTGAGGTAGCTGTCGGCGCTCTTGGCCGGGCCGATGCACACTTTGGCGTCGGCTTCCTCCAAGTGCGGAGAGGCGGCGTCGGCCTCGGAGTAGACCGCGACCGTCTCGAGGCCGAGCTGCTTGCCGGCGCGGATGACGCGTAGGGCGATCTCACCGCGGTTGGCCACCATGATGCGCTTGAACATGAGTGCTCGAGTTCTCCCGCGCCGTTCGCGCTATGGTCCGGCCGGCGCTTGGCCTTCGGTAATCCAGTGGGGCTTCCTCTTTCCCAGGAAGGCATTCATTCCCTCCTGACCCTCCTTACTGGTGCGCAGCTTGGCGATCTCCTCCGCAGTATAGGGGCCGTTCTCGTCCAGGCTCCGCTCGGATATCTCACGGATCAGAACCTTCGCCGCGGCCAGGGCGCCCGGGCCGCCGGTCAGGATCATCTCGATCTTGGCGTCTACCGTAGCGTCCAACTCCGCCGCCGGCACCACCGCGTTGACCAGTCCCATCTCCGCGGCCCGGGCGGCGGAGAAGCGCTCCCCGGTGAGGAAATACTCGCGGAGGTTTCTCTCCCCCATTCGCTTGAGCAGGTAGGGAGAGATCGTCGCCGGGGTGAGCCCCAGCTTGGTCTCGGTGAAGGCGAAGACGGCATCCTCGCCGGCCACCGCGATATCGCAGACCGCGACCAGGCCCGTGCCGCCGCCGATGGCCGGGCCGTTGATCCGCCCGATGACCGGTTTGGGAGAGGTGTAGACCTCGTGAAGCATCCGGGCCAACTTCAGCGAGTCCTGATAGCTCTCCTCGTAGGTGTAGTTGACCATCCGCTTCATCCAGTGCAGATCGGCCCCGGCGCAGAAGCACTTCCCCTCGCCGCTGAGCACGACGACGCGCAGGTCGGGATCATCGCGGATGGCCGAGAAGGCCTCGTGCAGGTCCTCGATCATCTGGTCGTTAAAGGCGTTGCGGACCTCCGGGCGGTTGAGAGTCACCCGGGCGACGGCGGCTTGACGAGTGACGCGTACCGTGCCGCTGGCCATCCGCATCTCCTGGCGAGTCAGGAATCTGCCCGCCGGCGTGATCCGCCATGGAGTGATGAGCGTCCGTCGGACCGGGGGCCCGGTCCGGCAGGTGAAAAGACCGGGCGGTCAATCCCTCAGGGGCACCGCCTTGTGTCCGTAGTGAATGGCCCCGGCCTCGCCGTCCGAGTAGAGCCGGCGGAACTCCATCCTCACCGGCATGCCGATCTTGATCTCCTCGAAGGGCACGTCGACGATGGCCGTGGTCAGCCGGGCGCCGTCGTCCATTTGAATAATCCCCACGGCGAAGGGTCCCTGCCCGGCGAACTCGTCGGCGGCGGTGCGAATGACCGTGTGGGTGACCACCTTGCCGGTGAGCTTCATGTCGAAGCGATCGAACTCCCGGCCCTGGCACTTGCTGCACACCAGCCGCGGGGGATAGAGCACCTTGCTGCACTTCTTGCACCGGGCCGCTTCCAGCCGATAGGTCTGCGGATAAGCCCGCCATGTCCTCGAAGGAATCATCTACATCGCCTCCAGAATGTGCACGACACAACTTCCGCCGCTGCCGCCCATGTTCTGGGCCAGGGCCGTGTGGGCCTTCTTGACCTGCCGGCCGCCGGCCTGGCCGCGAAGCTGCTCGGTGATCTCGACTATCTGGGCCACCCCGGTCGCCCCGACCGGATGCCCCTTGGACTTCAACCCGCCGCTCGGATTGATGGGGATTCGTCCCTCGATGGCGGTTTCTCCGGCCTCGACGGCCGGGCCGCCCTTGCCCCGCTCGAACAGGCCCAGGCTCTCCGAGACGATGATCTCGGCGATCGTGAAGCAATCGTGAACTTCCGCGAAGTCGATGTCCCGGGCCTCCTTCCCGGACATCTTGTAGGCCTGCTCGGCGGCCTCGGTGACGGCGCTCAGCGTGGTCAGATCCTCGCGGTCGTGCAGGGCGATGGTGTCGGTGGCGTGTCCCGTGCCGATCACCTTGACTCCCGGTTTGTTGAACTTCTTGACCATGTCGGCGGGCACCAGGATGACCGCCGCGGCCCCGTCGGTGATCGGCGAGCAGTCCAGTATATTTAGCGGATCAGCAACCTTGGTGGAGTTGATCACGCCTTCGATGGTGATCTCCGAACGGAACTGGGCCCGCGGATTCATGGAGCCGTTGTGATGGTTCTTGACCGCCACCGCCGCCAGTTGCTCGCGGGTGGTCCCATACTTGGCCATGTGGGCCACCGCCATCATGGCGTACAGACCCGGGAAGGTCACCCCGCTGATCCCCTCCCATTCCATGTCTGCGGCGGTGGCCAGGGCATAGGTCGCTTCGCTTCCGCTGACGTCGGTCATCTTCTCCAGGCCGGCGGCCAGCACGATGTCGTTCATCCCGCTGGCCACCTCCATAAAGGCCATCCGAAAGGCCAGACCGCCGGAGGCACAGGCCGACTCGACCCGGGTGGCGGGGATGTTCTTCTGCCCCAGGTAGTCCGCCATCATCGACCCGATATGCTCCTGGGCGGCAAAGAGCCCCGGCGACATGCTCCCGATGTACATGGACTCGAGTTGGTCAACTCCGGCATCGTCCATCGCCAGCAGGGCGGACTCGACGAAAATGTCGCGGGCCGACTTCTCCCAAAGCTCTCCCCACTTCTGCATGCCGACGCCGATAACGGCAACATCTCTCATCGCTCGATTCTCCTACTCGGCCGCCAGGCGGATCTTGCGCCGCAACTTGGCGTACTCCCCATACTCCAGATAGGTGACGTTCTCGTCCAGCAGCCACCGAGTCTTCGGGGCCAGGTCCCGGACCTCCCGGATCTGCGGGCGGACGGTCATGACGAACGCGTCGCTACCGGCCCCGGAGCCGTAGGAGCACATCAGAATCCGGTCCCCGGGCTCGGCCACGTCCAACACCGCCGTCAAACCGATCGGCGAGGCCCCGGAGTACGTATTACCCAGCAACGGCACCAGGCGACCGACCTCGATCTGCTCGAAACTGAAGCCCAACATCTTGCCGGCCCGCTTGGGGAACTTCCCGTTGGGCTGGTGGAAGATGACATGCTTGAAATCGCCCGGCTTCATCCCCGACTTCTTCAGAATGCCCTCGATCGCCCGGGTGACCGTGCGGAAGTAGGCCGGCTCGCCGGTGAAGCGCCCGCCGTGCGAGGGATAATACTGATTCTCGCGCCGCCAGAAATCGGGCGTGTCGGTCATGAAGGAGTAGGTCTCGTCAACCGTGGCAATCATCCGCCCCTCATCGGCGCCCATGATGAAGGCGGCCGCTCCGGCGGAGGCGGAATACTCCAGGGCGTCGCCCGGAGCACCCTGGGAGGTGTCGGCCCCGATTCCCATCCCGTATTTTATCAAGCCCGCCATGACCAGGCCGTAGGCCACGAACATGCCCTCCGAGCCGGCCTTGCAGGCGAACTCGAAATCAGCGCAGTGACAGTCGGGCGTCGCCCCGATGGCCTCGGCCACCGTCACGCCGGAAGGCTTCACCGCGTAGGGGTGCGATTCGCTGCCGACGTAGACCGCCCCGATGTCCTGCGGATCGATCCCGGCCCGGGCCAACGCGTTTCGGGCCGCCTCGACCGATAGGGTGATCGTGTCCTCGTCGAGGGCCGGCACCGATTTTTGTAGCAGCTCCAGGCCTTTCTTGTAGCTCGGGGCGTCCGCCCCCCAGACCTTGGCGATCTCCTCGACCTTGATCCGCCGTCGGGGAATGTGGGCCCCGTAGCCGATGATTCCCACAGCCATACGTTCTCCTTAGCACTTTGGCGGCCAACTCCCAGCCTACGCCGCTCCAGCGCCGCCAGGCCGCGGTGGCTTGGTCTGCCAAGTCCAACACGCAACACAAAAACTTAGCCCACCGGCCGCAGTTCGTCAACCTTTGGGGCGCTGGACGGGATTAACCGCCGTCCGCACGAGCGCCATCACCGCCTGCGTGGCGCTCCTTCGAGGTAGCTGATCCGATTCCGGCAAGTCCCGGCGGCGCTCGTCTCTGCATCGACCGACAAGAGCACGATCCAGGGCGCCCGCCGGTCATCATGTTGGGCGGGAGTCCACGCCACGAGCACAACATAACTTGAGACTGCAACATCCGATAAGTAATTGCCCTGGCCGCCGAGCTTGCAGGCTGATGACCCGAACAACAGGACCCTTGCCCGTGACGAAACCGGCTTGGACCCACATCCCGCATGCCGCTAATCCCTAGCCGGTCAAACACCATCTCCGCCCAGGGCCTTCGCCGGACGATCAGATAAGTCCTTGTAGTTAAGTCTCTTACATCTGGGTAATTCCCTTCTCCGACGGAGGCCGGTGCTGGGAAGCTGGAGACCGTGCTACTTGCGGCTGGCCAATCCATCGGTGGGCTTAGGTCCGGTAGCTTCGTACGTGTCTCCACTTAGGTGGCGTGGCTAAGCCGGGCAGTGTAGAATAGCCCCAGCAAGCGAACACGTCGTTTAGCAACACTGACCAAGCAAGAGGAGGGCAAGCCGATGCGCTCCGGAAGAACAGCGAACTTCATCTGTGTCTGCGGTCTGCTGCCCGCCATTGTGATCCTGGCGAGGGTGGACTGCGCCACGGCCCAACCAAACCTTGGAACCGAGCAGTTCGTCCAGTCCAGCGGGGTGGACATCGATGTGCCCGGCTACTCCGTCCCGTCATTCGTCCTGTGGGACGGCGACGACCTGAAAGACCTGATCGTCGGCGAAGGCAGCGGCAGCGCCACCGCCAGAGTGCGGATATACCTGAACGAAGGCACCGCATCCGAGCCGCAGTTCTCAGGCTATTCATACGCCCAGTCCAATGGCATCCCCCTGGTCTTGGCGGGTGGCGGATGCCTGGGCCTGTTCCCGCGCACCGTTCACTGGGACGGCGACGGCCGAAAGGACTTGCTGGTCGGAATGGCCGACGGAAAGGTCAAGATCTTCCTCAACGTCGGCACCGATGACGACCCTACCTTCGATCGGGGCACCTTCCTGCAAGTCGGCGAGCCCGGCTCCAAAATCGACATCGACGTGGGAGCCCGGGCCACCTGCAGCACCGTGGACTGGAACAACGATGACCGAAAGGACCTGCTCACCGGGGCCTTGGACAGCAAGATACACATCTTCCTAAACGAAGGAACCGACAGCGCCCCGGACTTCCGCTCCGAGACATTCGCCCAGGCCGGCGGCCAAGATCTACTCGTGCCGGCCGGTCGGTCCAGCCCGGTGATTCTTGATCTGGACGGCGATGGTCAAAAAGACCTCCTGGTTGGCAACACCAACGGTCAACTGCTGTTCTACAGCAACACCGGCACAGATGATGCCCCGAGCTTCTCCGGCTATGTACAGATGGAGGTGGGTGGCATTGTGATCGATCATGCCGGCTCGGCTCGGTCCCGACCGTTCGTGGCCGACTGGACCGACGACGGCCTGCCGGATGTGCTCTACGGGGCCGACTGCGGCCGGGTGCATCTGCTGCAAAACGTCGCCATCCCCGGCGACATCGACGGCGACGGCAACCTGGACACCGACGACGTCGAGGCCTTCGCCGCGGTCCTCCTAGACATCCCCATGGACCCTCACCACGTCGACCGCGCCGACCTCAACGGCGACGATTCCGCCGACGGCCTGGACACCCGCCCCTTCGTTGACCTGCTGGTCAACGGTTGACCGCCCTTCGGTCGGCCCCACTCCTCAACTGCTCGGCCCCCCCCGGACCAGGCATGCCCCTGGGCCCCGTTGGGCCGATAGTCTTCGCTCGATGATCGCGCTTCCCTTGGGTTAACGGTGCAAGATGCCTCATCCCGCACTACCCCATTTCATCATCTCTACATCAGCAGGAAGATCAGGCCCAGGCCGACCCCGCCCACGATCGCTGTCGCCGCGGCACCGGTGGCCATCGCCCGACCACCGATGCCCATCAGCCTCCGAACGTTGACCTCCAGCCCGATCGCCGCCATCGCCAAGGTCAGAATCACCTTGCCGGCCGTCGTTATCACCTTCCCGAGAGAAACGCTCACCGGGTCGCCCGCAGCGGCCAGAAACGCCGACGGCGTAAAGGTGATCATCGGGATAAGACCCAGTGAATTGACGACCGCCAGGGCCACGAAACCCCAGACGAACCACGGAACCAGTCGGGTGTAGCACACGTCGAGCTTGGCCCGGGCCCCTCCCTCCCCGGCATGATGTCGGGCATAGAGCAGGGCCAGGATAAACACCACCGGGGCCAGCATGGTGACCCGAACCAGCTTGACCGCCGTAGCCACGGTGCCCGCCTCCGAACCATACGCGAACCCCGCGGCGACGACTTGCGGGACCGCGTGGATCGAGGCCCCCGACCACACCCCAAAAGTCCGTTCCGCCATACCCACCAGCCCGCCGATCAGCGGCCAACACAGCATGGCCAGTAATCCGAAGAGGTTCACCGTGCCGATCGATAGCACCACGTCGTCGTCATCCGCGTCCAGCAGCGGGGCCACCGCCACGATGGCACTGTTCCCGCAAATCCCCGTACCCGCACCGATCAGCATCGCGGTCTTCGGCCCCAACCCCAAGGCCCGTCCCAGATAATAGCTCGCCACCAAGGCCGTCACTACGCATAGCACGGTGATGACCAACGCCGCGGCGCCCACCGACGCGATCTGCCCCAGGTTCAATCCCGCGCCCATGCACACCACGGCGAAAGGTATCAGCTTCTTCACTATGTGCCGGCAACCTGCCGACGCGCTCATTCGCACCGCCGCAACATTGCGAATCAAGACCCCGACGAGAATAGCCAGAATCGCCGCGCTCACCGGGTGACGCACCCCCGACTCCGCAGCCACCGCGAACGGGGCAACCGGAAGGAAGTGAACTACGTAGGCGATCAACGCAACCATACCAGCCAGAAGGTAACCCCGGGCCAATGCTGGAGCGGGTTCCGCGACCGCTGTCGCCGGGGCGACCGGAACCACGATCTGATCGTAAATGCCCTCCATGCAGCCCAGTGAAAGAAAGGCGTCCTGGGACAGCGGCTGTCCACCCGAACCCGGGAGAACAACGGCGCTTCGGGATTCCTCGCCAACCAGACATGGAGCTTCAGCCGTCATAGCGGGGTCACCTGAGCATGAGGACCGAGAGCGGCACCTCGTACCGCCCCCGCGGCCGACCTACGCCGCAAATACACTAGATGCCACTCCCGTCGGTGTGTTCGATGACCGTCGGGCGGAACTCCCCGATTGCCGCGCTGGTGAGCGAATAGGTGTCCATACGCAAGAGCGGTGGCGAGTACACGTGCAGCGTGACCAGGTCATTTCCCTCCGGTTGCAGGTTGGATACCTGATGCATCCCCGAATCCTGCGTCGCGCACACCTCGCCGACGGTCATGTCTCGGCTCGAAATCGCTTTGACTTGTCCGCACGGTGTGGCGGCGAATGCCGTCTCCGTCACCGTTCCGTTCAGCACGCGTACCGCACAGGTCGATCCCGCGTGGTTGTGGATCGGACTGCGCTGGCCGCTTCGCCAACACATCACCAATACCTGGTACCACGCCCCACCGTGGACCAGGTTTCTCGAGTACTGTCGTTCGTCGAACTGGGCGAACTCCGCGACGTGGGCATAGGTCACCTCCAGGGTCCGCAACTGCTCCTCGAGTCGCCGCATCGGGGCCCGCTCCTTCAGTCCTTCGAGGTAGGACACTAGTTGCTCCAACTCTGCAATAAGCGAGATCGTGGACATGGTCTGGGCTCCGGGCGCGGACCGTGATGCCTTCCATGCATAGGTGTACCGAAGACTCCCTGAATGCGGTCGGCCCGAAACCAACCGGCGACGAGGGCGAGTCCGCGCGGTCCGCCGCCGCCCCGGCTGCGCGCAGAAGCGTATCCGCCCGAAGGACCACTGGTCAAGCAGGCCTCACCACGTTCGTCGGTCGATAGCAATCGACAAAAAGCGCCACAAGTCGTTTTTAAGTTGACGCCCTCCTTGCGGCCGAAGTTGCTCAGCGCAGGGGGCTTTCGACGAAGGCTTCGAAATCGCCGGGCTTATCAAGCGACAGCTCCCAGATAGTATCGCCGAGCCTTTCCGCCGCTCGCGGGACTCGCTGCGAGAACTGTCCAGTTCGATGATCAACTTGTCCAAGGGGCGGCGCCGGCCAACACGGTTCGGCGGTCCTGGTCGCGACCTCCGACCACGCGGCGCTTCGCCGGGTCGGCCGCGAACCGTTCCGCATTGTTTGTATCCTTGTAGCCCGCCAAGCAACTGCACATGAATCTTCGCGGCCAGCCGGTCAACTCGCGCAGGGTGAGCTTGCTCGGTGGAGGATTGCGGAACATGTCGCCGGCCCTCGCGGTCAGTCCCGGCGTCTCATCGAGTTGGCGATACGGCACCAGTCCCGCACCAGAGGTGATGGTCGCGCCGTGGAACTCCAAATTGGTGTGGCTGCCCAAACCGACCGGCGAAAACGCCTGGTGGCTTCACCGATTGGATTCTCCGGATTCAAACGGCTCGAGGCGCTTTTTCGCCTGTATTCGTGGGGAAGTCGCCACCTCGTCAGGCAACGTGGTAGGCATTATCTGGATAATCGGGTCTTATGGGCTTGGCAGCGAGTGCTTTCTGCGATAGGATAATGATCGCAGATCTCGTCGCGTGGGAATCTCGCACCAGAGGTTCACTAAATGGGAAATCCCTGCTTAAAGGGCAATAGTAGACGCCAACGCGTTGGTCGACACGGCGGGTCTGGAAGTGCGCCCCCCGCATGGACCGCCAGGGGGGCATTCCGGTGGGCGATTCAAGAGCCGCGATTTCAGTGTCCGGCATGAGGAGTTGCAGCAGATGGTAAGACTAAACCTAGACCAAGCTCGGACCCCGATCGTTGTACTGTTGTCCGCGTTGCTGATCACCCTGGCGGCGGCCGAGGCCGACGAAGGCGCAATGCCCGCAGGTCCCCCTTCCTCGGAGGTTACCGAGCAGACCATCAGCGTGACCATACCCGCGGGGGCCTACCAGATTACGAACCCGCGCCGGGGGCCGGAGGTTCTCGTTGAGGACTTCGGCTACCTGTTGGTGCCGGGGAAGCCGAAGCTCCCCTCGCGAATCTTCGCCGTGGCCATCCCTCCGGGGGCGGAGTTGATTGCCGTGGACTTCGATCCCGGCGAGGGCATAACCCTGTCAGGAGACCATCACGTGTCTCCCACACCCTTGCCGCGGGTTATCGGGAAGGAAGACCCCGCGATCTCCGCTCGGCGCCAGCGCACCTATGAGGAGAACCGGAGAGAGGTCTACGGGAGCGACGCCCCCTATCCGGCCAACGTCGGAGAATTCGTCCGGACGGCGGGCTACCGCAAGTACAACTTGGTGGACATCCGCTTCACGCCCTTGACGTATCGTCCTGTTTCCAGGCAGTTGACGTATTTTCCGGAGATGGCGGTTCGCTTGAAAGTCAGGCTGCCGAACCACCGAAGTTCGCCGATGGAGGATTGCCTGGCCAGGACGGAACGCATCGCCGAAGGACTGATCACCAACTACGACCAGGCCCAGACCTGGTACCCGCCGAGCAGGTCCTCAGGAAGAGGCCTTCACGATTTCGTCATCATCACCGTGGATTCCCTGGCCTCGTCGGTAAACTCGCTGGTGAACTGGGAGACCGCCAAGGGCCGGTCCGTCGAAGTAGTAACCACCTCTTGGATCAATGCCAACTACGGCGGGGGCTACGATCTGGCCGCCAACACCAGGACCTTCCTGCGAGACAAGTACGCCTCCCAAGAGTGGGGCATCGAGGATGTCTTGCTGATCGGCCACTACGATGACGTCCCCATGCGGCGGGCCGAGCAGGACTTGGGGTATGGCAAACCAGAGACGGATTTCTACTACGCCGAGCTGTCGCGGCCGGATGATCATTCTTGGGATATTGATGTGGATCACCAATACGGCGAGGACACCGACCCGATCGACTTCTACTGCGAGGTCAATGTCGGCCGCATACCCTGGAGCACACCGTCAATAGTGCAGGGCATCTGCGACAAGTCGGTGGCCTATGAGCAGAACAACGATCCTGCCTTCAAGAAGAACATCCTCCTGCTGGGGGCCTTCTTCTGGGACGACGACCCCTACCCCCGGACCGACACCGCCGTGCTGATGGAAGCCAAGGTCAACCAGCCGTGGATGTCCGATTGGACCATGACGCGTATGTATGAAGCGGGCTACTCGACCTACCCGATGGACTACAACCTGACCTTCAACAACGTGCTGGCGGTATGGTCGTCCGGCACTTTCGCCTTCGTGAACTATGCGGGGCACGGCTCGCCCGTCTCCAGCCATATCTACCACACCACCGGCGAGGCCTTCGTCTCGACCAACACCTGCCCCCAACTTGACGACAACTACCCCGCCATCATGTTCGCCGATGCCTGCAGCAACCAGGACACCGATCAATACAACCTCGGCCAAGCCATGATGCGGCAGGGGGGCGTGGGTTTCCTGGGGGCCACCAAGGTCGCCCTCGGCTGTCCGGCGTGGGATGATCCGATGGACGGCTCGACTCAGTCGCTGGACTACTTCTTTACTACGTACGTGACCTCGGGAGACTACACTCAGGGCCAGGCCCATCAGCAGGCCTTGAGGACCATGTACACCTATGGCCTGTGGGGTTACACCAAGTACGAGACCTTCGAGTGGGGTGCCCTGCTGGGTAATCCCGGCCTGGGGATGGGCGCGGCAGTCTGCGCCTCGCTGCCGGGCGACCTGGATGGTGACGGCGACGTGGACGGCGCCGATGCCCAGGCCTTCGTGAACTGCCAACTGACCGGTGACCCTTCGACCCCCGGATGTGTCTGCGCCGACCTGAACGGCAACCACACCTGGGACCCCAACGACGTAGAGGCCCTGGTGGACTGTCTGTTGGGTGCTTGCCCATAGGGAATCGTCAATTGGACTGAGGGAGAATCAAGAGTTTGGCTAATGGCCGGCGATCGGCAGGCTCAACTCTTCGAGTTCGTCCACTCTCGCGTAATGGTGCTCGGCAGCGTCGCTGAGGCGGTGGCGCCACAATCGATTTCGTTATATTCCCTCAACGGGGGCTTCCGGCTCGGTTTCGTCTCGTCCAACGCCACACGCAACCTTGAAAGCAGTGGCCAGGCCGAGTACCGCAAAAACCACGTCAAGCACACCGAGGTTTTCGATGACGATTTGGGTGATCGGGGCCTCAGCCAAGGTTGATTCAATCACCTCTTGTATGCGCTTCTCCCGCCATTCTTCGTAAGACGGCGGCTCGGTTTGAAACTCACGCAATATATCGATCCACACCTCCTTGAAATCAGCCAGATCTTCGGCCGGGACGCTATCGGGACTTTCAGCCTCAGTGAAGGCGTGCGCGACCATGAAGGCGGGATACTCGTCTTCCGAAGCGAGGTCGGCGAAACCCGCGGCGTCGGCAACAGCTTCGTCGTAGAGGGCGCGCGTCACTTTTTCTTCGACGACCGGGCGAACCTCGCTAACAAAGACATAATGAACAGCCAGCATCTTGCCGGTGAAGATGGAAACCAATGCGAGGACGGCACAGGCCACCCCAATCGTCTTTCCATTGCCCCCAGCCAGCTTCGCGCCATAGCCAACCAGGAGACCAACGCCCCACGCGACGTACCCCACCTCATAACCGGTGGCAGCCACAATCACCGCCCACCCGACCGCCCCCAAAACAGCTCCAATCAAACCAGCAAGAAACGCGCCCACTTTCATGACACAATCCTCTTCTGCTCGGATCAGGTAAAGTTCGCTTGGCGGACCGATAGATATCGAGTATGATCATCGTACCCATTGAGGATTGGATAACAAGAGCGGCTGAGGAGAATCCTCTCTAGCTCCCATCCTTGACCGCGGCGGCATCCGCGCCGCCGTCGGCCAGGGCGAGATTCTCTTCCCGTGGCCAGCCGCCGGGGATAAGCTGGCCGGATGGCCCGCTATCGTGCTGGCGGAGGTTAGCCGCGGGTCTGCATTCTTCGGGTCAAAGGGGAAGCCGGCGTGACGACGACGGAATCACCAAAAGGCAAAACCCGCATCACCAGGTTTGGCGACTCGCCGCGGAACTGGTTGCGCATCACCACTGTTCGGATCATCGTGCAGACCGTGGTCTTCGCGATGTTCATGTCTTTCGTGCTGCTGACCACCTTCGTCAACCTGGATCGCTTCCCCGGCCTGCGTTTGTGGGTCAGCAAGATCCTGGAGATCGACCCGCTGGTGGCCCTGGCTACCGCCATCACCACCCACACCGTCTATAAGGGCCTGCTCTGGTCGCTGGTCATCCTGATCCCGACGCTGTTTCTGGGACGCATCTTCTGCAACTGGATCTGCCCCTACGGGATCCTCCACCAGTTCGTCGGTTGGGGGTTTCGCAAGCTGCGCCCCAGAGAGACGATCGAGGTCAACCGCTACCACCGCATGTACCAGATCAAGTATTTCGTCCTGGCGGGGATGCTCGTCGCGGCGTTGTTCGGCAGCCTGCAGGTCGGCCTGCTGGACCCGATCTGCCTGATCTACCGTTCCTTCACCACCGCCCTGCTGCCGGCCATGAACATGCCGGTGCAGAGTCTCTTCGGTGACTACAAGCTGCATCAGGGCGGCTGGCTGATCGGCGGCCTGATCTTCGGGCTGGTAGCCATGAACCTGGTCATTCCCCGGTTCTTCTGCCGGGTGCTCTGCCCGTTGGGGGCGCTGCTGGGGGTGTTGAGCCGGTTCGCCTGGTGGCGGATCGAGCGCGACCCGGTCAAGTGTACCGACTGCGACCTATGCTTGATGAACTGCGAAGGGGCCAGCGATCCCCATAAGGACCTCCGCAAGAGCGAGTGCTTCGTCTGTTTCAATTGCATCGAGGACTGCCCGGAGGATGCGTTGAGCTTCGCCTTCCTGCCCCACCGCAAGAGTGAGATCACCGACCCGGAAGTGTCCCGCCGGAAGCTGATCTTCGCGACGATTGTCGGCATTCTGTTCTATCCGTTTTCCCGGGCCACCGGAAAGGCGACGCGGGATTTCTCGACCAAGGTCATCCGCCCGCCCGGCTCGGTCGAGGAGCTGGAGTTCCTGGAGCGCTGCATCAAGTGCGACCAGTGCATTCGGGTCTGTCCGACCAACGTGCTGCAGCCGGCCTGGTTCGAGGCCGGCCTGGAGGGGCTGTGGACGCCGATCCTGAACTTCCGCATGGGCGCCTGCCAGTTCAACTGCACCGCCTGCGGCCAGGTCTGCCCGACCGGGGCTATTCAGCGGGTCTCGCTCGACCAGAAAAAGGGCCTCGGCGAGTTTACCGATCAGGGCCCAATCAAACTGGGCACCGCCCATTTCGACGTGGGTCGCTGCCTGCCATACAGCAAGAACATCCCCTGCGTGGTCTGCGAAGAGGTCTGCCCGACCAGTCCCAAGGCGATCCACAGCGAGCGCCAGATGCGGACCGTGCGGGAAGGCCTGAAATGGGCGGTGGCCGCGACCGAGAGCACGGTCTCGCTCAGCAACCCCCCCAGGTTCGGCCAGGCGGCGGGAGAGCCGGTGTTCTTCGAGCCGGGCCGATTCCAGGGCGACGAGACGACCCGATACTTCGCGTTCGTGCGTCATCCGGACGGCCTGACCGAGACCCAGCGGATCACCGGCAACGACGTGGACACCGTTACCATCGAGGGTCGATTCGTACGGCCGCCGGAGGTGGGGGCAGCGGTGGTGCTCAAAATGGAGTACAAGGTACCCCTGATGGACACCTCCCTGTGCATTGGCTGCGGGATTTGCGAGGTTGAATGCCCCGTGGTGGGGGACCGGCGGGCGGTGTACGTGACGTCCGACGGGGAAACCCGTTCTCAAGACTATCCGGACCGCGATCGCAATCGGTCGGTCAGGCTGATGAAGGCGAATCGGGCCCGGTGAGCAATCGGGGGGCTGTTCTTAACTGCCTCGAGGGGGCAGGGCGAAGTGGGATACCAATTACAGCAGGAGCAACACGATGGGTCGTGGTGATGAGCAGGTAGGAATTTCCCGGCGGGATTTTGTCAAGACCGGCGCGGCTGCCGCAGCGGTCGCCGGATTGCCGCTGAACTTGAGGGCCGCCGGCCCCGGAGGCCAGCAGAAAGGCAAGAAGGCCAAGAAAGCCAACAAGAAAGGACTCGTGCCGACCCGGGTCCTGGGCCGGACCGGCGTGGAGGTCTCGATCCTGAACTTCGGGTCTGCCCAGCAGTGCAACGACCGCCTGCTGAACGCGACCTACGACGCCGGTATCCGCTACATCGACACCGCGGATTGCTACTCCGGCGGGAACTCGGAAAAGACCATCGCCCAGTGGATGACCAAGAAGGGCAATCGCGATGAATTCTTCTTGGTCACCAAGGACCACCCGGAAACGCCCGGGCAATGGGTGGAGATGGTCGACCGGCGGCTGGAGGCCCTCCAGACCGACGTCATCGACCTGTTCTTCATCCACGAGTTGGGCAAGGGCTTTCAAGGCGGTGGCGAAGAGAGCCACCGCAAGTGGCCCAAGTTCAAGAAATGGGGCAAGGCGGCGGACAAACTGAAGGAGTCCGGCAAGGTCAAGTTCGTGGGCTTCAGCACCCACACCGCCATGCCCCTGCGCATCGCCCTGCTGAACAACGCTGCCGCCGGCGGCTGGGTCGACGCCATCATGTTGGCCTACGATCCGCAGGCCGTCAAAGAGAACAAACGCTTCAACAAGGCCCTGGACAAGTGCCACAAGGCCGGCGTCGGGCTGATCTGCATGAAAGAGATGCGGGCCGTGCAGCACGCCCCCAAGTTCCTGCCGGAGTTCGAGGCCCTGGGCTTGACTTCCCATCAGGCCGTGCTCCATGCGGTCTGGAGCGACGAGCGCATCGCCAGCATCTGCTCGGCCATGTCCAGCCTCAACATCCTCCAGGAAAACGCCGCCGCGGCCAAGAACTTCAAGCCGCTGGACAAGAAGACCGCCGCTGCGGTCGTCGGCCTGTACGAGCGTTATGCCCTGGCCTACTGCAACTCCTGCGACGGCCGGTGCAGCCGGGCCGCCGGCACCCCCGCGGCCCTGGGCGACATCGCCCGCTACCTGTCCTACTACGAGGCCGACGGCTGCCGCAAAGACGCCCGCCAAGCCTACGCCGCCCTGCCCCCCGAGCAGCGCAACTGGCAAGGCGCCGACCTGGCCGCCGCCTCCCACGCCTGCCTCAGCAACCTGGACTTCGCCTCCATCCTCCCCCGAGCAGAGGAGAAACTGGCCTGAGAAGCTGGGTGATCAAGGTCTGTGATTTCTCATGTTGCCGCCCGTCCGGTGCTGCTCACCGATTGGCGTAGCGGGTGGCGGCGGTGACCCAGGCGACCAGCCGGAGATACAGGCCGAAGCAGGCCAGATTGGGTAGGAGCCAGGCCGCGAATATTAGCAGGCCCTTATCGAGGGAGAGGAGCCTGGCGAATCCTCGAAGACTGCCCTCGGCGTCGATAAGGGCCGCCAGCAGGATGAAGGCGAAGGCGGTCCAGACCACCAGATATCCGCTCAGGTAGCAGGCCGCCTGCATGGAGCCGGCCATCAGGTTCCGCCGGGGTTTGATGGTGGGGCGGATGCCGATCAGCCCAGCGGCCGCCGCGGCCAGGAACAAGATCCCCGCAGCACAGATGAACCCTGCGATGGGCCCGATCGCCCAGGCTACCTCGGTTTCGGAGACAAAGGGGTTACGCCCGGTGGCGGCCACAAAGCACCCGATGACTCCCAGGTAACCAACGACGAAAACCACCGGCACGTGGACCGCCAGGAACCGGCGGTGCCCGGTGGCCGGGGCGGACGTTTTCAACTGCCGACCGAACCAGACCGGCCGGGTAATCGCGTCCACGGTGCAGCGCCACCAGGCACGCCACCGCCCTACCTGGCGGCGCCGCTCCCAGAGCGTTCCGGGCCGGACCTCGGGTCCTAGCGAGCCGATCGCGGGCTCGCCACATTCCGGGCAGCGCCCTTCGAGCGCTATGCCGGTCAGGTTATAGCCGCACATCTCGCAAATCGCGGGTCTGGTGATCGGCGTTATTCGACGCGGCGCCCCGATGCTGCCCAGCAATCCCCACACCCACCAGGCTGCTCCGGCAAACCAGCCGATAGTCGCGATTCCTTCGGCATGCCTGATATAGATGGGATACTGACCCCACGCCTCGCGCCGTGCCTCGTCGTACGCCCGCCAATCCGGCGGCTGCGCACTGCGCAGCGGCTCGAGCTGATCGCTGACTGCCCGCCGGCTCGCCTCCTGGGCGCGAAACAGCGGAACCGACAGCAGGCCGGCCAGCAACACCACCAGCAGGATGTGCGGCGTATGGAGCCAGGCCCTGTGAATCGCGCTGCGGAGGCTGGCCCGGATCGGTTCGTCGGCCGCGCCCCAAGGAGCCAAGAAGACCGCCATCAGCAGGTAGCCGCCCTCAATAGACAGTACTGTTCCGGCTACAGCCGCGAACGCCGTTCCAGGTGCGATATGGGAGAGTTCCCAGGCGAGACCACCTGTCATACTGCCAACCCCGGACCCGACATCTCTCCACGTGGCGGGCTGGGGGGCGTCTTCCCAGGCGACGAGCAATGAAATCACCGCGAACACCGTCAGCGCGGAGAGGAAATGAACGGCGTACGCCCCCCGGAGAGAAACATGCTCGGTCCTCCGAGCCGTGGCGGCCGGGAAGAGGCCGGCCGTAAGAAAGGCCATCAGGGCCGGCCAGGGCCGCTCACTCTCGCTGGCGGATTCGGCGGCTGGCGATGTTGTCGGCGGATGCCCGATCACGAGCTGACCTCGCTATTCCCCAAGGCGTGGGCGTGCTGACGGCGACGGATGCGGGCTCATTGTACGGTTGTCAGGCCGCGGTGCTCATATGCCTATTACCTCCAAGAGGGCGGGGGCGTTCGGCGGCCCCGAACCACCCCGGGACTGACTTTCGTATGGATACTGATGGGAACGGGCCGCGGCCGGGGACCCCAGGGGGTGGACTGCTGGCCCCTCGGAACGATTGACGATAGAATACGGGGTTCCACGGCCGGCCTACGGAGGGCAGCAGGGTCGAAGGCCGCGATGGAGTCGCGGTTGCCTAACTTATTGCGGCATGGAGGCTTGCAAGCAATATGATCCTCAAGAAACTAACTGCTACCGGGTTCAAGAGCTTCGCGGACAAGACCGAGTTCGCGTTTGGCCCGGGGATTACCTGCGTGGTGGGGCCCAACGGATGCGGAAAGTCGAACATCGTCGACGCCATCAAATGGGTCCTGGGTGAGCAGTCCGCCAAGAGCCTGCGCGGCCGGCAAATGACCGACGTCATCTTTAACGGCTCAGGCACCCGCAAGGGCATGGGCATGGCCCAGGTCGACCTGACCTTCGACAACGCCGACGGCACCCTGCCGACCGACCAGACCGAGGTGGTCGTCTCCCGGCGGCTCTATCGCTCGGGGGAGAGCGATTACCTGCTCAACAAGCAGTCCTGCCGCCTGAAGGATGTCCGGGAGCTGTTCCTGGACACCGGCGTCGGCATCAATGCCTACAGCGTGATCGAGCAGGGCCGGGTGGACGTGCTGCTCCAGGCCAACCCGACCGACCGGCGGATGATCTTCGAAGAGGCCGCCGGCATCAGCAAGTACAAGGTTCGCAAGAAAGAGGCCCAACGGCGGCTCGAACGGGTGGACCAGAACCTGCTCCGCGTGCAGGACATCGTCGAAGAGGTAGAGAAGCGGCTGCGCAGCGTCAAGCTCGCCGCGGGAAAGGCCCGCAACTATCAGGCCCACATGGAGCGCCTCCGGGAGCTGCGCAGCAGGTATGCCCTCTCCGAGTACCACGGCCTGCGCACCAGCCAGGACAGCCTGCAGGGCCAGTCAACGGAGCTGAGCGACCAGGCCACCAGACTGCGAACAAACATCTCCGACAACGACGCCAAGACCAGCGACGCCAACGTGCGGATAGCCGACCTGGAAGGCGAGGTGTCGGCGGCCGAGAATCGACTGCTGACCGTCCAGTCCGAGATGGCCGCCCAGCAGGAGCGGATCGCCGCCTCCGAGCGACGGACCAGTGATCAGACCGACTTGCTAGAGCGTTCGCGGGAGCGGCTGGCCGGCTTCGACGAGCAGGTCAAGTCCTTGACCGACCGGCTCGCCGAGCAAACCCGATCCGCCGAGACGATCGAATCCGATCTGGCCGCGGCGCAGAACGAGCAGGCCGGCCTGCAGGAGCGCGAACGAAGCTGCGCCGGTGATCTCAGCGCCACTCAGGCCCGACTGGAAGACGAAAAGGCCGGGGTTATCGATCTGCTGCGGAGAACCAGCCAACTCCGCAATGAAATCCAAGGCCTGAACCTGCAAAACGAATCCCTGGCCAAGCAGAAGGGGCAGCTCGATGAGCGCGACTCGGCCATCGCTACCGAGCTGGCCTCCGGGCTGTCACGCCGGCAGCAATTCAGCGAACGCCTCCAAGAGATCGACCAACTAGTCGCCGAGCAGACCGCGAAGCTCGAGGAGACCAAGGACCGGGCGACCCAGGCCGCCGACCGTCGTTCGGCCCGGACCGACGAGCATGCTGCGGCCAAGGAATACCGCAGCGGGCTGCACAGCCGGCGGCAGTTGCTGGCCGAGATGGACCGCCGCCACGAAGGCCTGTTGGTCGGGGTCCGCGAAATCCTCCAGCGCCGCGACGCCGACGAGACCGGCCAGGAGTTCGATTATGTCCGCGGGGCCGTCGGCGAATTGTTCGAGGCCAACGTAGCCCACGCCAGCATCGTCGAAGCGGCCCTGGGCCACTACCAGAAATACCTGGTGGTCAGCAGCCGCGACCGTCTGCTCGCCGACCGCGAGACGCTGGCCGAATTGAGCGGGCGGGTGCAGGCCTTTTGCCTCGACAGCCTGGCCCCGGCCATCGGGGGGCCCGACCTCTCCGGCCAGGAAGGTTTCATCGCCGGCCTGCTGGACTGGGTCGAGTACCCCGAGGATTGCGCCCAGTTGGCCAGATTCCTGTTCGGCCGGACCTGGGTGGTCGAATCCCTGGAGCACGCTAAGCGCTTGACGGCCATCGATCCCGCCGCCCGGTTCGTCACCATGGAGGGCGTGGTCTGGGAACTCGATGGCAGCATCGGCATCGGGTCGCTGGGCTCGGACACCGGGCTGATCAGTCGGCGGAGCGAGCTGCGCGAACTGGCCAAAGAGGCGGTCGAGGTCGAGCAGCGCATCGCCGAACTCGCCGACAAGCTGCAAGAGAGCGAAGCAGAGGTCGCCCACCTGGATACGGTCGAGCAGGACCTCCAGGCGGCCATTTACGAGGCCAACACCAGACGGGTGGAGACCCAGACGCAACTGACCTCGACGGAGGAAACCGTCCGCCAGCTGAGCGAGGAGCGCCCTCTGATCGCCTCGGAGGTCTCCGTGCTCGTCTCCCGCCTGCACGAAACGCGGCAAAAGGAGGAGGTCGGCCAGGAGACCCTGTCGCATCTGGAGCATCGCAGCACCGAGGGCGAGCAGGCCGCCGAGGAGCTTGGCCGCCGGATCGAGCAGCTCTCCGCCCAACGCGACGAGCTTGGCGAGCAGCGCACCGCCGCCCGGGTCCGCGTCGGAGAACTATCCCAACAACGATCGAGCGTCAACGAGGCCATCGGTCAGTTGCAGGCCGCCCAAGTCCAGCTTCAAGCGGACCGTGATCAGGCCGACCGGGACGTGGTCGAGGCCCAGCAGCGCATCGGGCAGTCCGAAGAGCAGATCCAAGCGGCCCGCCAATCGCTGACCGACCTCTCCGCAGAGAACACCGACCTGTCCCAGCGCAGCGCCATGCTGCGGGGAGAGCGGGACGACCTCCGCGCCGCCGTTGACCGCTACGCCGTGGAGACCCGCCGCCTGCGGAGCGAACTGGAACAGGTGGAAGCCGACCTGCACGAGCGTCAGATCAAGCTGAACGAGGTCCGCGTGCGGCGGGAGGACCTGGTCGCCCGGATCGCCGACGAGTTGTCCGTGGACCTGGAGGCCCAGCACCAGGGCTACCAACCGGAAGAGGAGGAGGACTGGCCGGCCGTAGAGGCCGAGATCGAGTCCCTGCGGCAGAAGATCGAGCGCCTGGGCAACGTCAATCTCGACGCCATCAGCGAGCAGACCGATCTGGAAGAGCGGTCGGAGTTCCTCACCGGCCAGCTCGAGGACCTGCGGGGCAGCGAGAAGCAATTGCAGGACCTCATCGCCAAGCTGAATCGCGAGTCGGAGAAGCGCTTCGTCGAGACCTTCCGGGCGGTCCAGGAGCACTTCTCGGCCCTGTTCAAGAAGCTCTTCGGTGGCGGCCGGGCGGAACTGACCCTGATGGACGAGAGCGACGTGTTGGAGTGCGGCATCGAGATCATGGCCCGCCCCCCCGGCAAGGAGCTGCAGAGCATCACCCTGCTCAGCGGAGGGGAAAAGACCCTGACCGCGATCGCCCTGCTCCTGGCCGTGATGCGCAGCCGGCCCTCGCCCTTCGTCCTGCTGGACGAGGTCGACGCCGCCCTGGACGAGGCCAACAACATCCGTTTCAACAACGTGATCCAGGAGTTCGTCAAGGAGTCCCAATTCCTGGTCATCACCCACGCCAAACGAACCATGGGCATCGCCGACGTGCTCTACGGCATAACCATGCAAGAAGCCGGCGTCTCCAAACGAGTCAGCGTCCGCTTCGAAGAAAAAGGCCGCCGCGAACCCGCCGTGGCCTAGCCCAGCAGCCCTGAATCGGCGAGGCGCGCAAATGCTGCTGCACGAAGGAGGACGGAGTATTCGGTAGGGACAGGCGCGAGGGCATACCCTCCCAATTGAGCGTAAGATGCTCATCGATCGTTGTTGCCCCGATCGAGCTTCGAGGTGTATAATGTGTCCGCCAGGCAGATGCACCGGAGCACGCATGTTCGACACCGAAGACCAACTGATGGCCGCATTCGATTCGGCCCTTGCCGACAGCGAGCTGTGGCTTGGGTTACCTGGCCGGCGAACCTTGACGATGAAAGAGGTCGAGGGCATCCACGGTCGCGTTGATCGGATGATGGTCTCACTGCCGTCCGGCGTCCGGTCGACCGAGGCGAGGTCGAACCTGTTGCGGCAGGAAACGTGTTGCCGAATCATCGTAGCGCTGTGCGTGAAGCAGCCGAAATCGGTGGACCAGTTGGCCTTTGAGGTCGCCCGTTCGCGCGAGACAGTGCGATGCTGGCTTGCACGGATGGAGCAGGAGGGCTTGGTACGAGCGGTGTCAACTACGGGCTACGTGCTGGGAGCGAAGTCGAATCTCCCTGATTGCGAGGTTTGCTGCTTCGAGGGGAAACTCAGGGACTGGACGCGAGCGCTGTATCAGGCGACGCGATATCGAGCGTTCGCACATCGGAGCTTTGTCGTCATGCCCGAAGATCGCGTCCGATCAGCCGAAGCTCAGGTGGAGCGTTTCAGGTTGGCTCGGATAGGGCTTGTTGCGCTCAACAGTAGCGCTCAGCTTCGCATCATCACAAAGCCGAGATCGCAGCGACCACGCAGCCCGGTGATGTTCACGATGGCAAAGGGTCGCGCACTCTCGAGGATCGCCTAAGAGAGTTCAGTCATATCGCGAAACTGCTGGATTGCCCGTTTCCACATGGCGAGGTGGTCGCCCGAAGGCGGCTCAAACTCAACGCCGAGCATCCCTGCCTCGCTACGAATCGTTTCGGCGGTGTCGATCCAATCCGACACAGTCGCCAGAGCATCGGCCACCGACATTGATGCGATTTCAGTCGTCCGGTTCTCCAAGGCCGCCCAATGATGGAGCGCTGCCTCACGATCTGCCCATGGGACAGTGTACGGCGGCATCGTTCGGAACGCCTCATCGTAGGCGGTGCCTGAGATGAACTGCTCGATAACACCCCGCTGCGAGATTTGGTCAAGCTCGGATATCAGCACGGATTCTAGCACCGGAGTTGAGAAGTATCGAGGCCGCGGACGGCGACCACCCGTGGGAGGCCGAAATCGTCTGAAAGTGAAGCGTCGCAACGTGCCGGACCATCCGCACGCTGTGGCGGTCGCCCCCGCCGCGTGAAGCGGAATACCCAGAAGATCTGAGTAGCCGCAATAAACATCTAACCGGTTAACAACCCGCATGATGTAGACCATGTACATCAAACCGGCCAATCGGTCGGGCTCGACCATAGGATTGTGTGTCGAACTCGCCCGGTTCATCATTATGTAGAATCCGCTGGCATCCAGCAGTGTGATCGCATCCAGGAATGCATCAAGATCCTGCCGGTTGCCCAGTGCGTTCTCATTGATCAGGAAGCTGATAAGAAGCGGGCGATCGTCGGTTTGACCGGCGTGATGCTCCGCGCTGGCATCGGCGAGTTGTAGAGCAATCTGCGCCGAACTGTCCCCAAAGTTGACCAGTTCGATTGTTGGTGACACGATCGCTGAGACGTCTAAACCATATTGAAATCCAAGCGTGTCAGCCGCGTATCCAGCGTATTTGGCCGTGCCAATAAAATTCCGACGGCTGAGGTTGGGTCTGTAGTAGTCGTAGTCCGGGAGTTTGCCATGATTGGCTGGCGTGATCATCCCTGCGTGAAACAAGGGATCGAAGAGACGCGTCGAATCAGGATGATCGGAGGCGATCGATTCGATCAACGACTCGGCATTTTCCGGCGTTTCGTCACGCGGGCTCACGATGAGGCCACTGATCGATCCATCGTTCAGCGCGGCGGTGATCTTGTCAGACTTGCCCCATCCGTGTTGGGCGAGGAGCGTCATGGGCTACCTCCATTTCCTACTTCGTTGAGGGCAGTCAGCAGCGATTCACAAGTTCGGTAACGCAGGTGCGGCTTCTTCGCCAGCAATCGCATGATTATCTCTGCAAGTTCTTTGGGTAGGTCGGAGCGAAGGTCGCGAACCGGCTTCGGTTTCGAGTGGAGGATGGAATTGAATAGGTCCACCGTTGACATGTCGCTCGTGAAGAACGGATGCTCTCCGGTCGCAGCTTCATAAAGAATAATGCCAAGCGCGAACATGTCAGTTCGAAAGTCCATTTGCCTCTTTTTAGCGGTATCGAGCTGATCGGGCGTGATATAGAGGGCCGTTCCGGGCATCTGTCCCGGAAGCGAGATGGACTTGTCGAGAAGATCGAACGCGAGTCCGACGTCAAGTACGACATACTCCCCCGTATCTGCTCGCCGCATGACGTTCGCCGGTTTCAGATCGCGATGGATGATCTGCTGAGTTCGGTTGCGATTCCAGAGTTCATCGATCGCGATCGCGACGTGGATGCCGAGTTTCTTTATCTCCTCGACGGACATCGGCCCTTGGCCGATGATCTGTTTGAGGTCCTCTCCATCGATAAACTCCTCCAGGAAATAGAGGATTGAGAGGTTGTCGATTTCAAGGGTGCTGACATCGATCGGGCCCATCTTGACGAGATGACGCGAATTGCACTTTCTCATGATGTCGACTTCGCGTCGAAGCCGCGGGATGACTTGGTCGGCGGAGAAACCATAGTCCGAATCATCGTCGTCGAGAGATTGACTCGGATCGTCAGAAACCAGAATTAGCGGCAGCGCCCATGTCTCCTCTTCGTGCTCACACTTGAAAACCCGCTTCTGTCCGCCTTTGCCGACGTATTCCGTCGGAGCGAATTGCGGAAGATGCTGATCGACGATGTCTGCGTTGACGTCGTGGAAGTTCATCGGATGCCCGAAACGCAGGTTTGACGGAGGAAGAAAGGACCTGTCATGGTGTCAGCGTCTTGTCGTAAAGTAGAATGGGGCTGTTCGGCCGATTCAGATGCCGCCCTGGCTGCGGTTCCGATTGTGTCCCCATGTCGTCCAGACCCTACCAGATCTTACAGGACCCTGCAATGGGGTACGTACCCCGCCGGACCCCACTTCCGATTTGCCCAGTCTGCCTAGCGTCCGATACCGCCGCCCTCGCCTGGAGTTTCCGCCCTCAAGCCTTGATTTCGTGGCACTTGGAGCCGTCGGGGCAGCGGGTCGGGGGGAGGGGGCCGGGGGTGTATTCGGGGACTATTTCGGCTAGGCGCTGCTTCAGTTGTTCGTCCGGGAGGTCGTCGGCTGACACGATCAGGGCGTCCATCAGCTTGCAGACTCGGGCCCAGTCTTCCTGGCGGTTGCGCCAGACGTAGATCTTTTCGTGGGTGGTCGGGCCCATGTCTTCGCCGGTGACGCTCAGCTCCTCGTACAGCTTCTCGCCGGGTCGGATGCCGACGATCTTGATCTCGATGTCCTCGCCGGGACGCAGGCCGCTGAGGGTGATCATCTCCCGGGCCAGATCGATGATCTTGACCGGCTCGCCCATGTCCAGCACGAAGATGTCGCCGCCGTTGCCCAGCACGGCCGCCTGCATGATTAGCTGGCTGGCTTCCGATATGGTCATGAAATAACGGGAAATCTCCGGATGGGTAACAGTCACCGGACCACCCTTGGCGATCTGTTCCTTGAAAAGGGGTACCACGCTGCCGTTCGAATTCAGCACATTGCCGAAACGCACCGTTATATAACGCGTGCGGGAACGCGCATTCATGTTCTGGCAATACATTTCCGCAACACGCTTGGTGGCGCCCA